>CAZFWN010000012.1:4621-61086 GCA_964522745.1 uncultured Ktedonobacterales bacterium
CGCGGCAGTTATATCGTGCTGACCGGCACGAAAGAGCGCTTCGGCAATAAGGTCGAGTTTAACGTGCGCAGCCATGAACTGCCGGAGCAGGGTGATCTCGTCAATACGGGACGGCTTGTGCCGGTGTATACGCTGACCGAAGGTCTGCATCCTAAGACGCTGCGGCGCTATACCAAATGGGCGGTGGATCGCTGTGCTGAATTATTGCCAGAGTTTCTGCCTGCCAGTGTGCGCTCGCGGCTGGGGCTGCTGTCCTTGCCGCAGGCGGTGAGCCAGTATCACTACCCAGAGAATGAGGGGCGGCTGGTCAAGGCGCGGCAGCGGCTGGCCTTTGATGAGTTATTTCTTATCCAGTTGGGGATGAGGGCACGGCGCGCCGAGTGGAGCGCCAGCGCGGCGGGTATTGCTCTCAAGGTGGATTTGAGTCTGGTATTTGAGCAGGTGGCGCCGGAGGAGGCCGAATTTGTGGCTGCAAAGGTAGCGGCCCCAGACCCTTCTGCAGCGACGACTGCAATGATGCCGGGCAGCGACGGCGGCGTGCGCGCCAGGCTTTGGGAGATTTCAATTGATAAGCCGTTTGAAGCGGCGCTGCCGTTTCACTTTACCAACGCGCAGCGGCGAGTCATCCGTGAAATGCTGGCCGATCTGGGACGCCCGCAGCCGATGTGCCGGCTGCTGCAAGGTGATGTGGGGTCGGGCAAAACGGTGGTCGCCGCCAGCGGGTTACTGACGGCGGCGGTCAATGGATTTCAGGGCGTGCTGATGGCCCCGACAGAAATTCTGGCCGAACAGCACTACCGCACCATTGCGCGTCTGCTGGAGCCGTTTGGCATTCGCGTGGCGCTGCTGGTTGGCAGCCAGCGTCAGCGCGAGCGCGCCAGTATGCTGGCGGCGGTGGAATCGGGCGAGGCGATGGTGGTGGTGGGCACGCATGCGCTGATTCAGGAGGGGGTTCGCTTTGCGCGCATGGGGTTTGTGGTGGTTGATGAGCAGCACCGTTTTGGGGTCGAGCAGCGGGACGCGCTGCGCCAGAAGGGCTACAATCCGCATATGCTGGTGATGACGGCCACGCCGATCCCGCGCACGCTGGCGCTGACGCTCTATGGCGATCTGGATGTTTCGACGCTGGATGAGATGCCCGCCGGGCGGCAGCAGATCATCACGCGCTGGCGTTCCGGCACGCGGCGTGCTGAGGCGTATCGCGTGATTGCCGAACAGGTCGCCCAGGGGCGCCAGGCGTATGTGATTTGCCCGTTGATTGAGGAGTCGGAGACATTGGAGGCGAAGGCGGCGGTAGTTGAATATGAGCGCCTGCGCGCGCAGGTGTTTCCTGATCTGCGGTTGGGGCTGGTACATGGCGGGCTGAAGAGCAGCGAGAAAGAACAGGCGATGCGGCGCTTCCGTGATGGCGAATTGGATGTGCTGGTGGCGACGGCGGTGGTAGAGGTGGGTGTTGATGTGCCTAATGCGACGGTGATGGTCATTGAGGACGCAGATCGTTTTGGCCTCTCGCAGTTGCACCAGTTTCGCGGGCGCGTGGGGCGCGGTGAGCATCAGTCCTATTGCTATGTTCTCAGCGAGGGGGCCGGCCCGCAGTCGCAGGAGCGCCTGAGCGTGATCGAGCGCACGACAAACGGCTTTGATCTTGCGGAAGAAGATCTGAAGCTGCGCGGCCCCGGCGATTTCTTTGGCACGCGCCAGAGTGGGATGCCAGAACTGCGGGTTGCCACGCTGGCCGACACGCGGCTGCTAGAAGAATCACGAAAGCAGGCCGAGTGGCTTTGGGAAGCCGATCCCTACCTGCAAAAGCAAGAGCATCGGCTGCTGCGCGAGCGTGTTGCCAGCTTCTGGCAAAGCTTCATTGGGCATTGATCGGCCTCTTGCAGAAGCCGATCATCAATTCGCTGCTCCCCGCTTGACTGAAGTGCGAGTGCATTGGGCGTGCATAGACAGGCGAGAAGCCATATGGTTTAATAGGCTCAAGGCACGCTATGAGGTGCCGCTGGCGGGCCTCCTTCACGCTGGGCATCTTATGCTTCCTCAGTACGCGGGGAAAGAGAGTCGGATACTGTGAACGCTGGTGATTCAAGACGGCCACTGATTGGGGTCTATCCGGGGACGTTTGATCCGGTGACGAACGGGCATTTGGATATAGCAATGCGTGCCGCTCGCGTGGTCGATCAGTTGATTGTTGGGGTCTACGCGACACCGGCCAAAAATTTGCTCTTTACTACAGAGGAACGTGTCCAACTCTGGCAGGGGGCGATTGAGGAAAAAGGGCTGACGAATGTGCAGGTGCTGCCATATGAAGGGCTGTCGGTAGAGTTTGTGCGCCAGGTGGGTGGAAAGCTGATCGTGAAAGGGCTGCGCGCGGTGCAGGACTTTGAAGCGGAGTTTCAGCAGGCGTTGATGAATCGCAAGCTGGACCCTGAGATCGAGGTGATGCTGATGGTGACGGAGCCGCGCTATTTATTCTTGAGTTCGAGCCTGCTCAAAGAGGTAGTGAAATTGGGTGGTGACCCCAACGGCCTGGTGTCGGCAGGGGTGGCACGGGCATTGCAACGAAAGTTTGCCCGATAAGTAGATTCCACTGATGTCGCAGCGGGCAACGCACTGCGCTCTTTTCTGCTGCTCGGCTGGTGGCAAGGAGGGACCATTGTGGACATTCTTTATCTCGTGGATCGCCTTGAAAACCTGATCACCAGCAGCCAACGGATGCCGATTGGGAACCGGGTGCTGGTGCGCGAACAGGAGGTACTCCAACTTATTGACCAGATGCGCGCGGCGGTGCCCGAAGAAATCAAGCAGGCTCGGCGGTTGAATCAGGAGCGCGAGCGCGTGTTGGCGCAGGCGCAGGCGGACGCCAGCCGAATCATTGCTGCGGCCCACGAGGAAGCTGAGCGGCTGATTAATGATGAGGAGATGCTGCAACTGGCGAACGAGCGCGCAGGGGAAATTGAGCGCGAGGCCCAGGAGCGCGCGCACCAACTGCGCGATGGCGCAGATGCTTATGCTGCTGAGACCCTACGAGGATTGGAAGAGCAGTTGACCAGTTTGCAAGTGCAAGTGGACCAGACAATCTTGAGCATCCGTAAGGGGCTGGAGACGCTCACCGAGCGTGCCGAGGAGGGCGAGGAAGAAGAGGTACAGGAGACGTTGATGGAGCAAGAAGCCGAGGAGGCAAAAACAGAGGAGGAGGCTCACGAGCAGGGAGTAGCTCGGATGTTTCCCAAGCGCGCAGTTCATGATAGGATGCCTCCGCCATCGATTGGTCTCTCCAGGCGCCTGCCGGCCTCACCACTTCCAACTCAAACGGATGAAGAGGCGCGTGTCAAGGAGCGCGGCGCCTCCCAGCGCCACCGCTAAATTACTCACTCAGTCAGATGTGTGGTGTTCCTGCGCTTGACAGCGAGAGGCGTCAGGGCATATAATAAGCAGGCAGGTATTTACTTCGCTCCGCAGGATGCTCTCCAGAGAGGTCATTTGAAGCACAGGCTTGTCTTGTGCTTGTGGGGTGAGGATGCTGTAAACAGGGTGTGATTACGCTGCCCGATGGATACGAGGCGTTGAGATGATCTATAACGTTGCCCAACTCTTAAAAGCGCCAGTGGGGACGATGCAGGTCGTCGATCTGGATGATGACGAGGGGCTGGACCTTGAAGACGAGTCAGTCCGGCTCATTGGCCCCCTAAGCGGGCGTCTGCGCATGCGTCGCACAAACCAGGGCATCCTGGTCGATGGCCCGATTGAGACAACCGTTGAAATGACGTGTGGGCGCTGTCTGGAGCCGTTTGCTCTGCCGCTGTCGTTTCAATTGGAAGAGCAGTTTTATCCGACCATTGATGTGGTGACGGGTATCTCTCTTCCAGAGATTGAGAATGAGTTGGTCTTCCCGATTGACCACAACCATCAGCTCGATCTGGGCGAGGCTATCCGCCAGAATCTGCTGCTGGCGCTGCCGATGCAGCCGATCTGCCGGGAAGACTGCGCCGGGCTGTGCGCGCAATGTGGGAAGAATCTGAACGAAGGCTCCTGCTCCTGTGAGCCGCCCATCGATGAACGCTTGAGCGTGCTGGGGGATTTGCTCAAAGAGGTGCAGGCCGAGCAGACCCCATAAGGGGGTCTACTTTTTGGCGAAAAAGTTCCTTTGTGATATAATGGGCGGCGCTGATGCCTGGAAGCCTGGCGGTGTTGAACCGCCAGCACAGCGTCGCCTAAGAAAGATTGTGCTGTCTTTAGAGAGGCAAAGATAGAGGAGAAAACACGTGGGCGCTCTACCAAAACGAAAAATCACCAAAGCCGCCAAAGGAAAGCGGCGCAGCCATCATCATCTTAAACTTCCGCAGTTGATTAGCTGTCCGCAGTGTCATCAGCCGCGCCTGTCGCATCATGTTTGCCCGAACTGCGGCACGTATCGGGGGCGTCAGGTCTTGCAACTTAAAGAGAAAAGTCCCGCCGCGCAGTAGCTGAGGGAGGCCCGGCATGAGCGAGCGGATTGCTTTTGTTTTTCCCGGCCAGGGCAGTCAGGCTGTCGGCATGGGCGCGGATGTGGTTGCCGTCTCTCCGGCGGCCAGGGCGCTCTTTGAGCGCGCAGATCGCGCGCTCGGCTTTGCCCTCTCAACGCTGTGCTTTCACGGCCCAGAAGACGCGCTCAAAGAGACGATCAACACGCAGCCGGCTATTGTGGCAGTGAGCCTGGCCTTGCTGGCGGCGCTGGAAGAATATTTCGAGGCGAAAGGCGTCAGCGAGCGCCCGCAGCCGGCCTATGTGGCCGGGCATAGCGTGGGTGAATATACGGCTGTGGCAGCCAGCAGCGCGCTTGATGCTGAGGCGGCGCTGAAGCTGGTGCGTGAGCGCGGGCGGCTGATGCACGAGGAGGGCACCGCGCTTCCCAGCGGCATGGCGGCTGTGCTGGGAATGGATGATGCTGCGTTGCAGGATGTCTGTGCCCAGGCGACTGAGGAGATGCTGGCGCAGTATGGCGCCGAGGCCAGTACCCATCCTGGGATGGGGCGGGTCGTGGTGGCAAATTATAATTCCCCCGGCCAGATTGTGATTTCTGGCGAGCGTCGAGCGCTGGAGCGAGCAATGGAACTGGCCTCAGCGCGTGGCGCAAAGCGGGTGGTGCCGCTGGCTGTCAGTGGGGCATTTCATTCGCCGGTGATGCAACCTGCCTCGGTTGGGCTGGCGCGTGTGGTGGCGGAGGCGCCGCTCGGCGATGCGCGCATTCCTGTGATCTCCAATATCAGCGCCGGACCGCTTACAACGGTTGCGGACCTTCAAGGGGAACTGGCGCGCCAGATTGTCTCGCCGGTCCAGTGGACGAAAACAGTGGAGTTTCTGGTGGGGCAAGGCGTTTCTACGTTTGTGGAGATTGGGCCAGGCCAGGTGCTTACAGGACTGGTGAAACGTATTGCCAAAGGCGTCACTACCCTCACGATTGGCGCGGCGGCTGATATTGAGCGGGTAGGAGATGCGCTGCTGGCAGCGAGATAAGCAGAATACACAGAGTCGGAGGGCCATGACGAGATGGAGCAGGGTGAGCGCGGTGTAGCAGGCCAGTCGCCGGCAGGGGTACTGGCTGGAAAAACGGCGCTAGTGACGGGAAGTTCTCGTGGCATTGGCCGCGCTACTGCCTTGGAATTGGCCCATCTCGGCGCAAATGTGGTGGTCAACTATCGGGGGAGTGAGGAGGCTGCCCATGAGGTGCAGCGCTTGATCGAGGCGCGGGGTGGCAAGGCAATTGCTATAGGTGCTGATGTCAGCCAAAGCGCTGAAATCGAACGGCTTTTTGCTGCGATTGCTGAGCGCTTGGGAGCGGTGGATATTCTGGTGAATAATGCCGGCCAGACCCGCGATAATTTGCTGATGCGTATCAGCGAGGCCGATTGGGACGCCGTCTTGACGACCAATTTGAAGTCAACCTATCTCTGCGCAAAGGCGGCGCTGCGTGGTATGCTCAAGGCACGCTGGGGGCGCATTGTGAATGTCTCCTCTATTGTAGGTATCACGGGTAATGCGGGGCAGGCCAATTACTCGGCTGCGAAGGCTGGGGTGATCGCCCTGACAAAGAGCCTGGCACAAGAGGTTGGCTCGCGCAGCATCACGGTCAACGCGGTGGCTCCTGGCTTTATTGAGACTGAGATGACGACCCATCTGCCCGATGCGCTGCGCCAGCGGATGTTGGAGCATGTGGCGCTGGGGCGCGTGGGGACACCGGAAGATGTTGCCAGCTTGATTGCGTTTCTCTGTACGCCGGCGGCAGGCTATATCACCGGGCAGGCTATTATCGTGGATGGAGGGATGGGTCTGTAGGGGAGCGGCCCCCAGTGGGGCTGCTGAAGGAGCGCCGGGAATGGGAACGGGACAACTGGGCGCGGTGCGTATTGCCAGACAGGTATTGGCAACGATTATCGAGATGACGGCCCTCAGCGTGCCAGGGGTGGTTCGACTGGCCGCAGTTGGCGGGCAGTGGTCGCGCTGGCTGGATCGGGATGCCCCGATACGAGGCATTGCGCTGATGATGAAAGATGACGCAGTGAGCGCTGACCTTTATCTGGTGGTGGAGAGCGGGAGCAACATGGTCCAGGTGGCTTCAGCGGTTCAAGAGGCGGTAGGGGCGGCCATCGAGCATATGGTGGGCCTGGCTGTGACGGAAATTAATGTGTATATTCAGGATGTGGCTTGACCCAGGTGCGGGGCGAGGAGACCGATGGCTATTGGTGTGCGCAGACAGGGGCGAATGATTGCCCTGCAAACTCTCTATGAATATGATACGGCCCGGCATAGCGCTGAGGATGTGCTGGAGCGGCATGTCTCGTTGCGCCATCTTCCGCCTCGTGTGGTAGAATTTGCCAGTGAACTGGTCCAGGGTGTGCAAAGCCATCTGCCGGCCATTGATGCCGAGATTCAACGGGCGGCCCAGGAATGGCCGCTGCAACAGATGGCAAAGATCGATAAAAATATCCTGAGGCTTGCAATCTACGAGATTCTGTACAATAATACTGTACCGGCAAAGGCGGCCATTAATGAGGCGGTAGAGCTTGCCAAAACCTTTGGGAGCGACACGTCCAGCCGGTTCGTCAATGGCGTTCTTGGTACAATTTTTAGCCGGGCACAAGGGGCGCCCACGTCCGGTGCGGAAAGCGAGGTGAGATGATGTCATCCAACACCGTGTTCGACCGACTAAAAAAGATCATTGTCGATCAACTGGGCGTGGACGAGGCTGAGGTGGTTCCTGCCGCTTCTTTCGTCGATGACCTGAATGCTGATTCGCTGGATCTAGTTGAGTTGATCATGTCCCTGGAGGAAGAATTTAAGCTCCAGATCTCGGATGCAGATGCCGAGAAGATCACAACAGTCGGTGAAGCGCAGGAGTACATCGAAGAACACCTCCACTAAGCGCGGCTACCGTCAGGTGCGCATTTCAGGCGGATAGAGTTTTTCCTGCTCTATCCGCCTGAGTGCTTAATGCCACTCTTTTGTGTTCGTGCCTTCTTACTACTTTTTTCAGCGGTTTTCTCAGATGGCTCTTATCATCCGATGGTATCATTGAAGTGTAGTTAGGGGTACGATGCCATGATATGCTGCTAGTTCTTCTCAAAAGATCATGGTATAATCGTTGTTAAAGAGGCTCTTAGCCAGCGACGTTCAAACGCCACTGGTCTGCTGAAAGCGAGGCATAGCATGTTCGGGTTTCACGCATGGGATCTGTTGATTGTGCTGTTGATTGCGCTGGTTATCTTTGGCCCGCGTAAACTGCCGGAGATTGGTGGCGCGGTTGGCAAGAGTATCCGCGAGTTTAAGAAGGCGACCAGCGAGGTGGTAGAGCAGGTGCAGGCTCCCCTTCAGACCACGCCCAAGAAGCCGGTTGAGACAAAGCAGATTCCTCCTGCAGTGCTGGCTGCCACTGAGGTTGAGCCAACCCCAGAAGCCGTCTCCAGCGAAAAAGAATAACCGATCTACTCGCTCTTTCAGGGCAGAATTCTCTGCCCTGAAGGCCAGCAGTAAGTCCAAAAACAGCGGTTACAGGGTTATTTGTTTGCTCTCTGGACCACTGAGAGCCGTCAGGCGTTCGCTCAGGGGCAGAGCAGAGAGAGGATTCGTATGGCTACCAGCGAACTGGATCAAGACCGGATAGGACTCGACGAGTCAGAGGCACCGGAGGAGGAGCAGGAGGAAGAGGGTGCCACTATGTCATTAGTGGACCACCTTGAGGAACTCCGGCGGCGCATTATTATCTCTGCCGTTGCTATTGTGCTGTTCAGTATCGTTGGTTTTGTCTTCTGGCAGCCAATCTTGCACTTCCTGCTTCTTCCCTTGCCAGCGACAGCAGATGCTCTTGCCAAAGGCCCGGATGGACTGCCGAAGCTGGCCGTGAACGGAATAGGTGAGGGGTTCTCGGTGGTTCTCAAGCTTGCGGTGGCAGTTGGTATCTGTCTGGGAAGTCCGGTGATCCTCTATGAACTCTGGGCGTTTGTTGCTCCAGGGTTGACCCGTCGAGAGCGAAAGTGGGCTGGCCCTTTTGTGTCGGTTGGCCTGGTTCTCTTTTTGGCTGGCTTGGCCGTTGGCTTTCTAACGCTACGTTTCCCGGTGCAATGGCTGATTGGTTTTGGGCAAGGCAATTTCCTGGAATTAATTACTGCTGATAACTACTTTACCTTTGTCGCGTTCTTTCTGCTGGCCTTTGGCATCGTCTTTGAGATGCCGCTGCTGCTGACGTTCCTGGCCCAGATTGGGGTGGTCTCGTCGAGCCTCTTACGCCGGAAAAGAGTGGTGGCGCTGGTGATTCTCTGGATTCTTTCGACGGTGTTGACGCCTGGCACGGACCCCTACAGCCCGGTGATCCTTGGCGCGGCCATGACCGTGCTATACGAGTTGAGCATCATCCTGATTCGAGTGACGAAGAAATAGCCAGCTTCCGGTGCTTGGGAGAGCGCAATAGAATGCCCGCCGCGCTGTGAAGCGCGGCGGGCATCTTTTTTGATCCTCTACTCACATTTCCGGCGCGATGAGCATCCCCGACTCTCTTAGCCTTTGCCGGCCTTGGCCTTGGGCGCGCTCGGCTTGGGGAAGTATTGCAGCAGGCGCGCGTTGCGCAAGTAGTCTCGCCGCTCTTCGGGGTATCTGGCGACCAGATAGAAGATCAATCGGAAGGCAACGACTGCCAGCCAGATGAGCCAGATATAGCGCCAGGCACGCCAGGCCAGTGGGCTGTTGTCCAGCAAAAAGCGCGCGCCCAGGATAGGCCAGCCAACCAGGGCAATGATCAGCAGCTTGTTCATGTACTTATCCATGAGGCGCTTGTTGAGGACATTCTTTTTGAAGAAGCGCTTGCGGGCTTCTACCCAATAGTAAAAGGGGATGAGTAACCCCAAGGCACAAAAGATCAGCCAGGGGAGATAAAAGTGAAACTGCTCAGTACCGTTGGGGCCATTCCCGCCGGCGGTGGCAGGGTCAGTAAAGAGCCATTGAATAATTGCCCCCATGAGTTGTTATTGCTCCTCCCAGCGCCCGCCTGCGGGCGACAAAATGTGCGATAGCCCGGTGGGTGTTGGCGGGCTAGTGCCATCATATCAAATAGGAGCGCGTTGGTCAAATTGCCTCGCGCCCGCTTGATGCCAGGTGTCACTTGTATTTTATCGGCTGTGTTGATCTTACGCCAACGCTTGCTGAAGATCGGCGATCAGGTCTTGGGCGTCTTCGATGCCAACAGAAAGGCGCAGGAGCATTTCAGTGATGCCCCGGCGCTCGCGCTCGGCCTGGGGAATGCTGCCGTGTGTCATGGTGACGGGATGGCAAACCAGCGATTCGACGCCACCCAGGCTTTCTGCCAGCGCGAAAACTTGCAGCTTGCGCACGACCTGATCGGTGTCGGCGCGGGTTCCTTTGACATCAAAGGAGACCATGCCGCCGAAATCCTTCATCTGCCGCTGGGCCAGGGCATGGTTGGGATGGCCGGGCAGACCAGGGTAGTAGACCTTACGGACGCGCGGATGCTCGCTCAGATAGGCGGCGATCATGGCCGCGTTTTCGCAGTGTTGGCGCATGCGCACGGCAAGCGTCTTGGCGCCGCGTAGAGTCAGCCAGGCATCGAAAGGCGAGGGCACGCCGCCCGCCGCGTTCTGATAAAACTTGATGGCCTGATAGGCTTCTTCATCGGAGGTGATAACGGCGCCACCAATGATGTCGCTGTGCCCGTTGATATACTTGGTCGTGCTGTGGACGACGATGTTGGCGCCCAGCTTGAGCGGCTGCTGGAGGTAGGGGCTGGCGAAGGTGTTATCGACGATCAGTCGCAGGTGGTGGCGCTGGGCAATCTCGCCAACGGCTGCCAGGTCAACGAGATTGAGCAGCGGGTTGGTGGGACTTTCGACCCAGATAAAGCGCGTATTGGGACGGATGGCGCGCTCATAGGCGCCAGTGTCGCCGGCGGGCACGTAGCTAAAATCTAGCCCGGCTTTGCGCAGCACGCGCTCAAAGATGCGATAGGTTCCGCCATAGAGATCATCGCAGGCGACGATGTGATCGCCTGGGTTGAGCAGGCTGAGGACGGCGCTGGTGGCGGCCATGCCGCTGGCGAAGGCCAGGCCATAGGCCCCTTCTTCCAGTGCGGCCAGGCAGGTTTCTAGCGCGGTGCGCGTCGGATTCTGCGTGCGCGAATATTCAAAGCCTTTATGCTCACCCAATCCCGATTGGGTATAGGTGGAGGTTTGGAAAATAGGCGTGATGGTTGCGCCGGTGGCGGGATCAGGCGCCTGCCCGGCGTGAATAGCTCTGGTTGCAAATTGCATACTTCATTCCTTACTTCTTGCTGCGCGACGACGTTGTCGGTGTTTATGTGTGTTCTCTGGCCGATGCTTCAGGATATTATAGCATTCTGCTTCAAGCAACTTCTTGATGGGGTGGCGCCTGCTCTGCCTGTGTCGGATGGGTGGCAAGGAGACGATCACCTGGAAAAGCAGAGCAACCGGTGAGCGGGCGCTGTGATATAATAGTTGTGTTGGAAGCGCTCAAATGACAGTGGGCGCTTACGATGCTTGCACTGTGTCTGGCTCTCTTGTCGCGCAGGCATTCTTTACTAGACGAGTATAGATAAAACCGCATGACTGAAACACAGCACTCCCATAATCTCGAACTGGCGCGGGCACACCGCCTCTTGCTGGAGTGGTATGAGCGCGCCGCTCGTGATCTCCCCTGGCGCAATACGGATGATCCGTATGCGATTCTGGTCTCAGAGATGATGCTGCAACAGACTCAAGTGGATCGTGTCCTCCCCAAGTATCGAGAATTCCTGGAGAAGTTTCCGACCATTGAAGCGCTGGCCGAGGCTCCCACCGGCGAGGTTATTCGCGCCTGGGCGCCGCTGGGCTATAATATGCGGGCTGTGCGTCTGCAAGGGATTGCCCGGCAGGTGATGGCTGATTACAGTGGGAAGGTTCCTATCGGAGTCGATGAGCTTTGCAAGCTCAAGGGCGTTGGCCGTTATACCGCCGGGGCGATAGCCTGTTTCGCCCATCGCCAGCAGGTGGCGACGGTGGATACCAATATTCGGCGTGTACTCCAGCGTATCTTTGTTGGCATCGAGCGCCCGGAGGAGCCGGCGCGTGAGGAGCGAGCCTGGCAGTTGGCGGAAGATGTCTTACCACCGGGCGAAGCCTATCGCTGGAATCAGGCGTTGATGGACCTGGGAGCGACTATTTGTACCGCAACGACTCCGACGTGTGAGGGGTGCCCGATGCAGGCGGTGTGTTGGGCGTATGAGGAGGTGGGCCAGTATACCCTTTTTCCTTCCGGGGAAGGTCTGCGCAAGCTGCTCCAGCAGCGAAAAGCGGCAGCCGATTTGCGGAAGCAGGCAGCAGGAAAGCGAGATGGCAACGCTGCCGCGTCGGCAGAGAGGGAGGTAGGCAAGGTGGCCGAGGCGCCAGCAGTCTATAAGACGCAGCCGTTCACCACCACAAATCGCTATTTTCGTGGGCGGGTGGTTGATGCGTTGCGCGCATTGGCTGCCGGCGAACGCCTGGGCTTGCTGGACCTGGGGCCGCAGGTCAAAGCAGAGTTTTCTCCTGCTGATCTGCCCTGGCTTGCCCGTCTGGTCCATGAGTTGGCCCGCGATGGATTGATCGCGTTGTATCCTGCGCCAGATGAGGTGGCTGGCGCGGCGGAGCAAGACCCTGCCGCGCTGCTGGTCTCATTACCATAACGATCTCATTACCAGTGTCATGGTAAACAAGGCTGGTACCAGTGGTGGCTGCGATTCTATCCCTGTCGCTTGAGGAGGCGCTTCGTCTCCGTCGTGTGTGATACGTTCTGCTCGCAAGGGGGCTTGAGAAAGGAGGTAGAGTGCATGCTCAGGCTGGAGGAATTATGCTGGCCGCAGTTGGAAGCGCTGGATCGCTCGCGCACGGTTCTGTTTGTGACGGTTAGTCCGGTGGAGGAACACGGGCCGCATCTGCCGCTGGGAACCGATATATATACTGGTCGAGGCTTCACCGAGGCCATTGCGGCTCAGTTGGAGGCGAGCCATCCAGAATTGACGGCTGTGTTGGCGCCGACGGTGCCGATAGGCTCTGGGACGGCGCCCTATCTGGGGAGTATCGGCACCCCGCCGCGTTTGGTGCGAGATGTGCTGCTCAGGATGGGGCGAGCATTTGCCAGGGATGATTTTCGCTGTATTGTGGCGATTAGCGGGCATCTGGGCTTCAGCCATCTGATGGCGATGGAGATGGCAGCGCACAGGATAAGCAAGCGCTATGGGGTTCGGATGATGGCGCTTGGCGCGACCCTCTTTCAGCAGGTGCTACGGAGCCAGACATTGGTGGACGAGTGCGCCCGGCTGCCGGAGCCACTCACGGGCGCGGCGCTCAAAGTGGCACTACACGCTCATCATGCTGGCGCATTGGAGACCTCGCTGATGCTGCATCTCCATCCTGAACTGGTTCAGTCTGAGTTTCGCCAGTTGGTGCCTATCGCCCCCTGGCAGCTCGTTCGCTGGCGCGGCTGGACCCGCGAACACTGGCCCGGCTATGTGGGCGATCCGGCGCGGGCACGGGCCGATCTAGGCCGTTTGGTGCTGGAGATAGCGGCGGTGCGCGGCGCCGATCTGGTGGTGCGGCTGGCTGCGGGCGAGAAACTTGCAGAACATCAGGTGAATCCGCTGCTCTATGGCGCGGGCCGGGTAGCCCGCCGCGTCTCGCTTGCGCTTGGGGCTGCCAGCCTGACCGGCATGTTGGTAGGTCTCGGCCTTCACTTGAAGAAGAATGGGCGGACGCTCTAGCAAACAACGTGAGAAATATCTGGAGGAATGCCAGGTGTCTGATCTGGAAACATCAGAAGATGCTGCATCCGCAGCGCTCAATGACCGCACGGAGTATCAGGGCTGCTTTGTCTGTGGCGCCCAAAATCCGGCGGGCTTGAAACTGGAGTTTCGGCGGGAGGGCGAGCGCGTCGTGGCCGACTTTTTGCCAGTGGAATCGTTCCAGGGATTTCCTGGGGTGGTTCATGGCGGGATTCTGGCTTCGCTGCTGGATGAGACGCTTTCCCGCACGGCGTTACTCTATCAACAGTGGGTCATGACCGGGCGCCTGGAGATTCGCTACCGCCGACCTGCTATGATTGGGCAATTGCTGCGTATTACCGGGGAGGTTGAACTCCACCGGGCGCGAATGCTGATTGCGCGTGGGCGTATCGCGCTGGCGGCTGATCCGGGAGAGGTGGTGGCGGAGGGGCGGGGAACGTTCTTGCCCTATCCAGAGGAGCTGCGCCAGCGCGCGGTGCAAAATTATCCGAGCTTGAAAGGGTATTTCTAGCGGCCCTGGTACGGATGGTTCCGCTTGACATTGTTTGGAAGACTTCAGTATCATTGCAATCGACGTTATTGTCAAAGACACATCAAAGCTGCATGTTGGTGCGCAAGGTGAAGTATGGCAAGAAAAGATCTTGACAAGGAGACAGAACGCCCCCGCTACTACTCACAGTTCTGGTTGGATATTGCAGCCGGACGTCGAGTGATTGGCGCAGAGAGGGGCGTCCAAGACACTGATGAGGCGGAAGCTCTGGAGGCAGAGCAGACGCCAGAGGGAAGCACAAAGGGGATGAAAGGAGCAAGAGGCGTCACCCCGGCACCGATGGTCGAGGCCGAGCCTGTTGCCAAGCAACCTCTGCCTTCTCTCAAACGAGGCGGCGCTGCATCTCTGGAAGAGCTTGCTGCTGCCGCTGGTTTTGCGGATATAACCGCTGATGAGGAGGAAGCCCCTGGCATAGAGAGCGAGGATGTGACCGAAGATCTGGAG
The DNA here is from genome assembly GCA_964522745.1 of uncultured Ktedonobacterales bacterium. Classification (GTDB taxonomy): domain Bacteria; phylum Chloroflexota; class Ktedonobacteria; order Ktedonobacterales; family DATBGS01; genus DATBHW01. Next base: position 18,913 of record CAZFWN010000012.1, read on the forward strand.
CCGCTTCCAGCGGCTACAAGTGAGGTCGATGAGGAAGTGGAAGCGGAACCAGAAGAAGAGTCTTATGGGTATGCTGATCTGTACGAGGAAGACGAAGGGGAAGAAGAAGAGGAGGAGGAGGAGGATTGGCCGCCTTCTCGCCGAGGAAAGAAGCATACAACAAATAAGAAGCCGGATAAGCCGCGCAGGCGCGAGAGAGGCCGAGAGTTCTAGCAGCATCGATAGGCAGCGTATCGATATGTCTTTGCCGAGCCATGACGGGACCAGAAGATACTGGTCCCGTCATGGCTCCTTGGAGATTGGAGGATGGCGCGATGGGACCGCAGGAAGCGTCGGATCGCATCTGGCTGAAACAGTCCATCCAGTTTTCCGTCGGTGGGCAGGTGCGTCTGATTGAAATGACCCTACCGCTGCGCCCTGGCGCCTCCCCTGATGAGATTGAGCGCCTGCTGCGACAAGCGGATGCTGGTCTTGACCAGATGACAGCGCATTTGAATAAGAAGGTGGAGCAATTGCTGGGTGAGGAGTCTAGGTCTCCTGCTCAGCGTGTGGCGCCTGCATCGACTGAGGCGGAGGGCGCCCCTCTGCCCAGCGCTGGTGGCAGCAGCCAAGGCGCTGGAGCGTATTCACCGGCAGAGGGGGTGAGCCGCCCGGCGCTGCGTTCAACGGATGTGCCGGCAGCCGTCAGCGGCGCGTCGCTGGATCGAAAACAGTTTATCGGGCAGATTGCCGTGTTGGGGTTGAACCCGCGCCAGGCGATGGAGCGGCTGGGGGTGCGCACGCTCGATGGCGTGAATTTGCGCCAGGCGCTGGAGCAATTACGGCTGCAATTACTACATGAGCGCGCTGCCCCAGCAGGTGGTACGGCCTCTTCCGATGAGCCGCGTGGTTCAGCGGGAACGTCCCCCAGGCTGGGGGGCGCGACACATTCAGGAGGTCTCTCTGCGCGCCAGCCGCCTGATGGGAAGCCTGGTCCCCAGCTTTCGCAGCCTGGCTCTCTGGGGAGCGGCGCCGCGCATACAGTGTTGGAAGGCGCGCTTTCTTTGGATGAAGCTGAGGAGCAGGCTGATGACGCGGTCGGAGAAGAGGAGGAGTACGAGCGACCATTGCGGCCTCTGCCCCCCCCTATCCCGATTCGAGGAGAGCGCACGCTCTCGGCGTTCCAAGAACGTGGCAAGGCGCTGATGCTGCTGGAACGGCTGCGCCGCTTGCGCGGGCGGCTTATCCCCCCAAGCAGCGATCAGATCAAAGTGTTTCGCAATGTGGTCGAGCAGCAGCTTGGGTCCGAAAAGACGGTTGCGCTGTTACATGCCGTCTGGCGGGTCTCGACGTCTGAGCAGTTGAGCCAGGATCAGATCGCCGAGTGTATCCATTGGGGCAAAGCTGATGATTTTGATGAGGAAGTGGATATGCTGCTTGATCTGACGGCAGCCGAGGAATCGTAGGTGCGTATTGTTGGTGGCGAGGCCAGAGGCCGGTCCCTGAAAGGCCCGAAGTCTGCCGGCACCCGGCCTGTGATTGATCGGGTCAAAACGGCGCTTTTTGATATTCTAGGCGCGCGCGTGGTTGACACGCAGGTGCTTGATCTCTTTGGCGGCACCGGGGCTATTGGCCTGGAGGCGCTGAGCCGGGGCGCGAAGCACGCGACGTTTGTTGAGATCAACCATCAGATGGCCGCTATTCTGCGCGAGAATGCGCGGTCAACCGGGCTGGTAGAACGTGCCGAGGTCATTCGCGGCGATGCCTTTCGTTATCTGGAGGTGGCGGCGGCGCAGGGACAGTGCTATGATCTGATCTATATCGCGCCGCCTCAATATCATCAGTTGGCGGCGAAAGCACTGGCGCTGGTTGAGCGGCTTCCTCTGACGCGCCCTGGTGGGTTGGCGATTGTGCAGATATTTCCTAAGGAGCGGGTTGATCTAGACGGGATGCCATTGGTGAAGCTCCATCAGGTTGATGAGCGTCGCTACGGCAGCACACTGCTGTTGTTCTATGAGGATCAATCGCCTGAAGCTGAGGCGCCCTAGACGAAGAGGGAGGAGATACCATGTCAAAGCCTGCCAGCCGGTTTTCGTTTCTGGATGATAGCGAGGTGATTCGCCGCTTAGGTATTGATCGTGCCAGGCTGGAGCAACTGATCCAGCAGAAACGGCTGCGCACCTATGGTGGTGTGGGCAAGGGCGCCTTTTTTAAGGCGGCTGATGTCGAGGCATTGTATGCAGAACTGCATCCAGCGACGACGGCTGAAGAGGATGAAGCTGTGCCGGCTGAGAGCCAGCCCGGCAAACCCGCTAAGCCCCAGCATGATCCGGCGATGCGTGTTCATCTGCGCCTGCAAGCCGATTTGAAGTGGTTTGATATAAGCGACAGCGATATTGATGCCTGGTTTCGTGAATTGCGGCCTGATGCCTATCCGCGCCAGCGGAGCAATATTCAGCAGGTGATACGCAAGTTGCAGCGCGTGGTCGATCTGATCGATGCCACTGGCGCCACTTCAGGCGGGGAGTCATAGCCAATGCTTCTGAAGTGGCGCTGTGGGCTGGAAGGTTAGTGTTTGTTGCGCGGCAGTAATTGGTTCAGATGCTGGCGGGTGGTTTCGCCGCTCTGCTGGGCATAGAGATAGGTCCAAAGCATGCCAGCGGCGGCGCCAATCATGGAGGCGCGGCTGAGTTTCCATCCGCGCCGGAGACCCCCCCTGGTTTTCTCTGCTCCTACTGCTACATTCTTGCCGACCTGGGCGAAGCCCTCCTGGGTCTTGCTCATGGCGCGGTTGGTTGTGGCTTTGGTGGTTGCGCTCAGTGAACGCAGTTGCCCCTGCGCCTGGGCCGAAAGCGCGTTGAGTTGCTGCTGGGTCCGATTGATAAGCCGTCCGCCCCGGGTAATGCCCTGGCGTCGGAACGGCCTCAGGGCGGCAGCAGCGCCCTGGCTGCTGCGTGCCAGACGGCTGAGCTGCCCTTGCGCCTGGCCGGTAACTTTGCCGGTTTGTTGGCTTAATTGGCCGGTTAGCCTACTCAGTGTGCCCTGGGTGCGCGGAGTGGCCCGGCTGAGCGACCCGCTGACGCGCCGTATAACGTGCAATCCTCGATTGCGCCGGTTCAGGCCGCGCACCAGAATAACTGAGCCAATGGTGACTGCTGCCGAAGCGACGAGCAGGCCCGCGCCCAGATACATCCAACGCGATTGATACCAGGGAACACCTACCCCCAGATCAGCACCCAGATCGATGCCAAGATCAGCGTTGGCATCTGCCCCGGCTAGCCCCTCTTCGGTTAGGGCGATGATCCCAATAGGTTCTGATTCGCTGATTGTCTCAACCAACAGCACCTCATCTGCACCCAGGTCCGGCGTTGCTGGCCCCAGGGGAACTGGCCCTGTCGCTTGTTCGCGGAGCAGATCGGCAGCCAGTTCTGCGCTCCCCGGCTCCTCTATATCATTTGGGAGATTGCTGGGAATATCGGTGGCATCATTCAATCCGCTCGGATGTTGTTCCATAACCGTCCCTCTCATTCTGGCTATAAGGATGAAGCAGCGCAAGAAAGAGACCAAGCGGATAACGCCTGGCTCTATGACAGGGAGACGTGCATGTTCTGTGCCATTTCCGCCTGGAACGTGCGGGCTGGGTCATGAATGGAGGAAGGGGGGAAAAGGCAGAAAAAAAGAACCGGGCAGTGCCGGCTCTTTGTTATGGCTGGGGTACTAGGATTCGAACCTAGACAACGTGATCCAGAGTCACGGGTCCTACCGTTAGACGATACCCCAAAGAAAATAAGACTTGCAGAGAGAATAATATCATCTCAACTTAGGGATGTCAAGGGCATCTCAGCCAATGCCGCTCATTTGCCGAGACGTGTTATAATCTGCGTAGTTTGTGCGCTCTGCTCTGCCCTGTCCTCTGGACACGCGGTGATGTTTCCACTTGCAAGAGCGCCCTCCGTCCAGGTGTCTTTGCTGAACTGTCAGAATTGGAGACGAAAAATGAAACTTGGTGTTTTGACGGGCGGGGGTGATTGCCCTGGCCTGAATCCGGCGATTCGCGCGGTGGTGCAGCGCGCCACCTCGCTGGGCGATGAGGTAGTAGGTATTTTGAATGGCTGGGCCGGGCTGATCGAGACTCAGTCGCGCCCGCTGACACAGCAAGATGTGGCCGATATTTTGAATGTGGGCGGGACGATGCTGGGTACATCGCGCACCAATCCGGCCAACCAGGCCAAGTTCCCAAATGGTTTGGAGCGAGTCAAGAAGAATATCGAGCAACTTGGGCTGGATGCGCTGATTGCTATTGGCGGCGACGATACGCTGGGCGTGGCGAATAAGCTGTATCAGATGGGTGTCAAGACAGTTGGCATCTCGAAGACGATGGATAACGATATTAACGGCGCCGACTATTGTATTGGCTTTGAGACCGCCGTTGAGATCGTGACCGAGGCGCTAGACCGGCTGCACACGACGGCGCGCTCGCATGGCCGGGTGATTGTCTGCGAGGTGATGGGCCGCGAGGCCGGGTGGGTAGCGACGATGGGCGGCCTGGCTGGCGGCGCGGATTATATCATCATCCCCGAAGTGCCAACCTCGATGGAGAAGATCACGACGCATCTGCGCAAGCGGCGCGAGTCTGGCAAGCACTATAGCATCGTTGTCGTTGGTGAGGCGGCGACGATTGAGGGCATGAGCGCGCTGGAGGTCAAGACGAAGGATACTTTTGGGCACGAGCGGCTGGATAAGCGCGGGCTGGGAGAGGCGCTGGCCGAAGAGATCGAGCAGCAAACTGGATTTGAGACGCGCGCGACGGTGCTTGGGCATGTCCAGCGCGGAGGCAGTCCCTCGGCCTTTGATCGCGTGTTGGGCACTCGCCTGGGCGTGACTGCCGTTGATCTGGTGCATAAGGGAGACTTTGGCAAGCTCCCTGTGCTGCATAACGGCCATATCACCATCATGGAGTTGGCCGAGGCGGTAGCGAAAAACCAGAAGGTCGATATGGACCTCTATCATACCGCCGAGGTGTTCTTCTCCTGAGATAGTGCCAGGTGCATCCTTGAGGGCGACTTTGCGTGCCGCGATATGCTATACTTACTTCATAAGTAGTGCGTTGTCGCGGCACGTGTGTTGCCTGGCATAGTTACCACGACGCGATTGAGCGCCATCGCAGGAGGAGCGCAATGGAGCCTCTGGTTGATAGTTATGGCCGGCGTATCAAGAGCATGCGGGTCTCGATTACCGATAAGTGCCAGTTCCGCTGCACCTATTGTATGCCTGCCGAGGGACTGCCCTGGCTCAAGAAGAGCGAAATTCTCTCCTATGAAGAGATTACCCGCGTGGTGCGAATCGCGGCGTCAATTGGCATTGAGCAGGTGCGCCTGACCGGCGGGGAGCCGCTGGTGCGGCGCGATGTGCCGGAGTTGGTTCGCATGCTCAAGCCATTGCCGGGGCTGCGCAGTCTGAGCCTGACGACCAATGGCGTGCTGCTGAAGAAGCTGGCGGGACCGCTGGCCGAGGCCGGGCTGACGCGCATTAATGTCAGCCTGGATTCGCTGGTGCGCGAGAAGTTTTTTCAGTTGACGCGCCGCGATCAGTTTGACGCGGTGATCGAGGGGCTGGAGGAGTTAGAGCAGTATCCTAGCATCCATCCGATTAAGATCAATGCAGTGGCGATGAAGGATTTTACCGAATCAGAGGTACTGGACTTTGCCGCGCTGGCTCGCCGCAAGCCCTATATTATCCGCTGGATTGAGTTTATGCCGCTGGATGCCGATCAAATCTGGCGCAAAGAGGATATTCTGACAGGCGCGGAGATTCTGGCAATCATCGAAAAAGAGTATGGCCTGATGACGCGCATTCTGGGCGACCCCTCGGAGACGGCGCGGCGCTATACCTTCCCGGATGGTGTGGGCGAGGTTGGCTTTATCAATCCCGTCAGCGAGCCGTTCTGTGCGACCTGTGATCGCATTCGTATCACCGCCGAAGGCGAACTGCGCACCTGCCTCTTCTCCACCGAGGAGACCGATCTGCGCGAGCCGCTGCGCGCTGGCGCCTCCGATGAGGTGATCGAAGAGGTCATCCGACGGGCGGTCTGGAACAAAGAACTCAAGCACTATATTGGCGACAAGCGTTTCCGCCGCGCCAACCGCAGCATGTCGATGATTGGCGGGTAACTATCGCTCCGCAAGCTGGCTAGGACCGCCAAGCTCTACATCGGCCAGACGGCCCAGCAGGAAGAGGACATCCGAGAGCCGGTTGAGGTAGCGCTGCGGCGTGGTGTTGGGCAGCCAGGCTTGCTGGGTCAGTGGGATGACGGCGCGCTCGGCGCGGCGGGTGACAGCGCGGGCCAGGTCGATGGCGGCGCTGGCCGGATGGTCGCCCGGAACGATGAAGCGCGTGCCAATCTGCACTTCCTGGCGTAGTTGGATCACTAGCGCGTCAAGCGCCTCCAGCCGGGCATCTGAGAGGTATAAACCGATCTTGGGACGAGCTTCCGGCGTGGTGGCAATATCCCCCATCAGCGCGTAGAGGTCGTTTTGGAAGCCAAGCAGTAGATCGTGAATGTGGGTGAGGCCGGCGGCGCGGCAGGCGGCGCGGGCGACGCCAATGGTCGAGGTGGCCTCATCCACTTCGCCGAGCGCGACAATGCGGCTGTCGGTTTTGGGGACGCGCAGGTCGCCAAGCAGGCCGGTGGTGCCATCATCGCCGGTGCGCGTGGTGACGCGGGCGCTGCCGCTCGCCGGATCAATTGATGGCTGCTGGGCGGATGTTTCTGGGGTATCTGCCATAGCATGCTGCTCCTTCTAAGACCTCATCAGCAATTTGATCGCTTCTGCAACATCACTCGCACCTTGCGCGCCTGCGTGGAGCATCTCTTCATACAATCCGGTTGCCTCACCATTTGTATAGTCCCGCTGTGTAATAGTAGCATGCAGAGGCGATTGTTCGCTAGATGAGGTGGCTTGTGGCTGGGTGCTACTGCGAGAAGAGGCAGGAGATGCCGGCTCTAGCAGGATGGTGGGCAAGCCACACTGGGCAGCCTCCAGCGCTAGGCGCAGTAGAATCAGGTTGCCTGGACCGACGTGCATCGGGCAGAGGATTTGCGCCTGGGCGCGTTCCAGGCTTGCGCGCACCTGCGCGGCGGTTTCTGGCGAGATGGGTGCGTAAGGCTGTTCGGTGATGATGTCAGCCGCCAGTTGCAGGGCCAGTGCGTGATCGCTATCGCCGATGTTCAGTGCGCCGATGGAGAAGGGAAGCTGGGCGTCGGCCAGCCCGCGCATCAGCAGAGCTGCGCTGCCTCCGCCGCCAAGAAGATGGACGATGGGAGTGATGGTCTCGCCGCGCCTGGTGGCATCAGCCGCGCCAGCAGCTATTTCATTGGGAGACATAGCCTGTGGTGGCAGGATGCTCAGATGGGTGGCGCCATGAAGGATACCCACTTCGACGGGCACTTCATAGACCCGGCTGAGCAGGCGGCTCTGCAAGACTTCGACAGGCGGGCCATCGGCCACGATGCCGCGCTGGAAGAGGACCAGGCGTGGGAAGTAGCGGGACGACAGATTGAGATCGTGCATGCTGGCAAAGACGGTCAGGCCGCGCTCGCGGTTGAGGTGATGGACCAGTTCCAGCATGGTGATCTGATATTTGAGGTCAAGATGGGTGGTAGGCTCGTCCAACAAAAGCAGATCAGGCTGCTGGGCCAGCGCCAGGGCCAACGCGACGCGCTGCTTCTCGCCGCCGCTGAGTTCGTTGAAGACGCGCCCGGCCAGCGCCGCTGTGCCGGTGACTTCTAGCGCCTGCTGGACGACCTGGCGATCTGAGGCGCTTTCGGTGCCAAAGAACGAGAGGTATGGCGTGCGGCCCAGTCCCACCAACTCTTTGACAGTGAAGGCAAAAGGCGTGCTGAACTCCTGTGGCACGACGGCAATCCGACGGGCGATCTCGCGGCGCGAGAGGGCACGCAGGTCGCGCCCATCAAGCAGGATGCGTCCGCGCTGCGGGCGGAGCGCTCCACTTGCCAGGCGCAGAAGGCTGGTCTTGCCGGCGCCGTTTGGTCCCAGCAGGCCAACCATCTCGCCAGGAGCAATTGCCAGGCTGGTTTCTACAAAGAGCGGTTGATCGCTATAGCCAAACGTCAATGATTCAAGTTGCAGCAGTGTCTTTACCATCGATAATCCCGGCTGGAACGACGCAAGAGATAGAGAAAGAACGGGCCACCGACGAGCGAGGTCAGGATGCCCAGCGGCAACTCGGCAGGGGCGATAATGGAGCGCGCCAGCATATCGGTGACGACCAGGAAGAGCGCGCCGCCCAGTGCCGAGGCAGGGACGAGGAGCCGGTGTCCAGGGCCAAGGATCAAACGCAGCGCGTGGGGAACGACCAGTCCGACGAAGCTCACCAGCCCGGCAATGGAAACGGTGGCTGCGGTGAGCAGTGAGGCGACGGCAATCAGCAAGGTTTTTTGTCGTTCCACGTTGACCCCCAGATGCGTGGCGCCCTCTTCGCCCAGCGCCAGAGCGTTGAGCGTGGCGCCAAAGCTGAGTGAGGCGAGGAGTCCAATACAGACGAGGAGCGCGGCGATGCCGACTTGGCCCCAATTATCTACAGCAATGCCACCAGAAAGCCAGGCGAAGACCGAGCGGAATTTGAGCTGTGCATCAGGGACCAGATAGATGAGCAGCGCCTGGAAGGCGCTCATGAGCGTCGTTATCACGACCCCTGCCAGGAGCAGCGAGACAACCGGTGTGCGCCCACCGACACGCGCCAGCCAGTATACCAGCGTCACCGCGACCATCGCGCCAACGAAGGCAAACACGGCAACCTGGCTGCTCCCCAGCACCAGCAGGCTGGCTGGGAGCAGGATAGCAATGGTGGCGCCAAGTCCGGCGCCAGCCGAGGTGCCAATCAAGTAGGGGTCGGCCAGCGGATTGCGCAAGAGACCCTGGAAGAGTACGCCCGCCACCGCCAGTCCGGTGCCGACAACCGCCGCGCCGATCACACGCGGCAGGCGCAATTGGATGATAATGACCTCATCAGCCGCGTCCCAGGTGCGTTGGAAGTGGAACAAGCCGGTGCTGTTGAGCAGAATCTTGAGAATTTCGCTCGTGTCGATATGCACCGAGCCAATGGCAGTAGCAAAGACCAGCGCGGTTAGCAAGCCAGCGATTAGGAGCAACAGGACGGTCACTGGGCGCCGCCAACGGCTGCCGGCAAGGGACATACCCGCGTTTCCTTCGATGGGCTGAAGTACCGCTTCTGAAGTGGAAGCCGATGGCGGCGATGGGTTGGTAGTTGGGCTGGTGGTCTGCACGAGGTTCTCCTCTGTGGTATGCCGCCGCGCTGCGAGGGGGGCAAAGAGAAGAAGGCTCCTCTCTTTGCCCCAGTATTGCATATTTTTAGGTAAAGAGTGTGGGATAGAGGTCTTTGGCGAGCGCTTCAAAGCCGTCAACGATGCGCGGGCCGGGCCGGGTGAGCAGGTTGGTGTCGATGGCATAGACGTGCTGCTGCTGCACGGCAGCGACGACGCTCCAGCCAGTGCGCCCGGTGACCTGCTGCGGTGTCTGGCCGTCAGCCAGAATGATGACCTGGGGATTGTCCTTGATGACGGCCTCGTCGCTGACCTGGGGGTAGCCACCGCCGCTGGTGTTGTCGGCGAAAATGTTGGTTGCGCCGGCTTCTTGGATCAGGTCATTTTCTTTTGAGCCGCTGCCAATCGTATAAGGCGAGCCAGGTGTGCTGTAATCCTCTTCCAGATAGACGGTGGGGTGCTGGCTGGCCTGAGCCACCTTGCTCTTGACGGCATCGATGCGGTGCTGCAAGCCGCTGACGACCTGCTGTGCCTTACTCTGAGTCAGCGTCAGCGCGCCGACGATGGTGATGTTATTTAGTACATCGGCGAGGGTATGCGTGAAGGGCAAATCAACGACATGCAGACCCAGGCCGGCGAGCTTGCTATCAACTTCCTGACCGCTGAAATCTTTCTGGGTGATGGCACTGTCGCTCAACACCAGATCGGGCTTGAGGGCGGCGATCTCTTCGATGTTGTAAATGGCACCCGAATTGCTGATCTTCTGCTTGCTCGCCAGATCGGCGGGATAGTCAGTGTAGTTGTCCACTGCAACGATTTTGCTGTCCAGCCCCAGAGCGGCGACAATTTCGCTCTCGGCGGGAATCAGGGTGACGATCTTTTGGGGCGCGGTGCAGGAGAATGTGATCGGCTTGCCATAGGCATCGTTGGCCTTCAGATTTGGGCAGGATGGCTGTGTGTTTGCGGATGTGGTTGTGCCGCACGCGGCGAGCAGGCTGCCAAGAATGAGCAGCAGGGTTATGACGATGACAAAGCGCCTATGCACGAACGTACCTCCTCAGGCTTCGAGCAGAATGATGGCGCCAGCACGAAAAAACCCTCTCTTCCATCCCATATGGAAAAGAGGGCCGGCCCGGCAGAATGAGCCAGGCGCGTACTCCCCCCTCTGGCGCGAAGGATGGTGAGTATGGCCGCAGGGCAGGTCTCCTGGCTTCCGGCTCGTGGCGCGCTCGTCGCAACCTTCCCACCAGAATCTCTGGCAGTGGTTTCGCCCGTTCACTCCTAAAGGTTTGGGCGAGAGGCGATGAACGCTGGCCGGATACAGTGGCGCGTCCGCATCGGCATTGCACCGATTTCCCTATTCTGCTCGTGACGAGCCACCCCGCGGCAGTTCACATATTCAGTTGGCAAGAGAGAGTATAGCGCTTTTAGCGGGCAGTGTCAAGAGAGCCGAGGGGTGCGAGAGAATGGCCGGCCACGCGCTCGATATGATAGAATACGAACGTACCAATCCCCGCCATAAGTATGCTGCACAGAATTGGGGGAAGCACGTTGCCGTACCAGGAAGATTACGAAGACCGCCCGCACGAAGAGTGCGGCGTCTTCGGCATCTATGCGCCGGGCACTGATGTGGCCCGCATTACGTTTTTTGGCCTCTACGCGCTCCAGCATCGTGGGCAAGAGAGCGCCGGCATTGCGACTGCACAGGATGGCAAGGTGGCCGTTCATCGAAGGATGGGGCTGGTTTCCCAGGCATTTGATGAACAGGCGCTGCACGGGCTGCAAGGGCATCTTGCTATCGGCCACACCCGGTACTCAACAACTGGCTCCAGCCGCATTGAGAATGCCCAGCCGCTGGTGGTGGAAAGCAATCTTGGCCCGTTTGCTCTGGCGCATAATGGCAACCTGACGAATACGGCATTCCTGCGCCGGCGCCTGCTGGATGCTGGAGAAACGCTGCTCTCCAGCAGCGATAGCGAGATTCTGGCGAAGCTGCTGGCGCTGGCGCCTGGCGAAAGCTGGATTCAGAAAATCCGACATACCATGCGCGAGGTGCAGGGAGCCTATAGCCTGGTGATTTGTACGCCAGAGGCGCTGTTTGGGATACGCGATCCGCACGGGGTGCGTCCACTGTGTGTGGGCCGTTTGGGGGAGCATTGGGTACTCGCCTCGGAGTCCTGCGCGATTGATACGATTGGTGGCTCGCTGCTGCGCGAGGTTGCGCCGGGGGAAGTCATTATCGTGGATGGTGTAGGCGATACAGGCATGCGCTCAACTATCGGGCAGGTGTCGATGAATCCGGCTATGTGTCTCTTTGAATATATTTATTTTGCCCGCCCCGATAGCACTATCAATGAGCGCTCACTGTATCTGACCCGCCAGCGGATGGGCGCGGAACTGGCAAAGGAATATCCAGTCGAGGCCGATGTGGTGATAGGTGTGCCTGATTCGGCGACGCCGGCTGCCGTTGGATATGCTAACACTCGCCAGTTGCCCTATACCGATGGGCTGATTAAGAACCGCTATATTGGTCGCACATTCATCCAGCCCGATCAACACCTGCGCCAGCTTGGCGTGAAGCTGAAGTTTAACGCGCTGGCCGAGGTGCTGCGCGGGAAGCGGGTTATTATGATCGACGATAGCATTGTGCGTGGGACAACGGTGCGCCCGTTGGTGCAACTCTTGCGTCACGCTGGTGCCAGCGAGGTGCATCTGGGCATCACTTCGCCGCCGTTTAAGCATCCCTGCTACCTGGGCGTGGACCTGGCAAGATACAGCGAACTGATTGCGGCGCGCCTGCCATCTGTCGAGCGGATCGCTCAGGAGATTGGTGTGGATAGTCTGCATTATCTGAGCCTGGATGGTCTAGTGCGCTCGATTGATCTAGCGCCTGAGACGTTCTGCACCGGCTGCTTTACTGGTCACTATCCAGTGCCGGTTGATGAGGAAGCGGATAAGCTGGCGCTGGAAGGCTCAAGCGTCTAGGCCAGATGCGCGAGAAAATCTCTGCTGCGAAGGGAAGAGCTATGAGCGAGTTAAAGGAAACGCTCTCGAAGTTTCTGACGATTCCCGGTGTCCGGCTGGCCGCCCTGGTGGGGCGTGATGGTCTGATGATTGAGGGAGTGGGGCATGATAGCCTGGAGCATCTGGAAGCGCTGGGCGCGATGGGGTCATCGGGATTGGGCAACGCTGAGGCGCTGGGCCAGGAGCTTGGACGGGGCAGCGTGGTGGGTGTGCTGATGGAATATGAGGGGGGGCTGGTCAGCGTTGATCCGCTAGGTGATTTTGCCTTTGTGGTGACGTTTGCCGATTCGCCAGCAAGCCTCGGCCATATCCGTTATACAGTGAAAAAGACGCGCTCGCTCCTGCTGGAAGCCCTGGACGCCTCGTAGGCATAGAAATGAATAGTTCTGAAGGCAGTATGAGCGAACCTGGGTATCAAATCGGCAGAGAATACGAGGCTGAGCGCGAAAGCGCCTACGGGCGCGCAGGGGTGAATATCGACGCGGCGACTCGCGCCAAAGCGTTGATGAAGCAGGCGGTGCAGGCGACGTTTGGCGCCGAGGTGCTAACCGAGCTAGGCAGTTTTAGCGGTCTGTTCGCGCTGGACCTGGGCAAGACACGCCAGCCGGTGCTGGTTGGCTCGATGGATGGTGTGGGCACCAAGCTCAAGATCGCTTTTGCGCTGGACCGGCATCATACGGTTGGTGCCGATCTGGTCGCACACTGTGTCAACGATATTCTTACCTGCGGCGCTCGCCCGCTCTTTTTCCTCGATTATCTGGCGGTGAGCGAGATGCGCCCGGAGCAGGTGGCGGCGATTGTTGGCGGCGTGGCCGAGGGCTGTCGCAGGGCTGGCTGCGCGCTGCTGGGCGGCGAGACAGCGGAGATGCCTGGCTTTTATCCCCCTGGCGAGTATGATCTGGCCGGCTGCATTGTCGGGCTGGTCGAGCGCGATGAGATTATTGATGGGCATACAATTGAGGCGGGCGATGCGGTCATTGGCCTGCCATCTGTTGGGCTGCATACCAATGGCTATTCGCTGGCGCGCAAGGTCTTTGAGGGCTGGGATGTACAGGCATTGGTGCCGGAGCTTGGCCGCTCGCTGGGTGATGAGTTATTGCAGCCTCATCGCAGCTATGCGCCGGCCATCAATGCGGTGCGCCAGCAAATTGTTATCAAGGGCATGGCTCACATCACCGGCGGAGGGTTGCTGGAGAATATCCCGCGTGTGCTGCCGGATGGGCTGGCCGTGCGATTGGATGCTCAGACCTGGCAGATATTGCCTGTCTTTCATCTGATCCAGCGCACCGGCCAGGTGGCGTGGGCCGAGATGACCCGCGTTTTTAATCTGGGTCTGGGCTTTGTCTTCATTTGCTCGCCGGCTGATGCCCGTCGTGCGCTGCAACTATTGCCGGATGCGTGGCAAGTAGGCGAGGTGATCGCCCGAAAGGATGGGCCATCGGTGCTGGTGGAGGAGTTGCCGGCATGACCAGGGCAGGGCCAGGGCAACCACGTCCCCAGGAGCGTTCTTCTGGCGAAACTGCGCCGGCGCTCCCTCGTATCGCTGTGCTGGTCTCCGGGCGCGGTAGCAATTTGCAGGCATTGATAGATGCAATTGAGCGCGGCGAACTGCGAGCAGAGATTGCACTGGCGCTGTGCAACCATGCCGGCGCGCCGGCGCTGGAACGTGCCGCTGCGCGCGGTATCCCCGCGCGGCTGATGGTCCGACGTGATTATCCTTCGCGCGAGGCACAGCAAGCCGCGATGCTTGCCGCACTGCTGGGCGCGCGAGTGAGGCTGGTAGTGCTGGCCGGTTTTGATCGTATTCTTGATGCCAGCATCGTGCGTGCGTTTCCAGGGCGCATTGTCAATATTCATCCCTCGCTCTTGCCTGCGTTTGCCGGCGGAATGGCTCCCCGCCCGCAGGCCGACGCCCTGGCAGCGGGCGTAAAGGTTTCTGGTTGCACGGCACATCTGGTGACTGAAGAGATCGATGCCGGGCCAATCATTGCCCAGGCGGTGGCGCCTGTGCTGGAGGATGATACGGTGGAGAGCTTGAGCGCGCGTATTCTGGAGGAAGAGCATCGTCTGCTGCCACGAGTGGTGGGCTTGCTGCTGGCCGGCAAGGTGCAGGTAGAAGGCCGGCGGGCGCGGATTCTGCCGTAGGCTCTCTGCTGATTCATCCATGATGGCGCCCGGCCTGCTGAAAAGAGTACAGGCTGGGCGCCTTTTTGCTGCTGAGCGGTATTTAGGCCGATCTTCAGGGCTGCGGAGGCACTGCTGACGGCGCTGGAATTACGAGCGTGTCTCCTGGGTGAATCAGTCCCGCCTGGTTTGCCGGGATGTGGTTATAGCGCATCAGCACGTCTTGTGTGGTGCCGAAGAGTTGGGCGATGGTATAGAGATTATCGCTCTGCTGAACCACATAAAAGGTTGGGCGCGCGACCAGGGCAGGGTTCTCGCCTGAATGATAGACTGCCGGAATAATCAGCACTTGATTGGTGGAAATGGCGTTCTGGTTGCTTAGATTGTTGACCAGCATCAGCGCCCCAACGGTCACATGAAAGCGCGCCGCGATTTTTGCCAGCGAATCGCCATCCCGCACGATATAGTGCGTTGGTTGGGGTGGCGGTGTTGGCGTCGGTGTGACCGTTGGCCCGCTGGTGACGGTTGGGGTGATACCGCCAAAAAATGCGCTCAGGCTGGGGAACGTAAAGCCGGCGTGGCTAAAACTAGCCTGGCCGAAGAGGAACGCAATGCCGGCTGTCAGCACGATCAGCAATGATGCTACCAGGCTGATAGAAGAACGCCGACGCGGGCGCTGGCCCAGTGCTGGATTGCGCCGCGTGGCGCGCAGCCGCTCGGCGCGCTTGCCCGGCGCAATCCAGCGCACATCGCGGTCATTGGCTGGTATTTGGGAGATCGCCCGGCGCCCTCGTTCCGGCAGGGCGCCGGGCGGAGCGCTCACCGAGGCTGCCATCTCGGCTTCTTCATAATGGATGGCTTCAAGTGCCATGCTCCACGCGGGCGGGGTTGGTTGTGGTTCGGGCAAGGCGGGCGGAAACGAAAGCTCCGCCAATCCGGCAGGCGAGAGACGGTGACGCAGCAGATAGACGATTTCGGCAGGATGAACCGGGCGCCCTTGCAGCACTGCCAGCGCGTCACTGATGGCCTGTACGTTGCGCCGGCCATCAATCAACCGGATAAGGTCAAGCTGGTTATCAGAGATAGAGAGGATGGTTCCGGTGGCGAGCCTGAGCCGGTAATGGGTGCGTGAGGTGGCGATGGCGCCCCTTCCTCTGTTGAGGACACGATAGGTCGTGCGCAGGCGCGGGACAAAGGCCAGCAGCGCGGCGATAGGCAACTGCTCCAGGCGCTGCGATGGCGAAATATTGATGGTTGCTGGGGTCGGTGGAACAACATTATCGGGTTGTGATGGCTGAGGGGTGTTGGTTGTGGCGCTCGTCATGACGCGCCTCCTCTGAGATAGAAGTAGTAGTCAGGTAGAAGAGCCTGTGCTGTGCCAGAAGCGAGAGATGGGTATTGTAATTGCCTACCTCACAAAGAGCGTGCCAAATTTGGGGTAGGATGCTATGCACCAGAGGTCGTCTGTTGGTCGGGAATTCTGGCTGACTGATTGCGTTCTCGCGCTGGGGGCGTGCGAAAAAGCAACCTACCCATTCTACTCTTCAAAACGTTTCGGGATGGGAGAATGTCACGCAAAAACACGCTCTCTTGGGCAAGGATGGAAAGACTCCCTCGTGGAGTTGCTGCCTTTCTTGATTGCTTTGTGCGGGAAACGCTATAATTTTGATAGCCGTCCCACCTTTTGACGGCTATGTAACGTTGTGGCGAAAAATGAGACCAATCATCTGATAACGCTGCTTTTCTTCATAAAGAGAGACGACTAACGGCTGTTGTGGGATAGCTGATTAGGAGGCTGATGATGGACCTATCAAAACTGTTTACTCGAAAAGATGAGGCCGAAACGACTGCGGGGGGGCAGAGCGCACACCCGCGCCTGCCACCAGGGCAATATCTGACCAAGAAGTGGCCGGTGCTGAGCTATGAATCGACGCCAAAATTCAACCCTACGACCTGGCGCTTTAAGGTTCAAGGTCTGGTGGAAGCGCCATTTGAACTGAGTTGGGAAGAATTTCTGGCGCTGCCAAGGGTGACACTGACAGCGGATTTTCATTGCGTGACGACCTGGAGCCGCTACGATAATACCTGGGAGGGGGTCCATATCCGCACGATTTTGGAACGGGCCAGGCCCGCATCTGAGGCTACGTTTGTCAGCGTGCATTCGTGGACGGGATATACCACCAATCTGCCGCTGGCTGACCTGGACGATGAGGATGTGTTGATCGTGCTCAAGCATGATGGCAAAGACCTGGAGCCAGAGCATGGTGGGCCGGTGCGGCTGATTGTGCCCAAGCTCTATGCGTACAAGAGCGCAAAATGGCTGGATGGTCTGGAGTTTCTGGCGAAGGATAAGCCGGGCTTCTGGGAGGTACGTGGCTATCATAATCGCGCCGATCCCTGGAAGGAAGAGCGCTACTGGTAGTTTGACCAGGCATGCGCTGGCTTCTACCAAGCGAAGTAAGAAGATAAGAGCGGGCTTCATCAAGAAGCCCGCTCTGCTTTTAGCGCCTGTATGTTCGTTCAGTTAGAAAACGATGGTCGGCGTTCCGTAGTCAATCCACTGGTAGAGCCATTGGGCCTGGCTGAGCCGCATATTGATGCAGCCGTGCGAGCCGTCATCCGAGAATTCGCCAGAACTGTAGTCAGCGTGTGGCAGATTGGCGCCTGGCCCGAAGTAGACGCGCCAGGTTGCGTCATGATAGAAGAAGCCACCGGCATGGTACTCCATCGCGTAGTTGATGGGTGTATCGGGATACCAGAAGGGCGACCCCGGTGGCTCGGTAGACTTAAACTTGATGTGATCTTCTTTGAAGAAGATCGGCCACAGTCCTGGCGGCGAGGGCAGCGCCCGGCGGCCAGTGACCAGATAGAACCAATGCACCATCTGGCCGTTCTCGTACTCGCGCGCGGTCTGCTCGGTTAGCGAGACGATCATGACCTTGCCGGTGGTCAGATGATAGGCTTGCATCAACTGCATATCGACCTGATGGGGCTGGTCATGGTTATTATAGTCAGCATTCTTCATGTTGCTGAGCAGGGCGTTGATGTTGGTGAGCAAGATGGTGAGTTGGTCATCGATCTTCTGGTAGTCATCCAAGGTTTGGGCCTGCTGGATGCGCGCCGCCTCGTCGTTATAGGCGTCGTTGCCACCGAGATATTCATAGTCGTTGTTGTAGTCGGTTTGTCCAATCAGCGACTTTAACTGTTGCAGGTCGTATCTTGCCTTGCCAGTTACCAATGTGAAGTGCATGGAATTGCTCTGGGATTGGATGCGAACGGAGACGGTCAGATACTGCTGGAGGGTGTGGGCGCTTTGGAGATCCTGCGCGTCCTGATCGTGCTGCTGCTGGTAGGAACTGACGTCTGCTCCATACTGCCGGGCTTGATCGATCAGTTCCTGGAAGCTCTGGAGCATGGCAGCGCCGATGTAGGGGATGGCTGCCGTCTGATCGGCAACCAACTGTTCTTGTTGGGCTGAGATGATGTTTTGCAGTTGCTGGAGTTGTGCCGGCTGATTGGCAGTGGTGAAGGCGGTCAGATCGTCCTGATATTCCTGATCGCCCAGGCTGGTGCTGAGGCCGGCGCTTTTCATCTGGTCCAGTGAATTTTTCATCAGGACCAGTTTGTCTTTGGTCGATTGCAGGAGATAGAGCGCCTGGGTCTGGCTGGTCGCATACGCGCTGACTTTCGTATAATCAGTTGGTAGTTGAGCCTGATTATATTGGTTCTCGGCTTGGTTCAGGCGTGCCTGGAAATCGGGAACTTGTGGGTAGTTCTCGTTTTGGCGCAGTTGCAGCGCGTCGGCAAAGTTGCCGAGGTCAAGGTCTGCCTGATGCTCGGCAAGCTGGTTGGCCTGAATCTCAACGTTTTGTGTTTCGGCCAGTAGCACTTGATAGCTGGTGTTGGCATCTTTGTAGACGCTGTCGGGATTTTGGTCGCCGAAGAGACCAACCGGGGCTACGCCTTGCGCTACGCGGTTTTCTTGCTGAAGAATGGGAGCGAGCATCGACTGGGGCACGCCGATTTGCTGCGCGTGGGCCACCTCTGCATCCAGAGCTGCTTTGTCCTGCTGAGTGCGCTGCCCGGCGGGGCTGAGTGAGCCACAGGCGCTCAGAAAGACGAGCAGACCCAGGCAAAACAGGGTAAAAAGCCATGAGAATCGCCGGTACAAAACTCCTCGTTCCATCGTTTCCCTCGATACTACATTGCCAGATATTTGCCTCTTTCAATTACAATACACGAACAGCCGGGCTGTTAGTAACGGCATTTTGGGGAAATGGGAAAGAGATCACATACTCAGCGGTTCTGTATATTGCTCAGATGCTTCTACAGCTAACGCGCTTCGGCGGCTGCGCACGAGGTAGATGAGCAGGGCTGTGCCTACCAAGGCAAACAAGAAGGTCATACCTCCGCTGATGATGAGCAGTGCCAGCAAGGTGCCGCCAATTTGCTGGTGGCTGGAGGGATGTGTCTGACGGCGAGGAGGCGCGCTGGTGGGTGTGATGGTTGGCTCTGGGTCTGGGGTAGGGCTTGGGGCTGGCGTCGCTGTAGGGGTGGGTTCAGGGGCGATAGTGAAGGGAGTGGTTTGTGCCTGAAGCGCCTCTTGCTCTGCGCTGGCGATCAGGATGTAGCGCCCGGCAGGAAAGCCCGAAGGAATAAGAAAACTGGCTGACTGTGGGTCAAAGGTGCCATTGACTAACGAGACAGCGTAGCCATCCAGCGAGTAGGAGGTGCCGGAACTGAGGAGTTGTAGGGCAATGGCGATGGTCAACCCACCGGGCAACCAATTCTGACCCTGGATGGTGATCATCTGTCCGAGCATGAGGGTGCCAGAAGCGATGCTGACCGAAGGCGCGTTGGTGGAGAGGACGTTAAATACGGTGCTGCTGGTTGCCGCTCCATCTCCGGTGACAGCACACATTGCCCAGAACCCCGTACTTGAGACGGCAGGCCAGGGGAATTGGGCGCTAAAGTTGCCGGAGTTATCAACTTTAGGCTTGGGATCGTTAGGAATCTCCTGGGCAGATGGGCTGCTGCAACTGGTCTGGCTGTATTGGAGAAGCACGATACTGCCCGCCGGCCAGCCGTTTCCTTGAATATTTATCACGGTGCCTACTGGTCCGCTGTTGGGTATGAGGCGGACGCCTGGTGAGCCAGGGTCAGGAGTGGTGAGAGGAATGCGCGCCGACTTCAAAGGAGATGAGGGGTTTTTATCTAGCCGCTGTGCCCCCGCGCTTCCAGGGGCCAGACTGATGAGTATGATGATACTTGCGCATCCAACGATGAGCAACCAAAATGGAATTCCTTGCCGTCGTTTAGGCCATCTTCTGGCGGCCTGGTTTGTGAGCATCCCCCATCCTCGCTTCATAAAACAAAGTTGTAAGGAGTGGCAAGCGTCTACTGAAGCGCAGCGACTCTCTATGGGTTACAACGCAAAACAGTCCGAAACGGATTGTGAAGCTGTTCACACCGGCCTCTTCTTCCGGGGTACGAAGGAGAGTCCCTCAGCGTGCTGCGGTTGCCAGCAGGGCAGCCTTGCCCTGGTCGGCAGCGGCGTCCTGGTGTCGGCCCAGTGCCAGATAGCAGCGCGCCCGCGCTTGATAGAGGGCGGCATCATCAGGGTTGTGCTTGATAGCGGCGGTGAACTGCTGGGCAGCTTCGTCATAGCGCCCAATGGCGACCAGCGCTTGACCGCTGATGAAGGGGCCATCGGGGTTAGCTGGATTGAGCCGCTCCAGGGTCCGGGCCATGTCCAGCGCCTCTGCATGCCGTCGGGCCACCAGGAGGGTCGAGGCTTTGGCGCCCAGCGCGGCTTCGGCGCGAGGGGCTGCGGCCAGCACGCGATCAAAGCAGGCCAACGCTTCATCGACGTTGCCGGTTTCGGCAAGCTGGCACCCTTCCAGGTAAGCGCCAGCGCAGAGCAAGGCGTTGGCGTGATTAAATGACGGCTTGCCTGGCTCAGCCGTTTGCACAAGTCGCAGCCGGCCAAATGGTCCCTGGTGATCGTCATCGCTGGTGCTGCGAATGAAATGCACCTGACCAACCGGGCCAAGGCTGATTGTATGACCTGCGCGCCAGCGCTTGCCGCGTGCCATCGAGGCGGCGATCTGGTTGACGAGCAGGATGGCCTCACGGACCAGGGATGGAGCGACCTCGACGAATTCCAGATCAGGTTGGGCGAACTTTTCCATGCCGTGTGAATGCACCCAGCGATGTTCCTGGCTCCATTCGGTCACGTGCAGAGCAACATGACGCGAAATATCAAACGGACCAGCGCATTTCTCCCATTCAGTATGCCCCCGGCAGCACTGGGCGGCAGGATCGATGACGACCCCATCAGTCAGGTCGAGCAAGACATCGATCAGCCAGATGGCCCAATTCAGGTAGGTCAGGTTGGCGGCATCCTGGACGTTGATCTGTACTTCCAACGAGAGTTGGCCGGTTTTGAGGATGCGGGCGTCCTGGGTGCCCAGGCTGCGCGCCAGCACCAGGAACATGGCGCGATTAACTTCGCCCACGACCCGCTCGCCTTGCAGGCTGATCTCTACGTGGGCAGTGGCGGTGCCTTTCGGCTCATGCGTGACGAAGCGCGCCACCAGCCCTGCCGGGTCGCCAGGGCCGCTGGTTTCCCAGAGATCCATCTTGCCAATGCCTGCTGCTTCCAGGGCGCCCTCAACGTCCTGGCGTGAGGGTGACTGCATATGGGCGGAGACGATGCTGTAGTGCAACAGGTGTCGGGGGGCCATACTTTCCTTCCTCTGGCGGCTGCCTCTGCGTTTGGTCTGTATTCTGGGCTATTGTAGCATGTTCGTCTTCTTCAGGGAAGCCCGGCGGTCAGGTGTTTACCTGAGGTGAAATCCGGTTAGTACCTGATGATAAGACTTGCGCGCGTTTTGTATACTATCGTTGTGAGATCAGGCCGCCTGGGCTGCTTTGCCTCCTCATACTTCTCTCTTGAGATTGCATTCTTCCCGTGTAGCCAGCCCTGCTTATTGGCCTGGCTACACGTCCGTAGCAGGACTTATGACAACGACAAAATGTGCAAAAGGATGGGCTTCATGGGTAAAAAACTTGTAGCAGTGTTCTCTCTCGTTTTGCTGATGGCCCTGATGACTGGTTGTGTGGTGCAAAGCAAGCCGGTGAAGGCGGGCAATACAGTAACGATGGGGCCAAATAACTACGCAAGTGGAGATAGCATTACGATTAAAGTGGGCCAAACGATTACCTTCACAGATGATAAGGCGACTGGTTCTCCACATATTCTGGTGATCGGGACGAATGGTCAATATCAAGCTGATGCTAATGCGCCTGATTTCAAAGGTTCAACTGGGATTAACTTTAATCCGGGCGATAGCTGGACATCACCGCCCTGGACAACGCCGGGCACCTATCATGTGACCTGTACGATCCATCCGACCACGATGAATCTGACGGTGACAGTGCAGTAGCGTGGTTTTGCTAGCAGGGAATCCGATGGTCTGCCGCGCGTGGATTTGGGAGTTCTTTCCAGGATGTTATTTCTGAGCGCTTCAAACGTCTTTAGATACGCAGCAGGCAATCATGGTATGCCCCTTGCATCGTCACTGGTCAGGGCGGCGGAGGATGTGTGAAGTGGCTCACAGGTGGGGGGATGGCGCGGCGAGTGTGTAACCTATGGCCCTTGTGGTCCGTAGTTAGGATAAAGAAAGAAAACTCAACACTGGCGATCCTGGCATCGAGACCCCATTTCACTGCTTGAGGGGAGGAAACGATGGCGACACTCGTTTTAGACGCAAAAGTTGCGCGCGCGCTCGAACTGATTGGTGGGAAGATTGATCCCGATATTGAGGACTCCTATGCGTGCCTGGAAGAGCGTATTCTGGCCCAAGCGCTGGAAAACGTGGAGTTAGCCGAGCGCCGCCTGCGCGAGATCGAGCGTTTGGTGGGCGACAAGGCCACACCCTGTAACAATTAAGAGCCGTGAAACAGGTCTGTAGCAGGTCTGAAGGCTCCCGCGTGTCCTATTTGACGTCGGGAGCCTTCCTCTGCCCACAGCACGTTCTGTGCGCTGCTCTCAGCCTCTTGTGTTGCTTCTCTTGTGTCCGGCGAGATCGCCGGCTTTGTCTTTCCCCATCTGTCCCTGCGCTCTGCTGATGCTCTGCCGCGCTGAAGAATGCCCACTTTGCCTGCTCTGCCTGGGAGGAGGTCAAAACGATGCCGGGTATTTTTGCCTTGGCCGGGGGTGATGAGTTCCGCCCGGCGTATGACATTCCAGACCGTGTGCTGCTGGCCCTGCTCTCCTTTGATAGTGGGCCTATTGTGGTGCTGCCGACAGCAGCCGCCCACGAGGAGCCTGAACAGGCGATGAATAACGGGCTGCGGCACTTTCGCCGGCTCGCCAGCCGGGTGCCGATTCATGGTCTGCTGGTGGTGGATACGCAGACGGCCAATGACGCTGAGATGGCGGCGAGGATTGCCTCAGCAGGGATGGTCTATCTGACCGGAGGTGACCCCTGGTATCTACTAGAAACGCTGCGGGAGAGCGCGGCGCTGGAGGCTATCAAAGCTGTTGCCAGGCGGGGTGGAATTGTGGCTGGCTCTAGCGCGGGGGCAATGGCACTGTGCGCGTGGATGCGCGGGCGCGATGAGGGTTGGCAGGAAGGGCTGGGGCTGGTGCCAGGCGTGGCGGTCTTGCCACATCATGGCGAGCGGCCAGCCGCCTTGGGGGCGACGCGAAGATGGTTGCCGCCTGAGGTGGTGGTGCTAGGTGTCCCGGTTGGGTCGCTGTGCATCAGGCTGCACGAACTTGCGGCTGGGCAGAGCGAGTGGCGGATAGTGGGCAGCCGCCCGGTGACGATCTATCGAGCCGAAGAGGTGAAGCAGGCGCGAGAGGGTGAGACGTTTGTGCTGTGAGGATGGCTGGCGGCTGAAGACCGCGCCTGGAGGCTGCGCTACCTGTACTCCCAAAGGTGGGAAATCTTTATCTGGGAGGTGGGCAGAGATGGAAGGGTTGCGAGAAGAAAGCGCTAATGATGCCAATTTCCCGCTTGCTTTGAAGGAGTTAGAATCCCTGGTTGTTGATAATCCAGACCTTGAGCGGCTAGAGGCGCTGCTGGATCAATTCAATATCTTTGAGGCTATTGGAGCCGTCCGACAGGAGTTGCGCCATTCAGACTTTCTCGCCTTTTTGCTTAATCCGCAGCAGAATCATGGCCTCGGTGATGTCTTTCTTAAACGGCTCTTGCAGAAGACGCTTTCAGCTAATGGTGGCACTACTGGTGTCCCTGTTACGGCCATTGATCTGGCGCTGTGGAGCCTGGAAGATGTGCTTGTGTTACGTGAGTGGCAGAATATCGATATTCTCGTGTTAGATGAGGAACACCAACTGGTGCTCATTATTGAGAATAAGATTGATAGTACCGAACACTCCAATCAATTGCAAAGGTATCGCAGAATTATTGAGGAGCATTACCCTGGCCGGAGAGTTATAGGGTTGTATCTCACACCTGAAGGAGAAATCCCCTCAGATGAGATATATCTCCCAGTCGATTATGGGCTTATTTGCCGGTTGCTCGAAGATTTGGCACAGAGCCGAACGTCTACCCTTGGCCCTGACGTCCTGACAGCTATCAACCATTATACGAAGATGTTGAGGAGATATATCGTGGGCGAATCTGAGATTGCCGAACTCTGCCGCCGTATCTACCAGAAACATCAGCGAGCGCTTGACCTGATTTATGAGTATCGCCCTGATTGGCAAGGGATAATTCGAGATGTGCTAGAGAGGCTCATCACAAATACCCCAGGCTTGGTAATGGACACATCCCAGAAGCAATACATTCGCTTTGCGCCTGTGGAGTGGGATGTACCAACTCTTCTAGCTGGAAGTGGTTGGACAACATCTGGGCGCATCCTGTTATTTGTGTTCTATAATTTCCCTGATAGCTTGACACTCAACTTACTTATTGGCCCAGGGCCAGAAGAAATTCTTACGGGTCTCTTTGCTCTGGTTGACGCTAAACAACCTCCATTTAAACCAAGTAAGAAACCAAGTAAGAAGGTGGGGAAGATATGGTATCAGATTTACTCGCAGTTGTTTCTACAAAAAGCGTCTTACGGGAGTACCAGTGAGGAGTTAATGCAAGAGATCACGAAGCGCTGGGAGCGCTTTGTTGAACATGATCTTCCGCAGATCATGGCTGCGGTGCGGGGCGAAGCGTGGATTTGGGAGCGCCAGGAAGCGCCTGATAGCATCGATGAGTAAGGTCATATCTGCGTGTATGCTGCCTGTTGGGACGTCTTCTCTTGTAGTGCCGCCGTTCGCACTCGCCGGCGGTGGCGGCTGGAAGCCGGCGCTACGGAGGCAAGGTTTGCGCGTGGGGCCAGCGTCCGTGCTGGCTGAGAGATGGGCCGGCAAGATGCCGGCGCTACAAGTGAAGGTCGCTTCTACCCAATCGTTTGCAGCTTGCCGGAGCGGCAGAGGATGCTGAGCGGGGCGAAGACAAAGGCGTCGCCGCGTTCGTTGAGTTTGAGGCGGCCAAAGAGCGCCAGGATGGGTTCGCGGGTGACGATGCCCAGGATGATGTTGGCGGCGCTGACACTTTCGACGGGGAGCGCGATGCCCTCGGCGTCCACAAGCAGAAGGCTCTGGCTGCCCCTGCCCTGTGCGGGCGGCGCGTCGATGACCTGGAGGGCCTCCGGGGCGAAGAGCGCCAGCAGGTCGCGTGGGGCCAGCGGATCAACGGTCTGCATGGCGAGGCGGCGACGCAGAACGGCAACTGTGGTGACGGCGTGCCGGGTGGCGCGGGTGAGCGCCTCGGCGGTGATGGGCAGTTTGCGCTCGCTGGGGCAATTGATCTTGACCCGGCGTGGCGGCTGACTGCGGCTGCTGCCCACGTCGCATTTTGTGAGCAGGCAATGATAAGGACGTTTACGCTCACGTTCGGCGATCTTCTCTGGAACGATTTTTCGCTCAAGCATCAGTTCGCTGCTGTCCAGGTCGAGCAGATAACTGGTGCCAATGACATGACCAATCTCGTTGGTTATTTCCTCAAATGCCACTTCCAGCACTGCCTTGCGGTTGGTCCAGTCGAGCCGGCTGTCACTAAACGACGTACCCAGGAGGTCTTCAAAGTCGATAGTGTTATCGGCGGAGGCCGGGTCGGCTTGCAGGGCGCGCCGAGTGGCGGCCAGGATGAGCCAGGCATCGGCCAGCAGCGCGGCGAAGTCGCGCTCATCGACCTCTGGCTGGGCACCACGCCGGTTGGTTTTCGCGGTGGTCAACTGGCGCAGGCGGATGGAGAGCATCTGCGTGGCGCGGCCAAGCTTGACCAGCTTCTGCGAGATGAGCAGTTCGGCGAGCTTGAGGACGGCATCGGCCTGCTCCGGGGTGGCTGCCATCAGGCCGCGCGCGCAGATTTCGCTGAGCAGATCGGTGGCCTGGGTCAGCCCGCTCTCGATGAGTGCTGTGCGCCCGGCGTCGGCCTGCTCGTCGGTTTTAGCCTTCTTGGGCGCATCGCTTGCGGCGCCTCTCGTGTCACTCTCGGCCTTTTTCGGGCGCGCTGGTTTCGCCTTGACTTCTACCGCCGGAGCTTCAACAACCGCAAAGCTCTCCGGTTTGGTGGCCCAGGCCAGCAGGACGGCAGTGACGTGCTTGCAGAAGGGATTGCTCCTCCACGCCGGGCACGAGCATTTAGGCGATGGCTTGTTGGCACCGTCTTTGAAGGTGATGTCGATGCGATAGGGCGTGGCGCCGCTGCCCTGGACTTCGGCATGGACCGCTATGCCGCCGCACCAGGGGCGCAATACATCCCCTTTCTGGAAGATTTTGCGCCCATCTTTCACCTGGGCGAGCGCGCACCACTCTTCGACATCTTTGGTCGTAATCGTTGGAGGGGTGGCTGTGGCTGCTTCGCTCATGCCTTTACCTCCTTGCCTTGCAGGATATTTTCCATGATGCCGATCAGCTTGTTGGGCGTGCAGGCGAAGGCTGGGATGCCGAGGTTGGCGACGCGCTGGGCCAGATCGTGGTCGTAGGAGGCGCGGCCCGTGTCATCTAGCGCCAGCAGGCAGAGGCAATGCACTTTGCTCTCGACTAATTCACCAAGCTGCTGCACCAGGACGTTGCGATTGCCGCCCTCGTAGAGATCGGTAATCAGCAGGAAGATGGTTTTTTCTGGCTGGACGACCTGCTGCGCGCAGTAGGTGACGGCCTTGGCGATGTCGGTGCCGCCGCCAAGCTGAGTGCCAAAGAGGATGTCAACCGGGTCTTGAAGCTGCTCGGTCATATCGACGATCTGGGTGTCGAAGAACACCAGATTGGTGCGTAGGACCGAGAGCGAGGCGAAGATGGCCGCCATGATGGAGCTATAGACGACGGAGCTTGCCATGCTGCCGCTCTGATCGACGCAGATGATAACCTGCCACTCGCGGAACTTTTTCTCGTTGGCCCAGAAGTAGAAGCGATCTGGGATGACGCGCTTCATTTCACCATTGTAGTTTTTCAGGTTGCGACTGATGGTGCGCTTCCAGTCGATATTGCGATAGACCTGCATTGGGCTGTGGTTGTTGCGGCTGAGCGCGCCAAAGACCGTCTGGCGAATCTCGTTTTCGAGCTTTTTTCTGATCTCGTCGGCAATCTCGCGTACCACCTGGCGGGCGGTTTCTTTGGTCTGCTCAGGAATCATGTTTTGCAGCGAGATGATGGTGGCGACCAGATCAACGCTCTTTTCGAGCAGTGGCAGCGTCTCTGGCTCAAAGAGCAGCTGCTTGAGGCCCTTGCGCTCGATGGCGTCTTTCTGGACCATTGCCACCACGTCCTGCGGGAAGTAGCGGCGGATGTCGCCCAGCCAGCGCGGGATATTGACGTTGGAGCCGCCCAGGCCGGCGCTGCGCTCGTCGCCGTAGATCATCTCCAGGCTGCCGTCCATGCCAAAGACATCGGTTTCTGGAGCGCCGCTGTCCTGCTGTCCCAGGCCGGCGCTTGCCAGATCACCCAGGTCCATTGAGGGGCCGGCGCAGGTGCATTCTGGCCCGCCTTTGGCGCCGCACTGGCACTTCTGGGCGCGTTGGCCGAGTACCAGCCGCCAGCGCAGCAGTTGCCGGCGCTGCTCCTCAGTCATGGTTTCGGTGGGGATACTCATCTTAGTCCTCATCTTCCTCTGGCTCGCTTAGCACGCTCAGGCCCTCGTCACTCAGGATGCTGATGCCAATGCGGGCACGCATCGTGTCGTCATGTTTGGTGGCGGCGCGCTGCATGCGCTGAAAGTGATCGAGCGCCAGCGCGTGGGCCGGCGTGTCGTAGACATGGCGCAGGCTGACGCGCAATTCGTTGCGCTGCTGGTTATCCAGCATGGCGAGAAAGTCGTCCTGCGTCACCCAGCCTTGCTCAAAACCAAGCAGCATGATGATGGTGCGCTGAGTCTCGTCGGTATAATATTTTCGCTCGGCGGCCATTTCGGCCACCTGTTCTTTGGTCAGACTCAGCGCCGCGTGGTAGCTCTCAAATGCCTTATGCACCTCTGGCAGCTTCGGTTTCTCGGCTTTCTTGGCCTTGGCTTTGCTGCCCTTGCCGCTCTTGGCCTCTTCGCTGGCCTCTGGCGGGGCTTCTTTGGGGGTGGTGGCGGCAACATAGGCAGCGTGTAGCGCGTCTTTCGCGCCAAGGCGCCAGAGGACTTTTGCCATCAGCCACGCGCCTCCAGCGCTGGGATTGCTCAGCGCTTTTTGCAGCGGCTCGATGACTTGCTGTCCGCGCCGCATCAGCGCGTCATACACTTCGCGCCAGGCAGGCACTACTTCGGTGAGCCTGACCAGCGCCTCAGCAGCGGCGGGTGTCTCCATTTGGGTGATGCAGCGCGCCGCCAGCCGCTTGATGCCCGCCTCCTGCTTGGGTTTTTGAATCAGCGCCAGCAGCCGGGAGATTGCCTCGTCTCCAAAAGCCGGGATGCGCTCGGCGGCGTAGGCGCGATGCAGTACGTCCTGACCTGCCAGCAGCGCGAGCAGGCTCTCAAGCCGCTCTGGGCTGGCTCCGGCAGGCAGCGGCGGGATATAGAGCCGGCTGTCTTCGCTGAGCAGCGGAACCTGGGAGAGATTGGCGCTGATGCCCTCGGCCAGACGGCTGCGCACGATGCCCAGGGCAGCGAAGGCGCGCAGGATGTTGCCGGCGCGCTGGGCGCGATCTTCGCTCTCCATCGCCCGTTGTAGGGCGGCGGCAATATGCTCTAGTCCAGCATCCTGCAATTGCAGCATGATGTCACTGGCCTCTTCGCTGCCGGGCGCGAGTTGATCCAGCCCGCCGGAGATCAGGTTCGCTAGATTCCGCTCGGCCCGGCGCAGCATCGGCAGGGCCGGATGGACAATCGGTGTTCCCATTGCTCTATTCCTCCAGCAGCGCGATCAACTCGGCGTCAATAGCGCGCAGTTCGGCAATATGCGTCGGCTCCAGCATGGTTTCTGGCTGGGCGGATTTCAGCCCCAAAATGGCGGCCAGCGTAGTCAGCAGCACCCCGATCTCAGCCTTTTGGAGCGGAGCCATTGTGCGCCGCAGGATAGGTAGTACGCGCAGGAACATCTCGGCATCCAGCGATTGCAGATAGGTGTTGAGCCAGCCAACAATGGCGCGATTGCGCAAAATGTCAGAGGCGCGCAACGAGAGCAGCCCTTCCAGGAATTGCGCGCCCTGCTGGGGCTCTTCCGCGCCAGAGAGGCGCCGACCCACGACGGTGGAGAGCGCATCGATGTCAATAGCCTTGCGGACGAGCAAGAGCGTGGCAGCCAGCCCGGCCAGCACCGGATGCACTTTGCTGTCCTGTTTCTCCTCATCGTTGCCCTCCACATCGGCCACCAGTGCCAGCCGCTCGTTGAAGAGGGCGGCATCTAAATCGGGGCGATTGCCGGTGAGATCGTGCAGCAGTTTGAGCGCCTTGACCACATTGGCGGCCTCATCGTCGCCGACGATGGCGCTGGCAGGCAAGAGAAGCACGGCGCGGGTATAGACCCGTGTGAGCAGGCTGTTCAGCAAGCCGGGATCAAGCTTGCGGGTAGAGCCATATTGAGCCATCTGGTGCAGGTTATGCCCTGCCTGGGCCAGAGAGAGCAGATCGCTGCCTTCGGCCACGACTTCATCGCAGCGGCGCAGGATGCGGTTATACAGTTCGGGGATGTTTGCCAGCACGGCGCGCAGCAGCACTTTGGTTGTTGCGCCTATATCCTCTGTGGCACTGAGTTCGCGCCGCAGCAACCGCAGGCAGACATCGCGTATCCGGTCACCCTCGATGGAGAGTTCAATCAGGCGGATGTCGGTATGCGGCGTCCACTGCATCGACCACATCTCCATCATGTTGCGCATGTGGTCAAAGTCAAGGTTATCGTGGCTGACGACCTGATTACTCTTGTTCCCTGATTGCTGAAACTCATAACGCCCACTGCGGCTTAGTGTGGCGAAAGGAACACCTACCACATTCAAGCGATGCAGGAAGATAGAGCGGTTCAGATCGAGTGGCTCATTCAGATGGAACCGATCTGGCTTGTCGGGCGGTCTATCGGTCAGTCTATTACTCAAGCGCAGGCGGTTGATCGAGGCATAGAAATCCTGCTGGAGCGGCGTGCGCTCCACTTTAGAGGAGAGTTTGCCCAGCGCGTCGCCGATGAGCAGTGGGCGCAGGGCGCTGCGCGTATCGAGTGCGCCACGCCCAAAGCAGGCGCGGGCGGCGTCGTCCAGTTCTTCCAGGCCGGGCGCGGGCTTGTCGCGGATGGCGGCCAGCGTCCAGGCCAGTCGCTCGGCTTCTATAGCGTCGGCCAGACTGATGATATGCCCCTGGGCGTGCAGTGAGTTCATTGCCAGCAGCAGAAAGCGCCGTGTGGCCGCTGCAAAGTCGCCTTTGTTTTCCCAGACCTGCTGGTAGTAGGCCGGGGCGCGGTTGCCCGCGCCGTAGCCGGATTGCTCGGAGAGCCGCGCATAGCTGTAGGGAATAAGGGTGAGTGTGGCAGCTTTGGCGCTTTTGGCCTCGCGGACGCGCTCGTCATCCCAGGTATAGTCTGTGCCTTCCAGGCTGAGGGCGCTGGCATGGGCCGCGCCGCAGACGACCAGGATGTCCTGCGACTGGTAGCCTTCGGCCAGGGCGCGGCGAATCTCTGTGCGCATAAAGGCTTCGCGGAAGCGGTCAAAGTCAATGGTCCGTCCACCCAGTGCCGGGCGTGGGGGCGCGCTGGCTTCTGGCGGTGTGTCTTGCCCTTCAGCCTCAGGCGCTTCGGTGGCGGCTGCGGCGCTGGCGACCATTGGCGGCTCATCCGGCTCGTACCAGTCGCGCACCAGATCGCCATAGGCGTGCATCTGCTGGCTAAAGCCGGCGGCGTCGCTGAGGGCGCGGGCGCTCATCTCAAAATAAGTGTCCCAAAATTCGTTGGAGTCGCGCCGCTCGAAATGTTCTGCCAGCGCGGCCAACTGCGTCTCCAGCGATGGCTCGATGCTCTGCTGCGTTTCTGATGACCCATCGGTGCCGGCAGACTCGCCCGCAGAGGCCGGTTGGTCAGCCGGCGCCCGGCGCGGCGTTTCCTGGGTGCGCCATTCGAGCATAGCCCCGGCGGGAATATCACAGAAGCGCAGCACGCTGCCAACCTTCTGCCCGGCGCGCATGGCGACGTATTCCGGCGAATAGGCGCAGAAGGGTGAGACTAGCGATGATGGGCCGGCGCGCTCTTCTTGCTCAGTGCTGTTGCTGCTGGCTGGGAAGTAGCACAGCACGGCCACCGGCGGCTCAGTGCCGTCGGCCAGCAGCAGCGGGATCAGGTCTGTTGCATCGCTGGGGCCTTCGATCAAGATGATCTTGGGCTTGTGCTTCAGGATCATCTCGCGCACATGCAGCGAGGCCGCTGGCGAATGGTGGCGCACCGGAAAGATGCTCACGACGTTTTCTATGACAGCCTTAGACATAGCGACGTGCCCCGTACAACTGCTCCCACTCCTTGCCGGAGCGGCCCTTTACGACGGTTTCCATATATTCGCGCAAGGTTTCAACGTCGCGGGAATCTTCTTTAGCGACTGCGCCGACCAGACTGCGCGTGATCTCAGGCGCGCCGACCTCGCCGCTGCCAAAGTGGGTGGCAAGGATGGTGCTGTTGAAGAGTACCGAGATAGCCTCGGCGGTGCTGAGGACGGCGTTGGGCGTCTTGACCTTGACCTTGCCATCGACGGTGCGCCCGCGCCGCAATTCCTGGAAGACGGTGACGAGCATCTTGACCAGATCGGGCGGCAGCTGCGCCTGCAACTGGTAGTCGGCCATCAGGTCGTGGGTGCGCTTCTCGACGATGGCGGTCTCGGCGGCCAGGTCTTCAGGAACCGGCAGTTCGACAAAGTTGAAGCGGCGTTTGAGTGCGCTACTCATGTCGTTGACACCCCGGTCGCGGGTATTGGCGGTGGCGATGACGCTGAAGCCGCGCCGCGCCGGGACGGTCATGCGCAGTTCGGGAACGGCAACCTCTTTTTCGGAGAGGATAGAGAGCATGCCATCTTGCACTTCAGAGGCGCAGCGGGTCAGTTCCTCGAAGCGAACGACCTTGCCCTCCTGCATGGCGCGATACATCGGGCTGGGCACCAGGGCGTGTTCGCTGGGGCCTTCAGCCAGCAAGATGGCGTAGTTCCAGGAATATTTGATCTGATCTTCGGTAGTGCCAGCGGTGCCCTGGATAACGTAGCGGCTGGTGCCGGAGATAGCGGCGGTCAGATGCTCGGAGAGCCAGCTTTTGGCGGTGCCTGGCTCACCCACGAGCAGCAGTGCGCGATCAGAGGCCAGCGTGGCGATGGCGACTTCGATGATCGAGCGGTCACCAATATATTTGGGAGTGATCTGGATGTCGTGTCCGTCGGCGGTCTTAAACGTGGAAGGGCTGCCGCCGTTGCTGGAACTGCGCTTGCCGGTGGTGCCCATGATAAAGGTTGCAACCATTTTGGGCGAAAGCGACCACCCTTCAGGCTTTGGGTAGGTATCGGCCAGCTTCAAGGCTTCGAGTTCCTGGCGGTGACGTTCTTCAGCGGGGAGCCGGATAATGGTATTGTCTGCCATGTGTAAAGTCCTCCTACAAGCGCTATGCGTACAAAACTGGTCGCGGAGAGAGCAGGAATCGTTGGATAGGTCTGTTGTGTTGCTGCTTGCCAGTCAGTTGGATGGTGCCATTTTACGGCTGCTACTTGTGTAGCGAGCGGGCGGGCCGGCAAACCTCTTGTATTATAGCTGACGCTTGCAAGCGGGGCTATGCTCTTATTCTGTTCAGCACCTTCCCAAACGGAAGTGCTGAGCGCAGGCTGCAAGAATGATAGGTGCAAGAATTGACAAAATTGACAGAATTGACGGTTCGGCCAGAGCTATTGCCGGGCTTGCGACCATCCCAGACAGGTGCTATGCTCAGGTATAGGGCAGCGCCCGCTGCTCTAAGTGAAGAGGTTACAAGCACAAGGGGGTGCTATGTCTGATGAGGGAACCTATCGCCACCTGCTGATTGAGCGGAGTGGGTCAGTAGCGCGCGTGATCTTGAACCGGTCAGAGGTGCGCAACGCCTTTAATGCCGAACTAATCAGCGATTTGCAGCGCTGCTTTTCTGGGCTAGGAGTGGATGAGCAGGTGCGAGCGATTGTGCTGCTGGGGGCAGGTTCGCTGTTTTCTGCCGGGGCTGATCTCAACTGGATGCGCGCCAGCCTGGATTATACGCGCGAAGAGAATATTGCTGATGCCCTGCTTATGTCTGATATGTTCACGGCGATGGATAGCTGCCCCAAGCCGGTGATTGGGCGCATTCATGGCGCGGCGCTTGGTGGCGGGGTAGGTCTGGCCTGCGTCTGCGATATAGTGATTGCCGCCGAGGGGACGCGCTTTGGCCTGACGGAAGTGAATCTGGGAATTGCGCCGGCAGTGATCTCGCCCTTTGTGCTGCGTCGCATCGGTCAGGGGTATGCGCGCTCGCTTGGCATGACTGGCGAAGTGTTTGACGCGGTGCATGCGCGAGAAATTGGTCTGGTGCATCGCGTGGTGCCAGCAGAGCAGCTTGACGCGGCGGTTGACGAGACGCTCAAGCTGCTGCTGAGCAGCGGGCCAATGGGCGTGAAGGCGACGAAAGAACTCTTCCGTGTGGTGCCGGGTCTGGGTTATGAGGCGGTCCGGCAGTTGACGGCTGAGACGATTGCGGCGCTGCGGGTAAGCGCGGAGGGCCAGGAGGGCATTCGAGCCTTTCTGGAAAAGCGCCGCGCAAGCTGGGTTGAAGAGATATAACCATGTTTACAAAGATATTGGTGGCAAACCGGGGCGAAATCGCCGTGCGGGTGATTGCAGCCTGCCAGGCGCTCGGCATTGCGGCGGTTGCGGTCTACTCAGAGGCGGATCGCAACGCGCTGCATGTGCAGGTAGCCGATGAAGCCTATCTGATTGGCCCGGCTTCGGCGGCGCAGAGCTATCTGCATATTCCGGCGATCATTGAGGCGGCCAAGCGGTGCGGCGCGCAGGCGATTCATCCAGGCTATGGCTTTCTTTCGGAAAATGCCGAATTTGCCGAGGCGTGCGACGCGGCGGGCATTGTGTTTATCGGGCCAACGCCAGCGGCAATTCGTCTGCTGGGGTCGAAGATTGAGGCAAAAGAGGTTGCGCAGCGCGCCGGCGTGCCGACGGTGCCTGGCTATACGGGCGAGGATCAGAGCGCCGAGCGCCTTCTAGCTGAGGCGCGCAAGGTCGGCTTCCCGGTGATGCTCAAGCCGGCCAATGGTGGCGGCGGCAAGGGCATGCGCGACCTGTGGAGCGAGGAGGGCTTTGCCGATGCGTTTGCGGGGGCGAAGCGCGAGGCGTTGGCCGCCTTTGGCGATGAGCAGATGTTTCTGGAGAAGCTGATCGTTGAGCCGCGTCATGTCGAGTTTCAGATATTGGCTGACGCACATGGGAACGCGGTGCATCTGGGCGAGCGCGAGTGTTCGATTCAGCGCCGGCATCAGAAGATCGTGGAGGAAAGCCCTTCGGTGGCGCTGACGCCAGCGCTGCGGGCGGAGATGGGCGCGGCTGCCGTGCGGGTGGCGCTGGCGGCGGGCTATGTCAATGCCGGAACGGTGGAGTTTCTGCTAGACCGCGATGGGCACTACTATTTTCTAGAGATGAATACCCGCTTGCAGGTGGAGCATCCGGTGACAGAATCCGTCACTGGGCTGGACTTGGTGAAGCATCAGATTGCGATTGCTGCTGGGGAGCCACTGGGGTTGGAGCAAGAGCAGATTGCGCCGCGTGGGCACGCGATTGAGATGCGGCTGTATGCCGAAGATCCGGCGAATGGTTTTCTGCCCTCGATTGGCAGGATTGAAGTGTTCAAGATACGCTACGCACCGGGCGTGCGAGTGGATAGCGGCGTTGCCAGTGGCAGCGAGGTGGCAGTCCATTATGACCCGATGCTGGCGAAGCTGATTGTCTTTGGCGAGGACCGGCCAGCGGCATTAGAGCGGCTGCGCTGGGCGCTGGAACACTGGGCGGTATTGGGTGTGGAGACGAATCTGCCGCTGCTTCAGGCAATTGCTGGGCATCCTGAGTTTGCAGCTGGCCGGACGTTCACTGATTTTCTGACGAAGCATGATCTGAGCGCCAAGCTTGAGCGCTCCGCGCTGCCGGCTGAGGCATTGCTGGCGGCAGCGGCGCTGGAGGTGCTGGACGCGCCAGCCGGAGAGGCGAGCGGTGCCAGTGGCATTCGCTCAGCGAATGGCCGTCGTCCGTTCAATCCCTGGATACAGGGTGGCGCGCTGCGGCGAGGTGGGGAACAAGCACTTCGCTATCGCTATCACGGGCAGGAGTATGGGATCACGTTGGCGCCGCAGGCGGATGCTGGCAACACTTGGGATATTCGTATAGCCGTTAAGTCTCAAAAGGCCAAATTCCAGGAGAAGGCAGGAGAAGGGGATAAACAATACATTCTAGCTACGTTAGAACGTCCCTTCCCTGATGCAATAGCGATTCAGATTGAGGGCCAGCATCACCTGGCCTTTGTCGCCAGAAGAGGCTATGAGACCCTTGTTTCCTGGCGTGGCGTGGCGTATAGGCTGGAGAGGCCGCGTCCGCTGGATGTGGATGTGGCGGCTGCGGCAGGCGCCTCTGGTGGGTTGGTGCAGCAGAAGCTGGTGGCGCCAATGGCGGGCACGATTGTAAAGGTCAACGTGCGCGAGGGCGAGCAGATTGAGACGCGGCAGACACTGTTGGTGCTGAGCGCGATGAAGATGGAGCATACGATTGCGGCCACGCACGCTGGGGTGGTG
Source organism: uncultured Ktedonobacterales bacterium (assembly GCA_964522745.1). Lineage (GTDB taxonomy): Bacteria > Chloroflexota > Ktedonobacteria > Ktedonobacterales > DATBGS01 > DATBHW01. The sequence continues at coordinate 54,591 of CAZFWN010000012.1, forward strand.
AAGCGGCTGCCCTTTGCTGAAGGCGCAGCAGTTCCCGGCGGGGCTGTGCTGGTGGAACTCGGCGAAGTAGACGACTCCCAGGCAGAAGAGGAGCAAAATAATGGCGCTCTTTGAGAAACTCCCAAAGCAGGTGCGGGTAGTCGAGGTGGGGCCGCGCGATGGCCTGCAAAACGAGAGGGCGCAGATTCCGACGGCTGAGAAGATCAGGTTTATCAATCTGCTTTCTGAAGCTGGCTTTGGGATGGTTGAGGCGACTTCGTTTGTTAGCCCAAAAGCGATTCCGCAACTGGCCGATGCTGGTGAGGTGCTGACCAGCATCACGCGGCGCGAGGGTGTGAGCTATCCAGTGCTGGTGCCCAACAAGAAGGGCATGGAGCGGGCGCTGGCGGCGGGAGTGCGGGCTGTGGCCGTTTTTACGGCGGCCTCGGAGAGCTTTACCCGGCATAATATCAACATGACGATTGCGGAAAGCCTGGAGAGCTTCCGCCCGGTGATGGAGGTGGCGCGTGCTGAGGGCATCTGGGTGCGTGGCTATCTCTCTACCGGCTTTGGCTGCCCTTATGAGGGGGCAGTGCCGCCGGAGAAGGTGCTGGAGGTCTCGCAGCAATTGCTGGAGTTAGGCGTTGATGAACTTTCGATAGGCGATACGATAGGTGTGGCGACGCCGAATCAAGTCGTCGAGGTGGTCACGCTGCTGGCGGGACAGATTCCGTTGGAGAAGCTGGCACTGCATTTTCACGATACGCGGGGCACGGCGCTGGCAAATGTGCTGACGGGGCTGCAACTGGGCATTACGATCTTTGATTCATCGGCGGGCGGATTGGGTGGCTGCCCCTATGCGCCGGGCGCGGCTGGAAATCTGGCAACCGAGGATTTACTGTATATGCTGCATGGATTGGGCATCGAAACCAGCGTTGATCTGGCGAAGGTGGTAGAAGCGACGAGTTTTATCACCCCATTGCTGGGGCACGCACCGACCAGTAAATACTGGCGCGCTGCAACGGCGACATGCTAAAGAAAGGACATATGGAAGAACAGGCCATATCCAGTGGCTTCCTGGATGTGCAAGGCGCGCCGCTGTATTATGAGGTGACTGGTCAGGGGCATCCGCTGCTGTTGCTGCATGCGGGCGTGGCAGATAGTCGCATGTGGGCTGAGCAGGTTGCCGTCTTTGCCCAGCACTATCAAACGATCTGCTATGATTTGCGCGGCTTTGGCAGATCGTTGTTGCCTGCCGGGCGCTTTGCCAGCTATGAAGACCCGGCGCTGCTTTTGCACTCGCTTGGCGCTGAGAAAGCACACGTGGTTGGTATTTCCTGGGGCGGCAAGATTGCGCTTGATTTCACGCTGGCCCATCCTGGGATGGTGAGCGCGCTGGTGTTGGTGGCTCCAAGTGTGGGCGGCCAAGAGCTATCAGAGCGGGTGCTGCGCTTTGGCAAGGAAGAGGAGGCGCTGCTAGAGCAAGGTGATCTGGAGTCGGCGGCGGAACTGAATCTACGCATGTGGGTCGATGGGCCGCAGCGCACGCCTGAGCAGGTTGATCCATCGGTGCGTCAGCGCGTGTATGAGATGCTGTACCATGATCTTACTGTGCCGATGCCTGAGGGTGTGGAGGAAGTATCCTTGCAGCCGCCGGCGATGACGCGGCTGGCGGAGATTCGTGTTCCGACGCTGGTCATTGTTGGAGATTACGATCTTCCTGAGAAGCAGGAGCTTGCCGCCCGGCTGGCTGAGCGCATGACAGGAGCGCAGCAGGTGGTGATCCCTGGGGTGGCGCACATGGTGAACATGGAAAAGCCAGCCGAATTCAATCAAGCCGTTCTGGCGTTTTTGAGCCGGTTGTAGCTGAGCCGTATTCACCTGTATAAAAAATCGCGCCCGGCCATGCTTGGCCGGGCGCGTGGCTATTGCTTGATTAGTCGCGCGATGCGCGGAATAGTGTGACCTGAGCGCTGCTGATGCCGGTTGGCAAAGCGGCGCAGTTCGCGGGCGTTGATCTGATACCACTGATTATCTTGTTTCGTGGCGGGCAGGCGGCCTTCTGCAATGGCATAGCATACCTCGCCGACGGTGAGCGTTTGTTGTCGCGGATTTTGCTTCATACGTTGTCCTCCCCTACAATTGTACGGTAGACGGCCAAGAATGTTACATCTGGCGAGACTCTCTACCACGCTTTCAGGCAAGTTTTATGCCAATTGTAGGAGGGGCTGCAACGAATTTGAAACGCATTTGAAAAGTTCCTATGGTGTCTCATCGGCTTGATCGGTTTGTGACGCTTCCGCTTCGGATAGTGCGGCAATGGCGCGGCGCGTGGCGCGCAGGTTTGCGCCGCTGCCCTCTGCCAGTTCTTGCAAGCAATCGATGCGCCGTTGGAGCGCTGCGTTGAAAGCGGCTGTGTCCATCTTCAGGAGGGCAGCGACCTGCGCCAGCGTGGCATCGTCGGGCGTTGTAAAACAATCGCTCTGGGGCACCCAGTGGGAAAGCTCAAGCACCTTGACCTGCTCGCGCTCACTTTGGTGGGACGTTGGCGAAGTGCCAGCAGATGGTCCGTCAAGGGTGGGCACTTCGGGCAGCAATAGGTTCACGGTGAGGAAGCGGCGGCGCGGCGGCCAGACTCGGCCCACCAGGCCGATATTGACGATGACCCCTAGATGCGAAGTTTGTGCTGCTGTGAGATGCAGGTCGCCCATCAGGGCGCCAAGCACATCATCCAGCGTATCGGCGTGCATGCTGGTGGCGATAGCATACCCTTCTGTGGGCAGGTTGAGAAAGCGCCGCGCAGTGCGGCCCCACATATAGATGCGCAGGTGGTCGCTGACTTCGTTACAGAGGACGCAGGTGGTCGCCGGCTGCACTTCGTCCAGTTCCTTAAACTCAAACTGCTCGAACATGCCAGAGGTGTAGACCAATGCACTGCCATTGGGCAGAAAATCGAGCATGGCGTTGAGCGTGGTGGTCTTGCCGATGCCGGGCGTGGGATCGGTTGGGCCGGAGATGATATAGGAGCTATGGCGCTCAATCAGCATCCAGAGGAGCGCCCCAATGCGTGCATCCATACTGCCCAGAGCGATAAGCTGGGCCACTGAGAGTGGCCGATCAGATTCATAATGCCACATACGGCGCTCATAAGGGTTGCGCGGGTCAAACACAGCCTGGCTCCTCATTTTGCTGAAACAGACACATTGCTGAAAACTGAATTAGGTGCGCTGAGCGGGCGCTTTTTATGGCCGCTTCTCTGGCGCGGCGGGTGTTCCTCCAGTTTGAGGTATTGATCCCTCCTGTGCGGCAGCAGCGGCCTCAGACGAGGCGGTTGCCTGTCCGTCGGGTTTTGCTGCCTCTTGGGATGGTTCTGGCGTATAGGTAAGCCAGCCCGGTGAGGGGGTCCAGTTGAGCGCCAGAATAGCTGGAGGGTGTTCGTGTTCGCCAAAGGCCAGCACCGTTACTGAGGCGTTATCGATGCTGAGAAAATGGCTGTACTCGGCTGGAATGCCGGTGTAATAAGCGATAATGAGTTTGAGTACATCCGCGTGGGCGACCAGCACGACATACTCGCCCAGGTCAGGGGCGCGGCGCGCTCGCTCGGCGGCACGCACGGCGCGTGCCTGTACATCCAGGCCGCTCTCTACACCTGGCGGGGCTGAGGTGGAGTGGCGGACATAGGTTTGCCATTCCTTGTCGTTTTTGGACAACTCGTTATAATTCATGCCGGCCCACTTGCCGACATCGGTATCGGCCAGTTCGGGATCGATCTGGATGGGAATATCACGTTGCTGGGCGACCAGCGCGGCAGTCTCGCGGGCGCGTTCCAGGGGGCTGGTAATGATGGTGCCGATGGGGAGGCCGGTCAGCGCCTCGCCGGTTTGCTGTGCCTGTCGGCGGCCCTCCTCGGTCAGCGGGATGTTGGGAAGCTGCCCAGGAAGGCGATGTTCAACGTTAAAGGTGGCCTGACCATGTCGAATGAGCAGTAGTTTCCGCTTCATGAAGCTGTCTTTCTGGGAAGAGCAGGCAGGACGTTTCCCGGCAAAAGCCCTGCGCATTTCCCGGCGGTAGCGCCATCCACGCATCCAGGCGCCGATCTGGAGCCGGGCCAGCCGGGACGTACAGCGTAGTTGGGCCATCATGAGCATACTCCGCCGGGTGTTATTGACGGTAACTGAGGCTATTGTAGCAGCCCAGGGGGAGAAGCTGCAAGACTCCTCTACGCGCGGAGTGTGGTAAAAAGCAGGTGGACAGAGCATCTCTCGCACACTGGCTCTGTCCACCTGCTGTCAGTCGTCTGAGTGGGTGCCAAGTGGTGCGCTGACCTGATCGGAGAAGTGACAGGCGGCAAAATGGCCGGTGCCGGTTTTATCCTCAAAGGGTGGTTCAACCTGGCGGCAAATATCTTGCGCCAGCGGACAGCGCGTATGAAAACGGCAGCCCTTGGGGATATTGACCGGGCTGGGTAGGTCACCAGCCAGGATGATGCGCTTACGGCGCTTTTCTATTTTAGGATCGGGGATGGGCACTGCCGAGAGCAGGGCATGGGTATAGGGATGTTTGGGGTTTTGATAAATCTCGTCGCGGTCAGCCAGTTCCATGATCTTGCCCAGATACATGACGGCGATCTGGTCGGCGACATGGCGGACCACGCTGAGATCATGTGAAATGAAGAGATAGGTCAGGCCAAGCTGGCGTTGCAGGCGCTGCATCAAGTTGAGGATCTGTGCGCGAATAGAGACATCCAGTGCTGAGACTGGCTCATCAGCGATGATAAATGCTGGATTGATGCTGATAGCGCGGGCGATGACGATGCGCTGCCGCTGGCCGCCGCTGAACTCGTGCGGGTAGCGATCATAGAACGCCGGGTTCAAGCCGACCAGTTCGAGGAGTTCTTCTGCGCGTTCGCGGGCCTGTTTGCGTGTTCCTATCTGATGGATACGCAATGGCTCGGCGATCAGTGAGCCAATGGAGAAGCGCGGGTTGAGTGAGGCGAAGGGGTCTTGGAAGATCATCTGGACCTTGCGCCGCACTTGGCGCAGTTCCGCGCCGTGCATTGTACTCAGGTCTACGCCATCCAGCACCATCGCACCGCGTGTGGGCTTATACAGCCGGACGATGCAGCGCCCGATAGTCGTTTTGCCTGAGCCGCTTTCGCCCACTACTCCCAGTGTGGTGCCGCGCCGGATAGCGAAGCTGACCCCATCAATTGCATGAACATAGCCATGCGTGCGCTGGATAATCAGGCCAGAGGTCAGCGGAAAGTGCATCACCAGATCATTGACTGATAGGAGAATATCGCTGCTGGTGGCAATGGTGCCCCTTGGGGTAGTGTCCCCCGAAATGTTGGCTCCTGGGAACACTGTGTCTGATGCAGTAATTTGTTCCTGGGTATTTTCTTGCATCGCCTATTCCTCTCCTGCCTCAATGCTCGCGGTTGGCTGTGCCTCTGGATTTTGGGCGACGATTATTTGCGCGGTAGCATCGAGCGCGGCCAGGCGGCGGGCACGCGCTTCACGCCTGGCGGCGGCGCGCTTTTGCTCAGATGGCTCGTTCACGTTGTACCAGCAGGCGGCGATATGGTTTGGACCAACTGTGCGCAGTGGCGGGGCCGACTGGCACTGGCTGGTCGCAAAGATGCAGCGTGGCGCAAAGGGGCATCCAGGCGGTGGATGGAGCAGGTCTGGAGGTGATCCCTCGATAGGGTTGAGCGTCTCCTGGCGGTTTTCATCCAGGCGGGGCACGGAGGCCAGCAGACCCAGTGTGTAGGGATGGCGCGGATTGGCAAAGAGTTCGTCAGTGGATGCCATCTCTACAACATGGCCGGCATACATGACGATGACCCGATCTGTCATCCCGGCAACCACGCCCAGGTCGTGGGTAATCAGCATGACGGCGCTTTGATATTCGCTGCTGATGCCATTGATGAGGTCCAGGATTTGCGCCTGGACGGTCACATCGAGCGCGGTGGTGGGTTCATCCGCGATGATAAGCTGTGGCCGGCAGGCCAGGGCGATGGCAATCATCACACGCTGACGCATGCCACCGCTAAACTGGTGGGGATAGGAATTGAGGCGGCGCTCGGCCTCTGGGATGCCAACCTCGCGCAGCAGTTCAATAGCGCGCCGCCTGGCCTGCTGGCTGGTTAATCCCATATGTAGTTGCAGCACCTCTATAATCTGGTAGCCAATGGTCAGCACCGGATTGAGCGAGGTCAGCGGGTCTTGGAAGATCATGCCGATCTGCTTGCCGCGCACCTTGCGCATAGCGCTTTCTGGGATAGCCAGCAGGTCTTGATCGCCAAAGTTGATGCTTCCATCCAGGATTTCCCCTGGTGGCTGCTGAATCAGACGCATGATGCTCATGGCGGTGACGCTTTTGCCGCAGCCACTCTCGCCGACCACGCCTAGCTTCTCACCCTGGTCGATGCTGAAGCTGACGCCATCGACGGCATGCACCCATCCCTCGCGGGTACGGAAGTGCGTTTTTAAGTTGTTGACTTCAAGCAACTTCCCCA
>CAZFWN010000013.1:0-60038 GCA_964522745.1 uncultured Ktedonobacterales bacterium
CCGTGAGGGTGGGCGCACGGTCGGCGCCGGCGTCGTCGTCAAGGTCCAGGGGTAACGCTCTAGAGACGGGGGAAAGAGTTCTTTCTCCCGTCTTCTTGCTGGTTTAACTTGTGTTTGGGAGAGAGTTATGGCAACTACAACGAAGCAGCGGATTCGTATCCGGCTGAAAGCCTACGATCACCGCATTCTGGACCAATCGGCGGCGCAGATTGTGGAGACGGCCCAGAATACTGGTGCGCGGGTGGCAGGGCCGGTACCGCTGCCAACGGAGATCCAGAAGTACACTGTGCTGCGCTCGCCGTTTATCGATAAGGATTCGCGCGAGCAGTTTGAGGTGCGGACGCATAAGCGTCTGATCGATATTGTCGAGCCGACGGCCAAGACTGTTGAGGCGCTGACGCGGCTTAATCTTCCCTCCGGGGTCGATATTGAGATCAAGCTCTAGCTAGAGGGCCAGCTACTAGATGCCAGATGCGAGGAAGGGAACTCGCAACCACGTATCTGCTGGCTCTGGTGACGTAGAACAGCCAGTGCGATACGCCTTTTGCTGAGATGGTATTCAAACCAACGAGGGCAAATCCCTCTCGCGGGTCTTGCTGTCCCATAAGCGAAGTAACTGGTGTCTGGCGCCTAGTGTCTGGCGCTCCTGAGGAGAACAGCAATCATGCTGAGTGGACTGTTGGGTAAAAAAGTTGGGATGACCCAGGTGTTTACTGCACAGGGGGCAGTCGTCCCAGTGACAGTGATTGAGGCCGGTCCCTGCACGGTGACGCAGCTCAAGACGGCGTCAACCGATGGCTATGAGGCCGTTCAGATTGGTTTTGGCACTGCCAGGCATGCCACCCGGCCCCAACTGGGGCATCTGGGGCATACGCTGGCGCAACTGCCGGCGCAGCGGCGCAAGCAGCAGCAGGCCCAGGCGAAGGTGCGTGCCGAGGCGCGTGCAAAGGCTGCCGAGACGAAGGCGGAAAGCAAAGACGAAGAGGCCGCCGAGGCGGAAGAGGAGGAAGCGGAAGAGGCTGAGGAGGGGGAAGAGGCCAACCTAGAGACGCAGGCAGAGGAGGCTGAGGCGCGCGGTGCAGCAGCAAAGTCGTCGAAGACGCAGGGCCGCACCGCGCAGCGCGATCCGCAGCGCCGGCGGGCGGGCGGTGGCCTTGGCCCGTTTGAGGTGCTGCGCGAGGTGAAGTCCTTTGGCGGGGATGCTATCAAGATTGGTCAGGAGTTCGACGCCACGATGTTTAGGATTGGCGAATTGGTGGATGTGGTCGGCACCTCCAAGGGAAAAGGCTTTCAGGGCGTGATGAAGCGTCACGGCTTTAGGGGCGGCCCGCGCACACATGGTCAGTCAGATCGTCCGCGAGCGCCGGGTTCGATTGGAGCCGGCAATACGCCTGGCCGCATTTTGAAGAATACGCGCATGGCCGGGCATATGGGGCACGAGCGAATCACGATGAAGCGGTTGGAAGTGGTGGCATCGGATGCCGAGCGCAGCCTGCTGCTGGTCAAGGGGTCGATTCCGGGGCCAACGGGTGGGCTAGTGATGATTCGGAAGGTTGCGGAAAGCATCGCGCTCGCTGAGCGGCTGGCACAACAGCAACAGCAGCAGGCGAAATAGCCAGGTCAGCCGGCCTGGCTGGCGATAGGAGAGAAGAGAGATTATGCCCTCTGCAACGGTCTATAACATGGATGGCGAGGTAGTGACGGAAGTGGAACTCAACCCCAGCGTGTTTGGGGTGCCGGTCAATGCGGCGGTGCTGCATCAGGTGGTCACCGTGCAGTTGTTGAACCGGCGGCAGGGCAACGCTTCCACCAAGACTCGTTCACAGGTGAGCGGCAGCACGAAGAAGCTGTACCGCCAAAAGGGGACGGGCCGGGCGCGCCAGGGAAGCATCCGCGCGCCGCATCGGCGAGGTGGTGGTGTGGCCTTTGGTCCGCATCCGCACCCCTATCACGCGACGGTGCCGCGTAAGATGCGCCGCCTGGCGCTGCTTTCGGCGCTGTCAGATAAGGCGGCGAACGATCAGATTATTGTGCTGGATGAGCTGACGATGGATGAAGTGCGCACGAAGACGGTGGTGGAGTTGATCGAGAAACTGCCGGTGGAGCGCAATATTCTGTTTATGGTGCCGGAGCGCGACGAGAATCTGGTGCTTTCGGTGCGCAATATTCGCGGGGCGAAGGTGCAGCATGTGGCCTCGATCAATGTGGTTGAGTTGCTCAAACATGAGTATCTGATTCTGCCGTTTGCGACGCTCCGCCAGCTTGAAGTCACCTTTGGCGATGGCACGACGACGCTGCCTGAGTTGCTTGAAGCCGCTGAGGCTGAAGAGGAGGAAGAGGAAAGTGCGGAGGGGACGACTGCTGAAGGCGAGGAGTGGGAGCAAGACGAGGCGGCGGAGAGCGAGGAGGAAGAGGAGTAAGCTGTGGAAATTACAGAGATTATTCGTCACGGGGTCGTGACTGAGAAAAGCGTGGACCTTCAAAGTAATAACCAGTATACGTTTAAGGTGGACCTGAAGGCGAATAAGATTCAGATCAAGAAGGCTGTTGAGGCGATGTTCCCGAATGTGAACGTAGTGCGGGTGCATACGCTGACCATGCCGGGCAAGACGCGCCGGGTCTATCGGGTGCGCGGCAGCCGATCACGGCCAGATATTTCTGAGGCGCGGCCTTGGAAGAAGGCGATTGTGACGCTGGCCGCCGGCCAAAGTATTGCTGAGTTGCAGGCATAGCCGCTGTTCAGGAGGAAGGAAGATGGCAGTTCGTCAATATCGTCCGACTTCGCCGGGACGGCGTGGGATGTCGGTCAATAAGTTTGAGGAGGTGACACGCAGCAAGCCAGAGCGCTCGCTGGTTGTCTCGCTCCCCAAGGCCGCCGGACGCAATCATCAGGGGCGCATTACGACCCGTCATCGTGGCGGTGGTGCCAAGCGCCTATATCGCATCATCGATTTTAAGCGCAATAAGCTGGGTATCCCGGCCAAGGTGGTTTCGGTTGAGTATGATCCGAATCGTTCGGCGAATATCTCGCTGCTGCATTATGTGGATGGCGAGAAGCGCTATATGCTGGCGCCCAATGGGTTGAAGGTGGGGGATAAGGTGATGTCTGGGCCGGATGCAGAGATTCGGGTGGGCAACGCGCTGCCGCTGCGCAATATCCCGACGGGCACGGTAATTCATAACATTGAGTTGAAGCCCGGCAAGGGTGGGCAGATGGTGCGCAGCGCGGGCGGCGCGGCGCAGTTGATGTCAAAGGAGGGCGATTACGCGCAGGTGCGCCTGCCCTCTGGCGAGCAGCGCATGGTGCATATTCTGTGCATGGCGACCATCGGCCAGGTTGGCAATCTGGATCACGAGAATGTGACGGTTGGGAAAGCGGGCCGGAAACGGCATATGGGCTGGCGGCCAACGGTACGCGGCTCGGTGATGAATCCGGTGGACCATCCGCATGGTGGTGGTGAGGGTCGCGCGCCCATTGGTGGACAGCCGCAGACGCCCTGGGGCAAGCCGGCGCTGGGCTTTAAGACGCGCAAGAACAAACGGACTGATCGCTTTATTGTGCGCCGCCGCAATGTTGGGCGCGGGAGGTAAGAGCAGGTGTCGCGTTCTACGAAGAAGGGACCATTTATCCACGAATCCCTGCAAAAGAAGGTGCTGGCGATGAGCCGCAGTGGGGATCGGCGCTTGATTAAGACGTGGTCGCGCGCCTCGACGGTCATCCCGCAGATGGTGGGCATGACGATTGGCGTCCACAATGGCAAGACGCATGTGCCGATATATATCACTGAAAATATGGTCGGCCATAAGCTGGGTGAGTTTGCTCCGACGCGCCACTTTCGTGGGCACGCGGGCGGCAGGAGCGAGAAAACAACATCCGTGCGGTAGTTTTTCAATATCCTCAAAGCGGATCGTCGTAAAGTGTTTGTCCCGTCGCTCCAGCCCCAGGATATTGTAGCGGAGAATGCCGAAGAGGTCAATTGATTTTGCACGAGGGAGGACACTGATGGAAGTTCGAGCGATTGCCAGGGAGATTGGTATTCCGCCGCGTAAGGTGCGTTTGGTGACGGAGGCGGTCAAGGGGCGCAAGGCGACTGAGGCGCTGGCAATTCTGAAGTTTCTGCCCAATGCTGCCGCCAAGCCGGTGAGTAAAGTGGTGGCGTCGGCGGTGGCAAACGCCGAAAATAACTACAGCCTTGATCCAAACGAGCTATATATTATTCACATCGTGGCCGATCCGGGGCAGGTACTCACGCGAGTGAAGCCCCGGCCTCATGGGCGGGCGTCGTATATTCTGCGCCGCTCCAGCCATATTACGGTGGTGGTTTCGGACGATGTGAATATGGTGCCAAAGAGTGCGCGCTACTAGGCTGGCAGCGGATGTAGCGTCCAGAAAACGATGAGGAGGGAACGCCCTTGGGACATAAAGTACACCCAGTAGGCTTTCGGCTTGGCGTGATCAAGGGCTGGCAGTCGCGCTGGTTCGCCGAGAAGACGTATAAAGATCTTCTGGCTGAAGACCTGCGACTCCGCCAGGTGGTGCGCAAAGAACTGGCTTCGGCGGGCGTGTCAAAGGTTGAGATTGAGCGTCCGGCGGCGCGCCAGGTGAGTATGACGATTCATACGGCCAAGCCAGGGATTGTGATTGGCAAGAGCGGCCAGAAGGTGGAAGACCTGCGGCAAAACCTGGAGCGGGAGACGGGCAAGAAGGTCCGGCTGAATATTTTGGAGATACGCCAGCCGGAGATCGATGCCTTTCTGGTGGCTCGCAGCATTGCCGAGCAGTTGGAGAAGCGTATCTCGTTTCGTCGGGCGATGAAGCAGGCGGTGCAGAAGGCGATGCGTTCCGGCGCAAAGGGGATTAAAGTGGTCGTTGGCGGGCGGTTGGGTGGCGCAGAAATCGCGCGGACGGAGAAAGAAGTTGAGGGCAAGGTGCCCTTGCAGACGTTGCGCGCCGATATTGATTTTGATATTGCTGAGGCCCATACGACCTTTGGTGTGATTGGCATCAAGGTCTGGATTTATCGCGGCGACGTGTTGCCAGATAAGCGGCGCATGGAAATCAGCGCGATGCCTGAGTTGGCGCCGGTGGCGCCGGGCGCGCCAGGTGGCCGGGAAGAGCGGCGTGGTGGTGATCGTGGTCCCCGGCGTGGCCCTGGTGGTCCGCGTGGTGGTGATCGCGGCGGGTTTGGTGGTCCGCGCGGTGAGCGTCCGCCGCGCCCGTATGGTGATCGTGGTCCGCGAGGCGAGGGTGCGCCTGGTGGTGAGCGTCCGCCGCGCCCGTATGGTGATCGCCCGCCGCGTGGGGAGGGTGCGCCTGGCGGTGAGCGTCCGCCACGTCCGTATGGTGATCGCCCGCCGCGTGGCCCGCGTCCTGATCGGCCCCCGCGTCCCGCTGGCGCAGAGGGGCAGGCGCCGCCATCGGCGCCCGCCAGTACGGAGCAGAAGGCGGCTCCGGCTGAGCCGACGATGCCTCGGCCAGAGGAAGAGCCGGGGAGCTAAGAGCGTGGGAGAGGGAGATTACGGCCCTTTCCCTCTGGTTGAGGAGCAGAGTTATGCTGTTATCACCGTCGAGAACCAAGCACCGCAAGCAGCATCGCGGGCGGATGCGAGGCGAGGCACACCGGGGAAGTGAGATTGCTTTCGGTGAGTTTGGCTTGCAAGCGCTCGAACCGTGCTGGCTGGAAGCGCGCCAGATTGAGGCGGCGCGTATTGCGCTGACGCGCTATATCAAGCGTGGTGGCAAAGTGTGGATTCGGGTCTTCCCAGATAAGCCGGTGACGTCGAAGCCAGCAGAAACCCGTATGGGTAGTGGCAAGGGCGCGCCAGATCACTGGGTAGCTGTGATTAAGCCTGGTCGGATTATCTTTGAGTTGGGTGGGGTGAAAGAAGACCTGGCAAAAGAGGCGATGCGCCTGGCGGCTCATAAGCTTCCGATACAGACGAAGTTTATTACCAAAGGGGAGGTGGAGAGTGTCGAAGCTTAGCGAGCGACGCAAGGAGATTCGTGAGTATACGGTGAATGAGGCGGATCAAGAGCTGGCGCGCCTGCGCCGGCAGTTGTTTGATCTGCGTATTCAGCAGCAGCGCGGCGAGGTGAAGAATAACCGGCAGTTTACGCAGGTGCGTACCGATATTGCCCGCGTGCTGTATCAACTGACGCTGCTGGAGCTTGCCGAGGAGGAGGCGGCTGAGGTTGAGGAGGGTGCTGAAGAGGAAGAGGCGGTGGTGGTTGAAGAGGAAGAAGCGGCTGAGGCACCTGTTGAGGAAAAGGCCGCTGAAGCCGAAGAGCCGCCGGCTCGGCCATCCAGGCGGTCACGTGCTGAGAAGGCAGAGGCCGAGGAGGAAGCATAATTCATGAGCGTGCAACATCCGGTTGACGCTGCCCCGGCGCCTGCGGAGGCTGGTCGCCGCCAGCAGAAGGTGGGGCGGGTCGTTAGCAATAAGATGCAAAAGACGATTGTGGTGGCGGTGGAGTCGCTGAAGAAACACCGTGTGTATAAGAAGACGTATCGGGTGACGAAGAAGTTCAAGGCGCATGATGAGACGAATGAGGCCAATATTGGCGATATTGTGCGCATTGAAGAGACCCGCCCACTGAGCAAGGAGAAGCGTTGGCGCTTGGTGGAGATTCTGGTCTCCAGCGCGCAGACACCGCCGGTAGCGGAGGTGGCTGCGGCTGATGTGGACGAGGAAGTGCTGGGTGGCGCTGAAGAAGAGGAAGATGAGGACTAGGCGATGATTCAAGTGCAGACTCGTTTGAAGGTGGCCGATAACACGGGTGCGAAGGAGATTATGTGTATTCGCATTCTGGGTGGCTCGGCCAAGCAATACGCCGGCGTTGGCGATATTATCAAGGCTTCGGTTAAGCAGGCGGCACCAAATGGGGCGGTCAAGAAGGGTGAGGTGGTGACGGCGGTGGTGGTGAGGGTTGCCAAGGAGTATGGCCGTCCTGATGGTTCGTATATTAAGTTTGATGAGAACGCTGCGGTTATTCTGGTGGCGGGCAACAATCCGCGCGGCACCCGTATCTTTGGTCCGGTTGCCCGCGAGCTGCGTGACCGCAACTTTATGAAGATTATCTCCCTGGCGCCAGAGGTGCTGTAGCGGTTCCTTTTCGCCGGTTTGGTTGAGGGAGAGAGAGAAGCGTATGCCAACACAAGAGAAAGAGCAGCGCCCACTGCATCTGGCGCAGTTGAATGTAAAAAAAGGCGATACGGTGGTTCTGCTGGCCGGCAAGGATCGCGGCAAGCGGGGCACGGTGTCGAAGACGCTGCCGCGCCAGAGTAAGATTGTGGTGGAGGGTCTGAATTTAGTCAAGCGCCATGTGCGCGCCGGGGGGCCGATGCGCCAGCCGGGCATTGTGGAAAAGGCGATGCCGTTGCATGTGTCGAATGCGATGGTGATTTGTACGGAGTGCGGCGAGCCAACGCGCATTGCTCATGAGCGACGCCCGATGGGCGCCGATCAGAAGGAGCGCGTGGTGCGCGTCTGCAAGAATCCGGCGTGTGGCAAAGTGATCCAGGATCATGCAAGGAGTTAGCGTCGTGGCGACACCGAGACTCAAAGAAAAGTATCGCCAAGAGGTGATTCCGGCGCTGCAAAAAGAGTTTAGCTACTCGAATGTGATGCAGGTGCCGGCGCTGCATAAGGTGGTCATCAATATTGGCATGGGCGAGGCCATCCAAAACGCAAAGACGATGGATAATGCGGTGCGCGACCTGACGGACATTACCGGCCAGAAGCCGGTGGTGACACGGGCGAAGCGCTCGGTGGCCGCTTTTAAGCTGCGCGAGGGGATGCAGATTGGCTGCATGGTGACGCTGCGCGGCGAGCGGATGTACTATTTCCTTGATAAGTTGATGAATGTGGCGCTGCCGCGTCTGCGCGATTTTCAGGGCATCTCCCCGGATGCGTTTGATGGTCGCGGGAACTATACGCTGGGCATTCGTGAGCAGTTGGTCTTCCCAGAAATTGATTATGACAAGGTGGATAAGGTGCGCGGGATGGAGATTACGGTGGTGACGACTGCCCGCACTGATGAGGAAGGGCGGCGCCTGCTCCAGTTGTTGGGCATGCCGTTTAAGAGGTAGGACTATGGCAAAAACGTCGATGATCGTGAAGTCCAAGCGCAAGCCTAAGTTCAAGGTACAGCAGCATAATCGTTGTGGGGTGTGTGGTCGCCCGCGCGGGTATATGCGTAAGTTTGGGCTGTGCCGTATCTGCTTCCGGCAACTGGCGCTGCGCGGCGAACTGCCCGGCGTGACCAAGTCAAGCTGGTAGTTTGCGAGGAGGAATCTTATGAATATGACTGATCCCATCGCGGATATGCTGACACGCATCCGCAATGCGATCATGGCGCGGCATACACGGGTGTTGATCCCTGCCTCGAAGATGAAACTTGCTATTGCGCGTATTCTCAAAGAAGAAGGCTATATCAAGGACTTCGATACGATCAGGGATAACCCTCAGGGGACGATTCGCATCACCCTGAAGTATGTCGATAAGCGGCCTGTGCTGAACCATCTGAAGCGGGTGAGCCGGCCAGGGCTGCGCGTTTATACCAAGCGGGATGATATTCCGCGCGTGCGTGGGGGCATCGGGACGACGATTCTTTCGACTCCCCAGGGTTTGATGACCGGACGGCGCGCGTATCAGCTTGGCCTGGGCGGCGAGGTTGTGTGCTATATCTGGTAGTTGAAGCGGCGGCGGGCGGTTAAAACCGCGCCTTCTGGCCTTCGGCCACAAAGCCCGCCTTCGCGGGCTGGAGAAGAAACTGGCCTGGCTGAAGGTGAAGCGCTCTTTGCTCGCTGCTGATCTTCTGCTTTCAGGAAGGGGAGAGCAATGTCTCGTATCGGGAAAGCGCCTATCACCGTGCCGTCGGGGGTGAAGGTGCAGATTAATGAAAATACGGTGACGGTGACCGGGCCAAAGGGGACGCTGACCCAGACGCTCCATCCTGATTTGAAGGTGGCACTGGAGGATGGAAAGCTGGTGGTGGAGCGCCCCAGCGATGAGAAGCAGCATAAGTCGCTGCATGGGCTGAGCCGCACGCTGGTTGCCAATATGGTGACTGGGGTAACGCAGGGGTTTACGAAGAATCTGGAGATCAACGGCGTCGGCTATCGCGTGGCGAAGGTGGGCACGAATCTGGTGTTCCAGGTGGGCTACTCCCATCCGGTAGAGTTTGATCCACCGGCGGGTATTTCGTTTGCGGTTGAGGGGACGACAAAGCTGAGCGTCACCGGGATCGATAAGTATGTGGTCGGCCAGGTGGCGGCGCAGATTCGCGGCATTCGCAAGCCAGAACCCTATAAGGGCAAGGGCATTAAATACGCGAATGAGGTTATCCGCAAGAAGGCTGGCAAGGCCGGTAAGGTTGGCGGCAAGAAGAAGTAAGGTGAGCAATGATTAAGCAATTTAACGCGAACAAGGCGCGGCTGCGGCGCCACCAGCGCGTGCGCAAGCGTGTGCAAGGCACGCCAGAGCGTCCCCGGTTGTGTGTCTTTCGCAGCGCCGAGCATATCTACGCGCAGATTATTGATGATGCGCATGGGCACACGCTGATAGCGGCTTCCTCGCGGGAGGCTGGTGTGCGCGAGCAGGTGAGTGCTGCTGGGGCAACGCCTGCCGGCAGCACGTCGGCTGCTCCAAAGGCGAAGGCCAGCGCGAAGGCTGCCCCGGCGGCGCCGGTTGAGGCGCCCGCTGGCAAAGGTGGCAAAGCTGGCAAAGGCGGGAAGGGCGCGGCGGCGGCGCCAGCACCGGCGCCTCAGCCTGCTGAGGCGGCTGAGGAGGAGGGGATTGCTGGTCTGAAAGGTATTGAGGGCAATCATAAGGTGGCGCTGGCGCTCTCTGTGGGGCGTGTAATTGCGGAACGAGCCAAAGAGCGCGGCATTACGAAGGTTGTCTTTGACCGGGGCGGCTATATTTATCATGGTCGTGTGGCTGCTCTGGCTGCTGGCGCACGCGAGGGCGGCCTGGACTTCTAGCGAGGAATAAAATGGCGAGGATAGACGCTTCAAAGCTGGGGAATCTTGAGGAGACGGTTGTTCAGGTGAGCCGTGTTGCCAAGGTGGTCAAGGGTGGCCGTCGCTTCAGCTTCCGCGCGCTGGTGGTGGTGGGTGATCGCAGTGGGCATGTTGGCGCTGGTCTGGGCAAGGCGAGTGAGGTGCCTGAGGCTATCCGCAAGGGTGTGGAAGACGCGAAAAAGCATATGATTCGGGTGCCGCTGTCTGGAACGACGGTCCCCTATTTAGTGAAACATTCGTTTGGCGCCTCGGAGGTGCTGCTGAAGCCGGCGGCTCCTGGCACTGGTGTGATTGCCGGTGGTGCGGTGCGCGCGGTGGTGGAGGCAGCGGGCATCCGAGACATTTTGACGAAGTCGCTGGGCAGTTCGACGGCGCTGAACACGGTTGCGGCGACGATGGGCGCGCTGCGCGAGATGCGCTCACCAGAGGTGGAGGCGGCGCGGCGGAGTCGCACAGTGGCCGATCTGGTGGGTGCGCGCCGCGCGGCGCAACTGGCGGAGCAGGCCAGCATTGCTGCGGCGGAGGCGCCAGTGATTGAGCGTGATCGTGGTGATCGCCCGGAACGCGGCGAGCGCGGTGGTCGTGGCGAACGTGGTGGCGAGCGCGGTGGGGATCGTGGTGGCGAGCGCGGTGGTCGTGGGCGAGGCGGGCCGGGCCAGCGACGCTAATACGAGAGCAGTAGGCGGAGAGAGGGCTGTGGGATGTCAGGCAGAGAGCTATCTAGAGGTGAGATGCGTTGCCGACAGTGGAGACGAGCAGAGGGAATTTTTCTGCGGTGCTTCCTGGTTACTGGCTGCGATGATCTCAGGGTGGTATGATATGCACGACTTCTATCCCAGCATGTCTTGGACCGCTTCCCTGGAGTGAAAGACAATGAGCAAACTACGTGTCACCTGGGTAAAGAGTGCCATTGGGCGCCCTGAGCCTCAGAAACGAACAATTGAGGCATTGGGGTTACGCCGGCTGCATCAGGTGGTAGAGCATGAAGATACTCCCAGTGTGCGTGGGATGGTGCAAAAGGTGATCCATCTCGTGCAAGTGGAGGAGGTTGCGCAGTGAAGCTTTCTGAGTTAGAGGCGCCGGCTGGCACCCGTCATACAAAGCGGCGGTTGGGGCGCGGGCATGGCTCTGGCCGGATGAAAACGGCGGGGCGCGGCACGAAAGGCCATAAGGCGCGTACCGGCGGCAGCAATCCTGCTTTTTTTGAGGGCGGCCAGTTGCGCTTTTCACGCCGGCTCCCGTTTATCAAGGGGTTTAATAATACCTTTAAGCGTGTATATGCCCTGGTGAATGTCGGCCAGTTGGCGGTGTTTGAGCCTGCCAGCCAGGTGACGGCTGAGACGCTGGTGGAACAGAATCTCATCAAGGCATCGGCGGCGAAGGGGTTGATTAAGGTGTTGGGTGATGGGGAACTGGATCGGGCGTTGACGGTGCGTGCGCATAAGTTTTCGACAAGTGCGCGGGCAAAGATCGAGGCGGCTGGCGGAACCGTCGAAGAGATTGCTGTTGTGATGCCTGCCAAGACGAAGCGCGCCAAGAAGCCGGCGCAGGGGTGATGGGTGGAAACATGCTTTGTTATGGCGGCTTGAGTACAGATGAGCGGGGGAGCCAGTCTTATGCTTGCTTCCCCTCTTGCGCTGTTTCGTTTCTGTTACGTCTTTCGTTATACTAAAGGGATTAAAACTCATTTGGGATTGCCCCAGGTTACGGGTGTGCAGCCCTGGACTGGTGTAGATCGGAGGCATCTATGTGGGAACGTCTACGCAGCATGTGGACGATTCCAGACCTGCGTAATAAGATTCTTTTTACGCTGGGCATGTTATTGGTGTTCCGCCTGGTAGCTCATGTGCCGGTGCCGGGCATCAATCCGGCGGATTTGAGGAACGCGCTCGGCCAGAATCCGACATATGGGCAGCTTTTTGGTCTGCTGGATGTTTTCTCAGGTGGATCGCTACAAAACTTTTCGGTGGCTGCGTTAGGCGTCTATCCCTATATTACGGCCTCAATCGTAATGCAGTTGGTGGTGCCGATCTTCCCCCGTCTGGAGGCGATGCAGCGCGAGGGTGGGGAGGCAGGACGAACGCGCATCAGTCAGTATACTCGTGTGATGACGGTGCCGCTGGCGTTCCTTCAGGCGTTTGGACAACTGGCGATCTTCCAGAACTTGCACGCGATCCAATCGGGCCAGTTGAACCTCTTTAGCGCGACGACCTTCCTGCCGACGTTTGCGACGCTGGTGACGCTGACTACCGGGACGGTCTTTCTGGTCTGGTTGGGCGAGGTGATTACTGAGAATGGTATCGGGAATGGTATCTCGCTGATTATCTTTGCTGGTATTATCAGTCGTCTGCCGTCGGATGTTGGCAACCTGTTCATCAGCACGAGCAATGGTGGGGTGAGCAATACGGGAAATATCGTGCAGATTGCGGTGTTCCTGGCAGTGGTTGCACTGATTATCGTTTCGATTGTCTTTATCTACCAGTCTCAGCGCCGCATTCCGGTGCAGTATCCGACCAAGCGCATGATTGGGCGTGATCGGTACGCTGGTTCGAGCCAGATGTCCTATATTCCTATTCAGGTGAACAGCGCTGGGATGATTCCGCTGATCTTTGCCCAATCGATGTTGATTTTCCCGGTGATTCTGTCGTCGTATCTGGCGTTTAGTTCAAATACGGGAATCGCCAATGCGGCTAGCTGGGTGCGTGGAGCCATCGATCCATCACACTGGTGGTATTGGGCGATATTCTTTGTGCTGGTGGTGCTGTTTACGTTCTTCTATGCCAAGGTGATCTGGCAGCAGCAGAACCTGCCTGAGAATCTCCAGAAGCAAGGGGCAATCATTCCTGGCATTCGTCCGGGCGCGAAGACAGATAAGTATCTCAATGATGTGCTGAACCGGATTACGCTGGCGGGCGCGGTTTTCCTGGGTATTATTGCGGTTGTGCCGGCGTTTTTCCTGGTGAACGGGACGCAGTTGCTCAGCGCTGCCGCGCTGTTGATTGCGGTGGGCGTGGTACTGGATACGGTCAAACAACTTGAGGCGCAAATGGTGATGCGCAACTACTCCGGCTTCCTGCGGTAGCGAAGTGGTGAGGCGGAGACGTCATCCTGGCACCTGCTGCCGCTGATGGCAGTGAGAGCGCCCCGGTGTGCATCGTGGCATGCCGGGCAAGGTTGGGCGAGAGCGCAAAGGTGGCAACGTGAATATTCTTTTCTTGGGCGCGCAAGGTTCTGGTAAGGGCACCCAGGCGGATATCCTCGCTGCAAAGCTGAATATTCCGCATATAGCAAGCGGCGACCTTCTGCGAACGGCTATCGAGCAGAATACGCATGCAGGACAGCAGGCAAAGCCCTATTATGATCGAGGTGATCTGGTTCCCGATAGTATCATGGTTGAGATGTTTCTGGAGCGGCTGGGCCAGCCGGATGCCCAAAAAGGGGCGATTCTGGATGGGTTTCCTCGGACGCTGACGCAGGCTGAGGCGTTGGATCGGGCGCTGGCTTCGTTGGGTAAGACCGTCGATCATGTGATTTATCTGAAGGCCGATCCGCAGGTGCTGCTGAAGCGTTTGGCGAACCGCTATATCTGTCGGGCGCATCAACACCCGTATAATTTGATCACGCATCCGCCCAAGCAGCCAGGGATCTGTGATATTGATGGAAGCCCACTCTATCAGCGGAGCGATGATACCGAAGAGGCGGTTCGGAGGCGGTTAGAGATTTTCTTTGGTGAGACGATCAAGCTGCTGGATTATTATGGAGCGCAGAGCAAGGTTCGGGAAGTGGATGCAGAGCAGCCAATTGCTGGAGTAACTGCAACGATTCTACGAACGGTGGGTTTGTAAGGGACGCGATGAGCTATGGCTATTATTACGAAATCACGGACAGAACGGGAGGAGATGCGTGCAGCGGGCGCGCTGGTTGGGGAGATTTTGCAGAAGCTGAGAGCTGCGGTGCGTCCTGGCATTACGACGGCAGCGCTCGATGCGCTGGCCGCCAGCGAGTTGAAGCGTTACGGTGCGACCTCAAACTTTAAGGGCTATCACGGCAAGCTGTACTTCCCTGGGACGATTTGTGCCTCGGTGAATGAGGAAGTGGTGCATGGGATTCCTGGCCCGCGTGTTCTCAAAGAGGGCGATATTATCAGTATCGACTTTGGGGCGCTCTATAAGGGCTGGAATGGCGATTCAGCGATTACGGTGCCGGTGGGGAAGATTTCGGCGGAAGCCGAGCGGCTGCTGGAGGTGACGCAAGAGGCGCTGCGCCGAGGCATCGCCAGGGCGCGGGTGGGGCATCGTGTGCAGGATATTGGGCTGGCGGTGCAGGAGTATGTGGAGTCGCAAGGTATGTCGGTGGTGCGCCAGTATGTGGGGCATGGGATTGGCCGGGAGATGCACGAGGATCCCCAGGTGCCCAATTACGTTGATCACTCTCAGAAGAATCCAGTTCTGCTGCCTGGTATGGTGATTGCTATCGAGCCGATGGTGAATAGTGGTCACGCAGAAACGAAGGTACTGCCTGATAAGTGGACAGTGGTGGCAGCTGATGGGAGCCTGTCGGCGCATTTTGAGCATACGGTTGCCATCACCGAAGGTGAGCCGGATATTTTAACGCTGCCGCAGAGGTTGCCATAGCAATCCGGGTGCTTTCTTGTTGCACGGATGCGTTCTGGTAATTTTTATGATTATTGCGCTTTGGAAGGCTTGCAAAGTTGCGGTATCTATGCTATACTTTGAAGTTGGCTGTAGCTTCTTTCATGGGGCTGCTGTCTCTGGTATAGCTGTTCCGATCTGGAAGAGGTGCTATGGCGAAAAAGGATGCCCTGGAGTATGAAGGGGTCATCACTGAGGCGCTGCCGAATGCTCAGTTTCGTGTCCAGTTGAGCAACGGCCATATGATTCTGGCTTATCTATCGGGCAAGATGCGCACGAATTTTGTGCGGGTGGTGCCGGGAGATAAGGTCAGGGTGGTGCTTTCCGAATATGACTTAAATCAAGGGCGCATTGTCTGGCGCAATAGGGGGTAGCGGAAGGCACAGGAGGTATTATCGAGCGGCCCTGCCTGGGGAGCGCGTAGGCGAGGCAGGGCGTTTTGCATCCCATCAGGTGTCTACGCGCTGCACTACTATGAAGCGTGTAGGAAGGGTTTAGGATATGAAAGTGCGAGCTTCAGTGAAACCGCGTTGCCCGGATTGCAAGGTGATTCGCCGGCATGGTGTGGTGATGGTCATTTGTAGCAAAAACCCGAAGCATAAGCAAAAGCAGGGATAATCAACAATTGATAAAGGAGTGACGCGCTGATGGCAGTAGCCCGTATTGCCGGCGTCGATATTCCCCGCGATAAGCGTGTGGAGATTGCGCTGACCTACATTTATGGCGTTGGCCTGACAACCAGCCAGCAGGTTTTGACTCAGACGCGGGTGAACCCGGATACCCGTGTGAAAGACCTGACGGAAGAAGAAGTCAACCGATTGCGCGAGTATATTGATCGCAATGTGAAGGTTGAGGGTGATCTGCGCCGCGAAGTGGATCTGAACATTAAGCGGCTGATTGAGATTGGCAGCTATCGCGGTATGCGCCACCGCCGCAATCTGCCGGTGCGTGGGCAGCGCACGCGGACGAATGCGCGCACGCGGCGTGGTGCAAAGAAGACGGTGGCAGGCAAGAAGAAAGCTGTCGCTAAGAAATAATGCTGGGAGGAATGGTCAGGCATGGCTGATGGAAAGAAGAAGCCGGTTGGGCGTCAACGCCGCAAGGAGCGCAAATCGGTTCCGCGCGGGCAGGCGCATATTCAATCGACGTTTAATAATACGCTGGTGACGATTACGGATCCGAATGGCAACGTGATCTCATGGGGCAGCGCGGGCATGCACGGCTTTAAGGGGTCGCGCAAGAGTACGCCGTATGCGGCACAGGTGACGGCGGAGACGGCTGCGCGCAAGGCGATGGAACATGGTCTGCGCCAGATTGAAGTATATGTCAAGGGGCCGGGTTCTGGTCGTGAGGCGGCGATTCGCTCGTTGCAGACGGCTGGTATTTCGGTGGTGTCCATTACTGATGTGACCCCTATTCCGCATAATGGCTGCCGCCCGCCCAAGCGGCGTCGGGTGTAGTGCTGTTGTGGCCCAGGGTTGCTGGGGTCTGAAGAAGGAGATTCATGGCACGTTATACCGGCCCGGTCTGCAAGCTGTGCAGACGCGAGGGCATGAAATTATTTCTGAAGGGCGAGCGCTGTCTGAGCAGGAAATGCGCGATTGAGAGCCGCAATACGCGCCCCGGCCAGCATGGTGGTGGGCGGGCGCGCAAGCCTTCAGGCTATGCGTTGCAGTTGCGCGAGAAGCAGAAAGTTCGCCGCACGTATGGTATTTTGGAGCGTCAGTTCCGTCGCCACTTCGATACGGCAGCGCGACGCGCTGGCAAAACCAGTGATAATCTGTTGCAGTTGCTTGAGATGCGTCTGGATAATCTGGTGTATCGTTTGGGCTTTGGTGACTCGCGCTCCCAGGCGCGCCAGTTGGTGGCGCATGGGCATTTTGAAGTGAATGGGCGCAAGACCGATATTCCCTCTTTTATTGCGCGTCCTGGCGATGTGATCGCGGTGCGTGACCACAGTAAGAATACGGAATACTTTAAGACGCGGGCGCTGATGCTCGCTCAGAAGGGTGTGCCCCCCTGGCTCCAGCTAGATACGACGGCACTGTCTGGGCGCGTGCTGGCGCTGCCAACGCGCACGGAACTTGAGCTGCCCTTCGATGAGGCGCTGGTGGTTGAGTTGTACCAGCGGTAAGAGGAGGTTCCCGTGCTTGATATTGCTCTGCCTCGCATTAAATGCACGCAGTCCTCGGAGAACTATGCCAGCTATGATATTGAACCTTTGGAGGCAGGGTATGGCATGACCCTGGGTAACGCGCTGCGTCGCGTGTTGCTCTCTTCGCTGCCAGGAGCGGCAGTGACCTCCATTAAAATTGCCGGTGTTCAGCACGAGTTTCAAGATGTGCCTCACGTGAAGGAAGACGTGACAGATATTGTGCTGAATATTAAGCGGCTGCGCCTGCGCTCGTATTCCGATCATCCGGTGACGATGCGGTTGGATGTGTCGGGGGAGCGCGAGGTGACGGCAGCCGATATTCTGGCACCAAGCACGGTGGAGATTGTGAATAAGGATCTCCATATCGCTACGCTGGATAACCCGGATGCGCACCTGGATATGGACCTGAGCGTTGAGATCGGCAAGGGCTATGTGCCCGCTGAGTCAAAGGAGGGTCAGGCTATCGGGGTGATTCCGGTGGATGCGATTTTTACGCCGGTGCAGAAGGTGAACTATGGCGTGGAGCATACGCGCGTCGGGCAGATGACGAACTACGATAAGATTGTGTTGCAGGTGTGGACCGACGGCACGATCTCGCCAGATGAGGCGGTGCGCCAGGCGTCACAGGTGTTGGTACGCCACTTTAACTTGATTGCCGATTACCACGCGGTGGTGACGGAACCGGAGAAGCCTCCGCTTTCCAGCTATCCCATCCCGCCACAGGTGTACGATACACCTATCGAGGATTTGGACCTGTCGGTGCGCGCGTATAACTGTTTGAAGCGCAGCAATATTACGAAGGTGGGCCAGATTCTTTCGATGAATGAAGAGGATTTGCTGGCGGTGCGCAATTTTGGTGAGAAGAGTTTGCAGGAGCTGCGTGAGCGGCTGGTGATGAAGCATTTCTTGCCAAATCCGCGCAGTGGCGGTGGGACGATGACGCTAGAAGCGGATGACGATAGCGACGATCACCGTCTGCGGTAGCGGCCTCTAGATAGACGCTCGCCCCTGGCGCCTTCTGCGGCGCGGGGCAATGATACTGGGAGGATTGAGCGATGCGGCATCGTGTTGCCGGAAACCGGATCAATATGCCCGAAGCGCGCCGCCGGGCTGCGTTCCGTAATTTAATGGATGGGTTGCTCCGCTATGAGCGGATTAAGACCACTGAAGCCAGGGCGAAGGCAATTCGCGGGGAGACTGAGCAGCTTATTGCGATGGCTATTCGCGGCAGGCGAGCGGCCTGGGGGCATCTGCGCTCGGTGGTTGATGATGACGATCAGGCGCTTGAGGTCTGGCAGTTGGCCCAGCGTGGGCGATTCTCGCTGGACGAGGAGATTGAGTCGAACGAGGAGCGCGAGAAGCGAGGCAAGCTGCCTCTCTCTGCTGAGGGACGGAAGTTCCGCGAGCAGCGCTTGAAGGAGCGTCAGGGTGATCTGTTGAAGATTATTGCTGACCGCGATGAGGCTGGGGCGGCGTTGCAGGCGGCCCGCGAGGCGCTGGGCATTGAGCTGCACGCGCGGCGTCAGATCCTCAAGCAATTGCCAAGCGAGATTGTGGTCAAGAAGATCTTTGATGAGTTGGTTCCGCGCTATATGGATCGTCCGGGCGGCTATACCCGGATTGTGAAGCTGGGGCTTCGCGCGGGCGATGCCGCAGAGATGGCGCAGATCGAACTGGTCTAGATGAAGTTTGCTCTTCTGGTCGAGTATGATGGCACGCGCTATTGCGGCTTTCAGCGCCAGGCGCCGGAGCATGAGCCGACGGTGCAGGGGATGCTGGAGGCAGCGGTTGAGCGCATCAGCCAGCAGCAGGTGCCGGTACATGGCGCCGGGCGGACTGATAGCGGGGTGCATGCCTCCGGCCAGGTGGTGCATTTTCAGATTGAAAGCCGTTTGACGCTCAATGATTGGCAGCGCGCGTTGAATGCGGTGCTGCCGGGCGATATTGCGGTGCGCCGGATTGCGCCAGTGGCGGATGAGTTTCACGCGCGCTATAGCGCGCTCTGGCGCAGGTATCGCTATACGGTGCTAATCGATGCCTGGCCGTCACCACTCTCTGAGCGGTTTGTGCATCGGGTGACCCGCCGGCTGGATGTGGCGGCGATGGATGCTGCTTGCGAGGTGCTGCTGGGGGAGCATGATTTCCGCGCTTTTGGGCGCAGCCCGCGTGGTCCGCTGGCTTCGTGTGTGCGGGTGATGCGGGAGGCGCGCTGCCAGCGCGGTGCATCGGATGGACTGATCTTTTTTGATTTTACGGCGAATGGTTTTTTGTCTGGGATGGTGCGCCGCCTGGTGGGGACGCTGCTGCTGGTGGGTCAGGGGCAGTTGGATGCTGCCGGGTTTGCCCGGATTCTTGCCAGTAAGAGCGACGCCCATCCGGGCGCGGCGGCTCCAGCCTGTGGGTTGTGTCTGACGCATGTGGTGTATCCGGCAGATATGCTGGTGTGGAGCGAGTAGAGCAAGAGCATTTGGAGGCAATTGGATGATAAAAACCTATAGCGCGAAGGCGTCGGAGTTGGCGCCGCGCTGGTATGTGATTGATGCTGAGGGGCAGATTTTAGGCCGGCTGGCAACGCAGATCGCGCAGGTGCTGCGTGGCAAGCATAAGCCGACCTTTACGCCGCATCTGAATTCCGGCGATTTTGTGATTGTGATCAATGCGGACAAGATTCGCGTCACGGGCAAGCGGCTGGATCAGAAGATGTATTATCGACACAGCCAATATCCAGGCGGCTTGAAGACGGAGTCGCTGCGGCAGGTGATGGACAGAAAGCATTCTGATCGGGTGATTCAGCACGCGGTGAAGGGGATGCTGCCGCATAATCGGCTGGGTGATGATATGCTGGACCGGCTGAAGGTGTATGGCGGGCCGAGTCATCCCCATCAGGCGCAGAAGCCGGTGCCCTGGGGCGAGGCAGCTCCGGCAGAGGCAAGCGTTACCGAGAAGGCAGAGGCGTAACGCCTATCAAGATCGGGCAGGAGTGGCTTCCTATGCCTGATGAGGAGGATGTATCTTGGCTGATATTCGAGGGTCGTATTATTATGGCACGGGCCGGCGCAAGACGGCGGTGGCGCGTGTGCGTCTCTTCCCAAATGGGGATGGCACGATCATTGTCAACAATAAGGATTCCAACCAGTATTTTGGGCGGGAGGCGCTGACGTCGCAAATTCGCGCTCCGCTGCGTTTGCTCGACGTGGGCGGTCGCTTTAACGCGACGGTGCGGGTGGTCGGCGGAGGCACGAGCGGCCAGGCGGGGGCGATCCGGCATGGCATTGCGCGGGCGCTGGTGCGCGCCGATGAGGAGTGGAAGTCGGCGTTACGCAAGGCGGGCTATCTGACGCGCGATCCGCGTATGAAGGAACGCAAGAAGTATGGTCTGAAGCGCGCGCGCAAGGCTCCACAGTATACGAAGCGCTAACTATCACTAGCACGGGATAGACGGGCTTTCAAATGCTCTTAATGGCGCCAGCCCATGAAACCTTCTCAATAGAGGTTTCATGGGCTGGCGTTGTTGTTTGCTGCTGCCAGTCGGTGTGTATAGCTCCCTCGCTATATTGTCTGGGCTTTGACTGGCGGAGGAGTGGACGGCTGCGAGGGGGCAGCTTTTGGATAGGCGGGGGCACACCACTCGTCGCGGTATTCGGGGCGCCGGCCACGCACGACATCGAAGTAGATGCGCTGGAGTTCGGCGCTGATGGGGCCGATCCCTCCGTCGCCGATGGGGCGGTGGTCAACGCGGGTGACGGGCGCGATCTGCGCGCCGGTGCCGCAGAGGAAGATCTCCTCGGCGGTGTAGAGTTCGGTGCGGTCAATGCTGCGCTCGCGGGTGATGCGTCCAAGCTCGCGTTGGGCAAGCTTCATGATGGTATCGCGGGTGACGCCTAAGAGGATGTTTTCTGAGGGTGGTGGGGTGACCAGTTCGCCATTCAAGACCAGGAAGATATTTTCGGCGCTACCCTCGGAGACGTGCCCGTCGGCGGTGAGCATGATGGCTTCGTCGAAGCCGTTCTGGAGGGCTTCAGATTTGGCGAAGGCGGAGTTGATATAGCCCCCACTGATCTTGGCGCGGGCCGGGACCATGTTGTCATCGATACGCCGCCAGGAGGAGACGCCACAGTGGAGGCCGCGATCTATCTCGATATAGTTGCCCATTGGTACGCAGTAGTTGATGACATGGTCTTTCAGGCCGTGCAAGCGGACGCCAATGACCTCATCAGCCTTAAACACAAATGGTCGCAGATACACATCCTGATGGTACTCATTGCGGCGAATAAGTTCCTGGCTGATCTCGATAAGCTGGTCAACTGAGTAAGGTAAGTCCATACTGAGGATACGGCAGGAACGATGCAGTCGCTCAAAGTGTTCCCGTGCCCGAAATATGTACACCTGCTGGTCGTCATCGGCGACATAGCCACGAATGCCTTCAAAGCAGCCCGTCCCGTAGGAGAGGCCGTGCGTCATGACGCTCACTTTGGCTTCGGCGGCTGGAATAAACTCGCCATTCATGAAGACGTCTTTTGTGTTCATCGCTCCGTTTCGCCCAACGGCGCTGCTGGGCTTTCCTCCTTTGCGATACTTCGCCGGGAGTTCTCCCGGCAACTGATTGATGCTCCTTGCCCTGGTCGCTCGCCTGCCGATCCCCTTTGACCGCGTGCTTTATGTGCGACCTACCTGGCATTTATATAATACCATTTGTCGAATGGAATGTACAGTATTTGCGGTCAGGCGAGCGGGTGTTTCTCCTGCTGCTGTCTGCCCTGGCGGCGTTAGAAGATGCGTTTTCCCAGCGCTGAAAGGATCAGCTCAACGGCCAGATTGGCGGTACGGTTCTCTTGATCGAGGATCGGGTTGACCTCAACGATGTCCAGCGAGGTCATCCTGCCGGAGTCGGCGATGAGTTCCATCGCCAGGTGGGCCTCACGATAGGTGATGCCGCCGCGCACAGGTGTGCCTACGCCTGGAGCCTCGCGTGGGTCAAGCGAATCCATATCAAAGCTGACATGCAAGCCCTTGGTGCCAGTGGTGGCAATTTCTATCGCCTGGGTGATGGTGCCGGAAAGGCCCAATCGGTCAATATCTTTCATGGTGAAGACATGCACCTGGGCCTGGTGCAAGAGGTCGCGCTCACCAGGGTCAATATCGCGCGCGCCGACGATGGCGATGTTGGCTGGCGAGATTTTGGGGCTAAAGCCGCCCAGGTTGACCAGCCGCGTGTCGCCAAAGCCAGCTAGTGCGGCAAGAGGCATGCCATGAATGTTGCCTGAAGGCGTAGTCTGGTCGGTATTAAAGTCGGGATGAGCGTCGATCCAGATGACGCCAACTGAACCATAGGCTCTGGCGGCTCCGGTAATGGAGCCGAGGGCGATGCTGTGGTCGCCGCCGATAATAAGCGGGAGATCATCGGGGCCGGAGGTGCGCTCGACGACTGCCGCGAGGTTATTGGAGGCTTCCAGGATCGGCTCCAGGTATTTGAGGTGGGGCTGGTCGATGGTGGTGGTTTCCGGTTGCGCAACGACGATATTGCCCTCATCGATGGTGGTATAGCCAAGCTGGCTCAGGCGTTCGCCGAGGCCCGCGTAGCGGATGGCGCTCGGCCCCATGTCCACGCCGCGCCGGTCTGCGCCCATATCGATGGGGGCGCCAATGATATGTATGTTCATCAGTCTTGCCTCGTTTTCTTCCGCTGCTCGCCGTTGAGCAGAGGATTTCCGAGGGATATTATAGGGTCTCTTCTGCTCTTCTGTCTAGCAGGGCTGATGGTGGACGGCCACTCGCTTGACACCTCTTCCTACGGCGCCATATAGTGGGGCATAACATTACGTGTGCTTCTGGATGGCCTATGGGTGTATTTCGTGTGCGTTTTTTGACAGATCGTGCCCACCGTCTGAGTTGGTTTACGTGGTCCAAGACACTGCCTGTTTTCCTCTGCCGGCAGCAGGGCCGTAGGTTGTTTGCCCTGTTCCTGCTGGGTGTCGTGCTGCTGCTGACTGCGTGTGGTCAGAATGTGGTGCCTCCGCATCAGAAACGGGTGCTGACCTGGCCGAATGTGGGTATTACGGACCTGGCGCAGCTTGACCCGGCGTTGGTGGGAGACCGGAACTCGGCGCAGGTGGCGCAATTGGTTTTTAGCGGTCTGGTGAAGCTGAACGCGCAATTAGAGGTGGTGCCGGATGCAGCGTACTCCTGGCAGGTTAGCCCAGATGGAAAGACGTATACCTTTTATCTGCCAGCGGACCTGAGCTTTGCTGATGGCACGTCGGTGACGGCCCAGGATGTGATCTATTCGCTGGACCGTTCGCTTCAGATGACGTCACAGGCAATACAACAAGGGAGCGATGGCGCGCTGTTCTATCTGGGACATATTCTCGGCGCGCCGGATGTGGCCGCCGGAAAGGCTGAGACGGCGAGCGGCCTGAAGGCGCTTGACGCGCAGACGCTGCAAATTCGGTTAGATGTGCCTGTGGCCTATTTCCTCGCTGATCTGGCGAATCCGGTGGCGTTTATTGTGCCGCGCCAGTTGATTCAGAAGTATGGCAACCGCTGGGTCGAACACGCGCTTGGCACCGGGCCGTTTGTCTTGAAGCGCTGGGTGCATAGCGTGCGCATGATTTTTACCCCCAATCCCGCTTACTCTGGCGATAAGCCGGTGATCGATGAGTTGGATATGCCGTTTGTAGAGAATCCGCACGCGGCCCTGCTGGCGTATCGGGCCGGCCAGTATGATCTGGTCTGGGGGCTGAGTGGGCCTGATTATCCACAGTCACGTACCGAGAAGAATTTTCACGAGAGTGTGCTGCTGGGGACGGATGCGCTGGTGCCTAATACGACGAAGGAACCATTTAATCATTATGAGGTTCGTCAGGCATTTGCGCTGGCGCTTGATGTACAGGTGCTGGCTCATCAGGTGATGGGCGATAGTGTTGTACCCTCAACGACCATTGTGCCGGCGGAGATGCCGAACTATACCGCTTCAGCGGTGCAAGGGTTAGGGCATGACGCGCAGCGGGCGCGACAACTCTTGCAAGCGGCCTATCCTGATCTGAGCATGCTGCCGCCGGTGACGCTGACGTATGCGTCCAATACGCTGCCACAGGCTGAAGCGCAGGCAATGCAGCAGATGTGGCAGGCGGCGCTGGGTATTCAGGTGAACCTTGTCGCGGTGGACCCTTCTACCTATCAGCGGGAATTGCAGGATGGGCAGGTGCAGCTTGGGGTGACGAATTGGACAGCCGATCTGCCTGATCCTTGGGATGTACTCAGCCTGAATCTGCAAAGCAGTGGTCCCGATAATGTGGGCGGCTGGAAAAATACGCAGTTCGATCAGTTTATTGGTCAGGCAGACCTGCTCTTTAATGATCCGGCGCAGCGCGCCTCGTTGTACCAACAGGCTGAGCAATTGGCGGTGAATGATGGGGCGTGGATTGCGTTCGATCATCCCAAGTATACTGCCTTTATTGCTCCCTATGTGCATGGTCTGGTGGTCACGCCCTTAGGACTGCTGGCGCCAGATTGGGCAAAAGTCACGGTCAGCAATCATTAAGCGAAGCTTTCTCATTTGCTACCGGGCGGCGGTAGGCATTGAAGGGAAGGATAGCATAGGCTGCCCGGTGCTGTAATACATCGACGACGGCGCAGGCGGTATCCAACGAGGTGAGGCAGGGGACTTGCGCCTCTGCCGCTGCGCGGCGAATCTCAAAGCCATCTTGAATCTCGCCGCTCTCCTGAATACGACTGCGCCCGCCAGTGATGGTGTTAATGACGACATCGACCTGGCGCTGGCGGATCAATGCTGGGATACGCTGGTCGCCTTCGCTGATTTTGCCCACCATCTCTGCTGCGATATGGTGTTGCTGAAGGAACTGCGCGGTGCCAGAGGTGGCATAGAGCCGGTAGCCACTCTGGGCCAGCCCTTGCAGGATGGGCAGCGCCTCGGCTTTGTCGCGGTCAGCGATGGAGACAAGGGCTGCGCCCTGCTCTGGCAAGCGCACGCCTGCGGCAATGAGCGCTTTGGCGAGCGCGGCGTGATAGGTGTGGTCGATGCCCATGACCTCGCCAGTTGATTTCATCTCTGGGCCTAATGCCGTTTCCGCTCCGGTTAGTTTGCCCATTGAGAAGACAGGCGCTTTGATGGCAACCAGCGGCTGCGGCGGATAGAGTCCGCCATGATAGCCCTCTTGTTGGAGGCTGCGGCCAAGCATGGCGCTGGTTGCCAGCGTGACCATTGGAATGCCAGTGGCTTTGCTGAGGAAGGGTACGGTGCGCGAGCCGCGCGGATTGACCTCCAGCACAAAGACGTTGGAGGCAGCGGTATCCGCTGGTGAGCGTGGCTCGGTGATCACAAATTGGGCATTGACCAGGCCACGCACGTCAAGGGCGCGAGCGATTCTGGTGGTGTAGTCGATGATGAGCGCTACCTCTTGTTCGGAGAGCCTGCGCGCGGGATAGACGGCGAAGCTATCGCCGGAATGGACGCCGGCGCGTTCGATATGCTCCATGATGCCAGGGATCAGCACGTCTTTGCCGTCGCAGATGGCATCGACCTCGACCTCTTTGCCTTTGAGATAGCGATCAATCAGGATGGGGCGTTCGCCGTATTGAATGACGGCGTGGGAGACATAGCGCTCCAACTCGTGTGGGGTATGGACAATCTCCATTGCCCGGCCACCCAGGACATAGGAGGGGCGCACGACGACGGGATAACCGACGCGCTCGGCTGTCTCCAGGGCCTCTGCAACGCTCTTGACGGTGCCCCCTTGTGGGCGGGGGATGCTCAGTTGCTCCAGCAGATCATCGAAGCGGCGGCGGTCTTCGGCCAGATCAATCGACTCTACCGAGGTGCCCAGGATAGCGATGTCGCGCTTTGCCAGCGGCGCGGCCAGGTTGATGGCGGTCTGGCCGCCGAACTGCGCGATGGCTGCTGGCTGGCCCTCGTTTTCCAGCACGGCCAGCACGCTCTCTTCATCCAGCGGCTCGAAGTAGAGGCGGTCTGACATATCGAAGTCGGTGCTGACGGTTTCCGGGTTGCTGTTGACCAGGATGCTCTGGACCCCGGCGTCGTGCAAGGTGGTTGCCGAGCGCACGCTGCAATAATCGAATTCGATGCCCTGGCCGATGCGGATGGGGCCAGACCCCAGTACCAGCACGCTGGGCGCGCCCAGCGACTCTGCTTCGTTTTCCTGCTCGTAGGTGCTGTAGAAATAGGGCGTCTGGGCGACGAACTCTGCGGCGCAGGTATCGACCATCTTAAAGACCGGACGGATGCCCCAGGATTGGCGCAGTGCGCGTACTTCGTCGCTGGATGTGCCAGCGCAGGTGGCGATTTGCTTATCGCTAAACCCTAGCCGCTTGGCGGCGCGCAAGAGCGCTGCGGTCAGCGGCTCATTTTTCATTTGCTGCTCCATCAGCACCAGATTGCGCAGTTTGTAGAGAAAGAAGATGTCGATGCCGGTTTGCTCGTGTAGCGTTTGCAGCATGGTATCAGAGGTTTCGCGGCGCAAGAGATGGATAATCTGCCAGAGGCGCGTATCGGTTGGGGCGAGTGAGCGGGCCAGATCCCATTCGGTTTTGTCGGCGCCGGGCTGCTCCCAGAAGCTGGCGCTGCCCAGTTCCAGCGAGCGAATGGCTTTTTGCAGGGCGGCCTCGAAGCTGCGATCAATCGCCATGACCTCGCCGGTGGCTTTCATCTGGGTGCCAAGGCGGCGCTCGGCGGCAGGAAACTTATCAAAGGGCCAGCGCGGGATTTTGACGACGACATAATCCAGGGCCGGCTCGAAGGCGGCTGAGGTCTGGCTGGTGATAGGGTTGATGATCTCATCCAGCCGTTTGCCGATGGCAATCTTGGTGGCGACGCGAGCGATGGGGTAGCCGGTGGCTTTGGAGGCCAGCGCGGAGGAGCGGCTGACGCGCGGGTTGACCTCGATGACATGATAGTGCGCGGAATCAGGGTCAAGCGCGAACTGGACATTGCATCCGCCCTCGACGCCGAGGGCGCGGATGATGCGGATGGCGGCGCCGCGCAGCATCTGATACTCTTTGTCGGAAAGGGTCTGGCTGGGAGCGACCACGATGCTATCGCCGGTGTGGATGCCCATCGGGTCGATGTTTTCCATGTTGCAGACGATGATGCAGGAGTCGGCGCCGTCGCGGATGACCTCGTATTCGAGTTCTTTCCAGCCTTTAAGATATTGCTCGATCAAGACTTGATGGATCGGGCTGGCGGCCAGGCCGCCGCTGACGATGCGCTCTAGCTCGTCGGGCGTGAAGGCGATGCCGCCGCCGGTGCCACCCAGGGTGAAGGCGGGGCGGATGACCAATGGATAGCCGTTTTGCCCGGCGAAAGTTCTGGCGTCTTCAACGGTGGTGACGGTGACGCTGAGCGGCACGGGTTCGCCGATCTCTTGCAGCAGGCGCTTGAATTCATCGCGGTCCTCGGCCTTGCGGATGGTCTCCAGGGGAGTGCCGAGCAGCCGCACCTGATAGCGTTCAAGGACGCCGGCGTCGGCGAGGGCTATTGCCAGGTTGAGGCCGGTCTGCCCGCCCAGGGTTGCCAGCAGGCCGTCAGGGCGCTCGCGGGCGATGATGCGCTCCAGCGCTTCGACGGTGAGCGGCTCGATGTAGGTGATGTCGGCAACGCCTTCATCGGTCATGATGGTGGCCGGATTGGAGTTGACCAGGATGGAGGTAATGCCTTCTTCGCGTAAGGATTTGCACGCCTGGGTGCCGGCGTAGTCAAATTCGGCGGCCTGGCCGATGATGATGGGGCCAGAGCCGATGACCAGAACTTTTTGCAATGTAGGAGGCGTAGACATCAGCGCCAGACCTTCCTATAGTCAAAGGCATAGCTTCGCTGGCGCCTGAAGACGCGCCTGGAGGGCTACGCCCACGAAGCCCGCGCAGGCGGGCTGAGATGACGCATATATGATACGTCTATTTAAGCGATAAAGCTGACCACATCGATCAGGCCACGCTGGCGAGACGACGATTCGTTATAAGTTGGGCAAAGCGATCAAAGAGATAGCGATTGTCCTGCGGGCCGGGCGAAGCCTCCGGGTGATATTGCACCGAGAAGACCGGCAGGGTTGCGTGCGCCAGACCCTCAACGGAGCCATCTGAAAGATTGAGATGGCTGACATAAAAGCCGCTCTCTGCCGGCACGGAGGCGGCATCGATCTGGAAATTATGATTCTGAGACGTGATAGTGATACGCCCGGTGCGGACTTCGCGGACAGGGTGATTGGCGCCATGATGCCCAAATGGCAGGCGACTGGTGTGCGCGCCGGCGGCCAGGCCGAGTATCTGATGCCCCAGACAGATGCCCATCAGCGGGATGCTAGTGGTCAGGAGCTGCCGGGTGAGGTCGATGAGCGAGGCGACGGTTTCGGGATCGCCAGGGCCATTTGCCAGCAAGACACCGTCGGGGTGGAGCGCCAGCAGTTCTTGCGTGGTGGTGCGCGCGGGGACCAGGATGGTTTCCAGGCCACGCTCGGTGAGGCAGCGGGCAATCTGCTGCTTATAGCCGGTGTCGATCAGGACGACCCGGCCAGCCGGGTGCGCTGGTGCCGCGAGCTTCACGGCTGGTCCGCTGAACAGAGCGCTGGCGGGGTCTTGACTGGGATCCCAGGGGCTGATCTCTGCCAGCGAGACTTCGTTGACCACATCGAGATGCGAGACGGTTTTGACGCTGCGGGCGGCGGCAGCGAGGTCTTGCAGATTGGGCTGTTGGCCTGCCGGGTAGGCGCGCAGCACGCCGCGCAGGGTGCCGCTGGCGCGCAGACGACGAGTGAGCGAGCGGGTGTCGATGCCTTGCAGGCCGGGAATGCCGGCGCGGTCCAGATAGGTGCTGAGCGAGGCGCGCCCGCGCCAGTGATGATATTCCTCGCAGCATTCGCGCACGATGAGCGCCGAGAGCCAGGGCCGGCGGGACTCGACATCTTCCAGGTTGACGCCATAGTTGCCGATCAGGGGATAGGTCATGACAACCATCTGGCCGCGATAGGAGGGATCGGTGCAGACCTCTTGATAGCCAGTCATGCCGGTGGTAAAGACCACTTCGCCCTTGCGGTCAGCGGAGAGGATTGTTTCGACGTTGCCAAATGCGCGTCCTTCGTAGTACGCGCCATCTTCCAACACCAGCACTGCCTGTGTATCCATTTTTCTCGCTTTCTCTCCAGGCCAGCTACAAGACTGGCTACTATCTCTTCTCAGTCGTTACGCGCTTGCTAACGGCTGGCGGTGAATGAATGACCGATAGGTTCTGCCTGATAGACCAGCGCTCCGCCCAGGATGGTATAGCGCACCCGGCCTCGCAAGGCGAGGCCCGCCAGGGGCGTGTTTTTGCCTTTGGAGGCGAACTGCTCTGGCTCGACGATCCAGCGCTCTTCGGGATCGAAGATGGTGATGTCGGCAGGCGCGCCGGGTTGCAGCGTGCCAGCATTTAGAGCAAAGAGCGCTGCCGGGCGTACTGTGAGAGCGGCTAACAGGGTAGTCATCGGGAGCTTTCCGGTGTGAACAAGCGCCAGCAGCGCGCCTAACGCGGTCTCCAGCCCGGAGATGCCAAAGGCAGCGTCGCCATATTCGCAGGCTTTGTCCACAACGGTGTGGGGGGCATGATCGGTAGCAACCGCATCTATTGTACCATCGAGCAGCCCTTCTAACAAGGCTTCGGCATCGCGCCGGCTGCGCAGCGGCGGATTGACCTTGGTAGCGGTGTCATAGGGCTGTCCTTGAACGCTGCGCTCCCCGGCGAGCAGGCCGGTGCGCCTGCCAGCAACCCACTCATCGCTGAGCAGCAGGTGATGCGGGGTGACTTCGGCACTGACCGGCAGTCCTTCGGCTTTGGCGCGGCGTATGAGTTCGACGGAGCCGGCGGTGCTGATATGCGCCGCGTGGTAGCGCCCGCTGGTGAGGCGCACCAGCGCCAGGTCGCGGGCCAGCATGATCTCTTCGGCTGCTGCCGGCCAGCCTTTGAGTCCGAGCCTCGTGGCAATTGGTCCCTCGTTCATCACGCCGCCGGAAGCCAGTCCTTCATCTTCGCAATGCTCTACTAGCGGGCGGTTCAGCATGGAGGCGTATTCGAGGGCCGAGCGCATGAGCTTGCTGCTGCTGACGGGCCGGCCATCATCGGAGAAGGCAACAGCGCCGGCTTCGGCCAGTTCAGTCATCTCGCTGAGTTCGGTGCCCTTTTCGCCTTTGCTGATGGCGGCGATGGGTCTGACGCGCGCGGGCGCGCCCTGCGCGGCGCGGGCGACAAATTCGAGTGTTGCCTGGGAATCCAGCACAGGTTTGGTGTTGGGCATGCAGCAAATGGTGGTAAAGCCGCCACGCGCTGCGGCCTGCGCGCCGGTCTGGATGGTTTCTTTCTCTTCAAAGCCTGGCTCGCGCAGATGAACATGCAGATCAACAAAGCCAGGCGAGACGATCAGCCCCGGCGGCAGATCAAGCGTCTGGAGCGTGTAGCCGCTCTGGGTGAGCCGCTCGATGGATGGGCGCAGTTCGTCGGTTGAGCCGATGGCAGCAATCTTGCCATCGGCGATGAGCAGGCCGCCAATGCCATCGCGGCCTGTTGAGGGGTCGATGATCTGGCCGCCGCGCAGCAGCAGGGCGCGTATCGTTGTATTTGTCTCTTGCATCTTGTTCTCTTCTTTCTCTCCCCTGCTTTTGGGATATTGCCGATGTTGCCTGGCTTTCGATCAGGCGCCGCGCCGCGCCTGGGAGAGTGCGTAGAGGACGGCCATGCGCACGGCCAGGCCGTTGCTCACCTGCTCTTCGATGACCGAGGCCGCGCTATAGGCGACTTCGTGTGCAATTTCGACGCCTTCGTTCATGGGGCCAGGGTGCATGACCAGCATGTTGGGATTGGCTGAGGCAATGCGCTCCAGAGTCAAGCCAAAGCGCGTGGTGTATTCGCGCAACGAGGGCAGCAGGCCGGCGTCCTGACGCTCTTTTTGCAGGCGCAGGGCCATGACGACATCGGCGCCTTCCAAGGCGCGCTCAATTTTATGCTCGACGCGGAGTTTGCGTGGTTGGGCATGCTCATCCCAGGCGGTCAGGCTCTCCAGAATGTTGGGCGGCATGAGGGTTGGCGGGCCGCACAAGACGACCTCGGCGCCCAGGGTGGTCAATGACCAGATGTTGGAGCGGGCGACGCGGCTGTGCAGGATGTCTCCCAGGATGACAATCTTGCGGCCATTGACGGAACCCAGGTGCCGCTCCATTGTGAAGAGGTCGAGCAATGCCTGGGTAGGATGGGCGTGCCAGCCATCGCCGGCGTTGATGACCGAGCCGCGAAGCTGCTGGGCGACCAGATAGGGCGCGCCGGATTGGCTGTGGCGCATGATGACGAAATCGGCGCCGAGCGCCTGAAGGGTGCGCACGGTGTCGATCAGCGATTCGCCTTTGGTGACGCTGCTGCTGGAGGCGGTAAAGTTGACGACATCGGCGGAGAGGTTCTTGGCGGCCAGTTCAAAGGAGATGCGCGTGCGCGTGCTGTTTTCGTAGAAAAGATTGACGACGGTGCTGCCCTGAAGGGCGGGCACCTTGCGCACCGGGCGCGCCAGCACCTCTTTCATGGCGTGGGTAAGCTGCATGAGCAGTCGCAGTTCGGCAGCGCTGAAGTCATCCAGGTCGAGCAGGTGCCGGCGCCGGAAGATGGATTGAATCTGTGTGCTATCTGGCATGGCCGGTTGCTGACTGGTTTGTGCAGATGAGAGATGCCGGAAATCGTTTGCCGGTTGGGCTGCGGCGCTCTCTAGCGTGGTCTTTTCCAACGTCTTGCTCCTTTATTGTGTGCTGCGGCTGAGCAGAACGGCATCCAGACCATCCTGTTCGACCAGCCGGACGAGGATGTTCTCTTCACGGGCGGTGGGCACGTTTTTGCCGACGTAATCGGCGCGGATCGGCAGTTCGCGGTGGCCTCGGTCGATGAGAACGGCAAGCTGCACTTTGCGCGGGCGCCCATGGTCGAGCAGGGCATCCAGCGCGGCGCGGGCGGTGCGGCCTGTATACAGCACATCATCGACCAGAACGACGATGCGGTCGGTGATGTCTCCAGGAATTTCGGTTGGCTGGACGTTGAGACGTGCGCCGCGCGAGTGCAGGTCATCGCGGTAGAGGGTGGCGTCAAGCTGGCCGACTGGAACGCTGTTCTGCTCCAGCGCGCCGATTTTTGCGGCAAGGCGTTGGGCCAGGGGCACGCCGCGCGAGCGGATGCCCACCAGTACCAGTTCTGCCGCGCCGGAGTTGCGTTCCAGGATTTCATGGGCAATGCGCGAGATGGCCCGGCGGATTTCTTCTTCGCTGAGAATGACTTTCTCCGCGCTTTCAGGGCTGGTGGACTGGCTCATGACAGCACGCTCCTTACATAAAAAAAGAACCTTCGTACCCACTGCTCTATGGGTAGAAGGTTTGTCGCAGGATAGTATTGAAGGCAGCCGCCAGGGCTGCGCGCAGCTAGCATTCAAAGCTGAATCTCCTTGCCAACCTCACAGGGCTGGATTTAAAGGATTTCTCGAAAGAGGAGTATACCATCTTGGGCGAGAAATTGCAAATTACTTGCGCGGCCCCGGCCCGGTATGCTATACTGCCCGTTGGCACTTTTGAAGGAGGAACAAAGAGATGCTGGAACTGGTGAAACAAGTCGAGCAGCAATATCTGCGCGAGGATACCCCGACGCTGGAGTCGGGCGATACGGTGCGCGTGCATTTGAAGGTGGTTGAGGGCAACCGCGAGCGCTTGCAGGTGTTTGAGGGTATCGTGATTCGCCTGCATGGTCAGGGCATCAACCGCAGCTTTACCGTGCGGCGTGTGACGCACGGTGTTGGGGTTGAGCGTACCTTCCTGCTGCATTCGCCGCGCATCGATAAGATCGAGACAGTGCGGCACGCGGTGGTGCGGCGCAAGCAGTTGTACTATATGCGCAAGCTTTCGGGCAAGGCGGCGCGTTTGCGGGAGCGGCGCGAGCAGTAGGGGGTTGCCCTATGCCAGCACGCAAGCAAAAAAAAGTTTCTACCGGCGAACCGGCCCCTCTCGATGGTGGCTCAGAAGCTATCGAGGCAGGGGTTCGTTCTGTTGTGTCGGTGGGGCGCTGTGATCCGACGCTTGAGGAAGAAGAGCGGCTGCTGCTCCAGGGGCATACGCTAATAGCCGGTCTTGATGAGGCCGGACGTGGCTGCCTGGCCGGGCCGGTGGTAGCCGCAGCGGCGATATTGCCGCTGGCGGAGGATTGTTTGCGCCTGTTTGCCGGAGTACGCGATTCTAAGCAACTGAGTGCGGCGCAGCGTGACCGTCTGTATGCGGTGATTATGGAGCGCGCAGTGGGGGTGGGAGTGGGGGTGATCTCGGTGGCGATGATTGATCGCTATAATATCTTGCGGGCGACGAAGATGGCGATGCAGCAGGCGTTGGCGGCGCTGCCGGCGAGCCCGACCTATCTGCTGCTGGACGCGATCAAGCTTTCAAATGTGCGGTTGCCGCAGCTTTCGCTGATTAAGGGTGATGCGCGCTGCCTGTCGATTGCGGCTGCCTCGGTGATTGCCAAGGTGACGCGAGACCGGCTAATGGAAGAACTGGACCGGCAGTATCCTGGCTATGGCTTTGCGCGCCATAAAGGCTATGGTACGGTGGAGCATCAGCGAGCGCTAGCGTCGCTGGGACCGTCCCCCATTCACCGCAAGACGTTTGCGCCGGTGCGGGCGCTGCTAGAAGCCCAGCAGCTTTCGCTCAATATGTAGCGGGCCTCCTGGTGAACGCCGTTGCTCCTCCCTCATAGTTCCCAACGATTGGGGGGCCATTCGGTGCTGCCAGGCATGAGGACGGCCCGGACCAGACGCTCCGGGTCATGGCGCACGAAATGATCGGTGCCAATGGCCGTGAGCCGGTCAACAACGACCTCAGGAACAAGCTCCTGCACTCGTGAGACATCGGGAATAACGGGATGTTGCAACTGCTCGGCGTAGGATTCGATGAGGCGCTCAGGGAATGAGCCATCGTGCAGGATGACGCGATCAACGCGCCCACCCAGGTAGTGATGAATCTCACGGACGAAGTCTGATGCCTGGAAGCCATCGGTTTCGCCATGTTTGGTCATCAGGTTGCAGACGTAGACTTTTTCTGCCTCTGATTCGCGGATGGTCTGGGCGATATCTTCGACCAGCAGATTGGGGAGGATGCTGGTGTAGAGGTCGCCAGGGCCAATGATGATGACATCAGCGCGGCGCAGGGCGCGGATGGCCTGCGGACAGGCAGGGGTGCGACCATCCAGATAGATGCGTCGGATGGTTGGCAGTGGGCCCCGATTTTTCTCGCCGCGTGTATCAATATCGGTTTCGCCGCAGATGGTGCCGCCATCTTCCAGTTCGGCACAGAGCGTGGTATGGGCCAATGTGACTGGGAGGACGTCGCCAGCGGTTTCCAGGAGTTCCTGCGCGTCCTGGACGGCGAGCAGGAGATCACCGCCATTGATTTCCTGGAGGGCGGAGATGATCAGGTTGCCCAGGCTGTGGCCGCCGACTCCCTCAACGCGGCTTTCCCCCTGACCGTTGCCGTTTGTGTTGATTCCGGTAGGAAAGCGGAAGTTGAAGACATCGCGCCAGAGGACGCCGTTGCGGGAAAGCGCAACCAGGGCTTGTCGCAGATCGCCGAAAGGAAGCTGACCAAATTCATCCATGAGCCGGCGCGAACTGCCGCCACTATCGGCCATTGTGACGATGGCGGTAATTGAAAAAGCATAGCGCTTTAAGTTGGAGAGAACGGCAAATGGGCCGGTGCCGCCTCCAATGGTGACGACGCGCTTGCCTGATGGTCGATGCCCAAAGCGGTGTAGTGCATCCATAGCAACCTCCTATGAGTTCCCTGGCCCTCTTGTGCGTGGTCTATTATATCTTATTGCTGCACAAGAGCAAGTCTCGTGCGGACTATGCCGCATCTGCTCTCGCCTGGCTGAGCTATCTGGGAAGAGGATGGGACTATTTTGCCCCGCCCAGCGGCGTGTGCTACAATTTTGGACACTCTATTCATAAGCATTTGCTGGGAAGAGGCTCATCTTGCTTGCTGTTGTGCCGGCTGCATTGTTCACTTCTACGCAGAAGGCATGCCATTTTGTGAGGGATAGGCTATTGGAGGGACTGGAGTGAGTGCGAATATTGGAGCGATTGATTTTCTCCTGACTCGCGGTGTGGCGCAGGTGGAGAAGGAAGCTGATCTGCGTCGGCTGCTTGAGGCTGGAGGGCGCAACGGGCGTCCGCTGCGTGTGAAGTTAGGCTTTGACCCGCGCAATCCTGATATGACACTGGGGCACGCGGTGGTGCTGCGCAAGCTGCGCCAGTTTCAGCAGCTTGGGCACACGGCGGTAGTGATTGTGGGCGACTGGACGGCCCGGCTGGGTGACCCTAGCGGGCGCTCCGAGGCGCGCGAGGCGCTGTCGGCTGAGCAGGTGAAGGCTAATGCCGAGCAGTATCTTGACCAGTTTTATCAGGTTGTGGATCGGGAGCAGACGGAGGTGCGCTGGCAAAGCGAGTGGTTTGATCGCTTCTCGCTGACCGATGCAATCCGGCTGGCCGGCAATAAGACGGTTGCCCAGATGCTTGAGCGGGATGATTTCTCGAAGCGTTATCATTCTGGCACTGAAATTTATATCTCTGAATTTCTCTATCCATTGTTACAGGGTTATGACTCGGTGGCAATCGAGGCCGATGTGGAACTGGGAGGGACGGACCAGACCTTTAATCTGCTGGTGGGGCGCGATCTCCAGGAGCGCGCCGGCCAGCCGCAGCAGCAGATTCTAACCTGTCATCTGATTGTTGGGCTAGATGGCGTGCAGAAGATGGGCAAAAGCCTGGGCAATTATATCGCGCTGACGGCGTCGGCCAATGATATGTATGGCAAGTTGATGTCGCTGCCCGATCACGCCATGATGACCTATTTTGAGACGCTGACGAATGTGCCTACCGAGGATCTGCGCGAGCTGCGGCGCAAAATGGACGAGGGCGCGCTGAATCCACGCGATGTGAAGATGCGGCTGGCGCGCGAGATTGTGACGGAGTTTCGCTCGGCGGAGGCGGCGCAGGAGGCTGAGGCGGCCTTTGTACGCCAGTTTCAGCGGCGCCAGTTGCCTGAAAATATCCGTGATTATGTGCTAGCCGAGGCGACCAATATTTTAACGCTTCTCACCGAGGCGGGGATGGCGCCGAGTCGCAGCCGGGCGCGTGATCTGGTGCAGCAGGGGGGAGTCTATCTCTATCCTTCGGGCGAAGAGAGCGAAGCCGAGCGGATTACTGATCCTGGCCGTGTGATTGCGCCCAAGGATGGAGCGATTGTGCAGGTGGGGAAGTTGCAGTTTGTGCGCATTCGGACGTCACACTAACCAGAAGTGAAAAGTCGTCTGATGTAACCCTGGAGCGGGTAGTGCGTATCTCTCTCTAGAGAATCTGTAATGCCGATCATGTTTTGGAGGAGGATACGCAGATTCACCTGTGGGTCCATCCAGGGAGGCATAAGCGCGATGGCCGAAGTTATTGAATGCCCGTCTTGTGGAACTTCGTTTCCCGCCAGCACTCGTTTTTGTTCGGAGTGCGGCGCGACGTTGACGGGCGCGTTGGTCCGGCAAGCAACGGGGATGTTGCCGGCAAATCAACTGCTTCAGGATCGTTATCTGATCTTAAAGAAACTGGCGCAGGGTGGGCAGAGCGCGGTGTATCTGGTGGCGGATACGCTGAACCAGAGCGCGCAGTATGCGATGAAGGAGATGAGCGAGTCAGAGCTGA
Source organism: uncultured Ktedonobacterales bacterium (assembly GCA_964522745.1). Lineage (GTDB taxonomy): Bacteria > Chloroflexota > Ktedonobacteria > Ktedonobacterales > DATBGS01 > DATBHW01. The sequence continues at coordinate 36,590 of CAZFWN010000013.1, forward strand.
GTCTGGCGGAGCGGACACAAGCCCTGGCTGATTTTCAGCGCGAAGCGGATATGCTGCGCCTGCTGAACCATCCGGCGCTGGCAAAGGTGCATGCCACGTTTGTGGAAGATGGCAAGCACTATATGGTGATGGAATATGTGGCCGGGCGCAATCTGGAGACGACGCTCGAAGAGGCGGGCAAGCCGCTAGCGGAAAGCCAGGTGGTTCAGTGGGGCATTGCTCTTGCCGCGCTCTTGGCCTATCTGCATAGCCAGCAGCCGCCAATTATTTACCGCGACCTCAAGCCCTCGAATATTATTTTGCAGCCTGATGGCGCGATTAAGCTGGTTGATTTTGGTATTGCGCGCTTCCATCAGACGGGCCAGAGCAAGGACACGGTTTGCCTGGGGACGGATGGCTACGCGCCTATCGAGCAGTACAGCGGGAAGACGGAGCCGCGCTCGGATATCTATGCGCTGGGGGCGACGCTCTATCATCTGCTGACCAATAAGGTGCCGGCGGCGGCGCCCACGCGGGTGGCGAATGTTGCCAGCTTCGTTCCGCCGCGCCAGATCAATCCCGCCGTTTCAGAGGCGGTGGAGGCGGTGATTCTGCGGGCAATGGAGGTTCACCCGACGCAGCGCTATGCCGATGCGGAGGAGATGCGAGCGGCGTTGGAAGAGGCGGCGCAGGGAACTTCGGCGGGGGCGCGTGTTTCGGGAACGTTGCCAGCGCAGCGTCCGGCCCTGCCCAGTGTGAAGGTGCCGGCTGCCCCTTCCCGATCACTGGTTGTGGCGCCTTCTGTTCAAGTCTCTGCTCAGCAGGATGCGGTGACGCTGAAACTACCTCCCGCTCTTGGGCCAGTTGCCAGCCGGCCAGTGCTGCGGGTGCGACCAGGCGGGCCGCTCACGTTTGGGCTGGTGGATGGTCGGAGACCTTATCGGCGCGAGTTTACCATTGAGAATGAGGGCAGCGAGCCGCTGGAGGCGACGATTACCAGCAGCGATCCGGCGGTGCTGCTGGATGTTGATTCTGCGCAAGGGCAGCGCGCGCGGATTACGGCCTGGCTCAAGCCGTTTGCGCTGGACGCCAGGCACTATGAGAGCGCGATTACGGTGATGAGCAATGGTGGCGCTCAGCATCTCAATGTCCAGTTTACGGTGGTGCGCCCTGAAGCGGCGGCTGGTCGGGATATGACGGTATGGCAGGGTCGCCAGATGCCGAGACCCTATTATGGAGCTAGACGGGCGATTGGGGTTGGCTTCGGTTTGTTCTGGTTGCTTGGGTGGCTGCTGATCCAGTTGCTGAGCCATCTACATGGGTTTGGGGGACCAGGACCGGGGCCAGTTCCTCCATTTCATTAGTTGTAGCAAGCAGGCAATGAAATTAACCAATGCCGGGGCTGGCCGCGAAGCTCGCATGTGTGCGCGAGCTTCGCGGCCAGCCCCATCTTGAACCTGATGGATCGTCAAGAGAGATGTTGGGTAAAGGGATAGATGAGCGGGATAGAGATGATGATGGTAGCCAGATAGGAGGCCAGAAACAATTGCCCTATTGCGCCCAGTGTTTCGGGCGGGAAGCGCCGACTTCTGAACCACAGGTACACGATGAGGAGCAGGGAGGCGCTGGCTGCGATGATTGCCCAGATGAATGTGGGAACTGGCTCTGAAAAGTTATCTGACATAAAGCTCTGGAACCAGACATCGATGGCAACGAAGATTGCCAGGCTGAGTAGGAGCAGCGCCAGACGATGAACATGCAGACGGGTGCCAAATCTGACGACACCTGCCGCAACAGGTGCGACCAGGAGATTTGGCAAGAGGCCCAGCGCGCCAAGCAGGGTGCTGCCTAGCAAGAGAAAGAGTATCTGCTGGATGGGATTATTGCGGTTGAGGCCAATTTTTACCCAGAAGGGTTCCTGTGGAGGATGAGTTGTTGTTACCATCATCAGCACGTAATCGCCACTATCGTTATACTGCTGCCAGGTGGCGTAGAGGCCGCCGTGCTGATCTTGTTCGACGCATGGGGTCGAGGAGGCGGTGTTTTTATCGGCGAACAGCAGCGGTGCGCTCATCAATGCACCCTGAGCGTTGATCTGGTCGATGTAGGGGTGCAAGGGAGTTACAGGAGTTTGTTGCGAATCATCGAGCCAGGCAAGCCAGATGGACGACGATGGGTTGTTTGCTCCTGATGGAGGAGTTGCCGGGCCAGCACTTAAACAAAGTTGCTGATAATTGTTGGTGGTGGTGCTGAGCATTGTTGGCCGGGAAATAAAGCTATGATCTGGCTGCATCGTGACATCTGCATACCCAAGCTGGAGAATGGCCCCCCAGGCAATATGCAGGTGTTGCTGGGCATCCAGGGTGGCTGCCAGGGGATCGAAACCGAAATCAGAGACGTCGTTGGTTCTTCCGGTCAGGTTGAGCGATCCGGGAATTAATTGGGTGGCAACCTGAGTGGGGTCATGCAAAGCGCTGCCGGTAGCATCAAATGGGGAGATAGTTACATCCCAACCGCCCTTGGGCGATGGTTGCAGCATCACGGCAGCCAGGGTGCTGTCTGGGTAGACGAGCAGGTGAAGAAAGTTGAGTGCATCGGTTTGATGGGTGAGCTGCAAGACGCTGCCGGTAGATTGATCGTCACGAATTTCGATGGTGCTCAGGTTCGGGCTTCCGCTGTTGCTATCGAGCCAGCCATAGAAGGTGTTCCCGTTGCTGTCTGCTCCGCCGCTGAGTGTCTGTAGGGCTTTGGTACTCTGGTAGAGCATTTCCGGTTTGGGTGTGTTGGAGCCGCCTGATGTGGTGGAGTCCTCGACCAACGCCTGGAAGAGAAAGAATGTCCCATTGCGCACTTCGATCCAGCTTGCGTGCAGGCGCCCCCGGCTGTCAACCACGAGTACCGCCGAGTCAATGCGATCTGCGGCATGAGAAAGGGTGGTCGGCCTTCTCACGTCCTGTACCGATTGTCCATCACTGTTAACGACCCGGTAGACCAGATTGATCTGGTTCTGTGGGGTCGTAGTGGTGTATAAGAGGTGGAAATGGTCCTGGGAGTCAAGCCAGACGGTAGGTGTTCCTCCCACCGCAAGCGAGGTGAGCGCGACGGGGGTACTCAACTGTGGCTGGCTAGCGGCGTGCGCAGTGGGGACTAACGGAATGCTGATGATCGGTGATATGAATAACAAAGCATAGCCGGCGGCAACAAGTAAGCGAGCGATTATGACATGAAAGCGGTTCATGTTTCTTTTTATCCTCACCTTGCTGGTGTAGAGCAAACAACGCCGCGATGCGTTTTGCACAGGATATACGTCATCTCCTGGCGAGAGTTCACACATTTTCTGAAATTACAGGGCACGACGAATACGCCAGTAGCTCAGGCCAAGCATGGGGATGGCGATAAGATAGAACCAGAGCAAGTAATCGAGCCAGTTCTTGCCAAAGAAATAGTAGATAGCAACAAAGGCATAGAGCAGCATGCGGCTGGGGCGAATGATGCCTTTTGAGGAGACGGCCAGCAGGAGATGGATCAAGAGGAAGACAACCAGGACGGTGTAGAGGTAGACGAAGATGATCCCCAGGATAGGGTTCACTGCTCCCTGCCAGACCAGGCCGCCGACGGTCAGCGCGACGACTGCAATATCGCAGAAGGTATCGGTGAACGCCCCCTTCGAGGAGGAGGCACGTCGGTAGCGGGCCAGGACGCCATCGAGGGTGTCGAAGAAGACGGAGCCAACCAGCAGCCAGAAGGCAATGTCAAAACGGAGCCGGGCGACAAAGAAAAAAGCGACTCCCAACGCCACCGATGCCCAGGAGAGCATATCTGGGGTGATGTGGAGGGTATCGAGTACCGCTGCCAGCGGAAGCAGGAGCGTCTGGCGCGCGCGCTGCCAGGTATAGAGAAACCGTTCCTCACTTCCGCTGTAGATGCTTTGTAGGCGCTGTTGTGGCGCTCTGATCGGCTGGATGTCGCTTTCTTTTGTCTCGCCGGGTGTACTCATGGTGCTGTTTATGGACGATCATGGCGCGCAGTTATAGCGCGGATAGAAATTACCAGCATCGACATTTTGCATGGGTGCCTGGCCGGGCATATTGAGATAGATGCAATCAGCCACCGGCGCCTGGAACAGCCCTTCATCCCCGTTTTCACGCATGACGACGACCACCCATTTGGGCGTTTGGCCGGGATTATCTGGGGCCAGCGAGAGAAACCAGGAGTCTGGGTCACCATTCTCGCGTTGAGCGGTGCCCGTCTTGCCGCCGACGTTCGCCAGGGTGCGAGAGATCAGGCCGGCTGACCCTTGCTGGACCACGCCGCGCATGGATTCCCGCACGCCCTGTGCCGCCGCCGCACTCATGATCGGGCCAGTGCCGTAGGTCGTCGGGGCGATCTGGGTAATCGCGTTGGGATCGTTCGGGTTGGCGCCGTGCGGCACGACTTTAGAGAGCAGATGCGGCAGCAGAGCGACCCCATCATTGGCAACGGTGCTGGTAATCAGCGTCATGGTCAGCGGCGTGACTTGCAAAGTGCCTTGCCCAAAGCCGGCGGCTGCCAGATTGACTGGATCATCTTTGATGCCCTGATACCCGACGGTGCTGGGCGTCACGGGCAGATCGAACGGGATGGTCTGCTTGCTGCCCTGATCTTCTATGCCAAAGCGCTGGACATAGTTGAGCCAGGTATCGGCGCCCAGGCCGACTCCAACGCGGGCGTAGATGATATTGTCGCTATAGATATAGCCGTGTTTGAGATCAATGGGGCAGGAGGGACGTGGGTTATACGTCAGGAGGTCTACATCTTGAAAGGTATGGCCGTTCACGGTGTAGCTGCGTGCTTCGGAGCCTTGAGCAAGACAATTATTGCCGCCAAACTGGTTGCTGAGTTGGTATTTTCCCGTGTCGAGCGCTGCGGAGAGCGTGGCGGTCTTGAAGGTTGAGCCAGGAACGTAGAGGCCGCCGGTGGGCCTGGTGAGCAGGGGAGCGTACTGGCTGTCGTGGTTCAACATCTGGAAATAGGCGTTGCCGATGGTGCTGAGTTCGTTTTTATCCTTGGTTGGACCAGTGGGTGGGTCTGTTTGAGCGGCTGCACATACCGGATCATTCACATATTGGGCATCGTAGGCGGCGGTATCGGTGTACAAGCGGCAGGGTGTATAATCGCCAATCACGTTGGCATCGTAGTAGGGTCGGCTGAGCATGCCCAGGATTTCGCCGGTATGCGGGTCTTCAACGATGATGGAGCCGCCATGCGAGTGATCGGTGCCCTCAGCGGGCGGTGTATAGATCTGGCTGGTCAGCGTTGGGTCGCAGCGCGAGGGGCGCGTCTTAGGATCAACGCCAGTGGTGCCCTTGGCAAGCGAGAAGATCGGCTCACCCAGGACGCCGCCTGGCTCATCATAGGTGATGTCGTTCTGTTTATCGATCAGGTTCTGCACGCGCCAGTCAATGGTCAGGTAGATGTCTGAGCCGTAGACGGCACGATGCAAGGTCTGGTCCCAGAAGTTGTTGATGGAGGAGGTGCCGACGCCTTTCTGGCCGGTGAGATAATCATCATAGGTGGCTTCCAGGCCGCTCTCACCGTAGATATAGCTGAAGTAGCCAATGATCGGCGAGAGTGAAGGGAAGCAGTAGTAGCGGCGATAGTTACAGGGCGCATTGGGGTCTTGCTGCGAATAGGCGAGCAAGACGCCGTTGCGGTCATAGATACTTCCGCGCACTGGCTGGTTGCCTACATCGCAGCGTCTTGGATTATAGGTGCTGGTCGTCAGGGTTTGGGATTGAAAGACTTGCCAGTAGACAATACCGCCGCTGAGGAGCAGAAAGAGCGCCAGAAACACATTTGTGACCCGGCCAATGCTCCTATTTACCATCATAGCTGCCTCTCTTACATTGTGCCATGCGCTGCTCAGACCTCCCGCGGGAGGTTGGTTCTGCTTCTATCGTACTTGCGAGTTTGCGTGTTCTGCTATGAACTATTACGCATTCTCTGTATGAATCTCTTCTTGCATGACAGGCTCTGCGGCCAGTGTAGCATGCGCTGCTGCTGTTGTCAAAACGAATGAGTCTTGCGTTGGTCACGCTGGTTATGCAACTTTTGGCAGGGAGAGGAAGTAGTAGGTATAGAGATGGCGGGCCGAACCGATGGACCGATGTGCGCAATTGACTTTCCTGGGGGGGCGCGCTATAGTGAGAAAAAGATGCCTGGCCTGTTGGAATTGTTCTTGCCAGTCGAACTTCGACAGGGCAACCTCTCACGGTGTTCTTCTGCGGTCCTGGGGCGAAGGAGACCTCTTTGAGCTATGGGGGCAATTGATTCGGAAGTGGGGAGCCTCTCTACCCCATTGCCAGAGGTGCAAGAGCGGGGCACTTTCAGTGCGCGCTTTTGGGGGGTGCGCGGCAGCTATCCGGTCTCTCGGGCGGCGACGCTTGGGGTGGGAGGCAATACCGCGTGCATTGAGGTCCAGGTTGGAGGGCATGAGATTATCCTGGATGCGGGGACAGGGCTGATCGCTTTTGGGCAGGGGCTGCGGCAGCGTTTGGATGGCGTGCCTCCAACGGTGACCATTCTCTTTAGCCATTTCCATTACGATCATATTCTGGGCTTGCCGTTTTTCGATCCGCTTTATCAGCCAGGAGCCAGGCTTACTCTGGCTGGGCCGCGCATGGAGGGCAGGAGTTTTAGCGATGTCCTTTGCTCCGCAATTGCAGCGCCTTATTTTCCGGTTGACCTGCGCGCTGTACCCGCGCGCTGTACGTTTTATACGCTGGAATCTGGCGATGCCCTTTGTTGGCAGCCTGGGGTACAGGAGCCTACGTTTGAGCGCGCCTGGCTTGGCCGGGACCAGGGTGAGCAGCCAGGAGGCTCAGATGATGTGCGGGTGACGTTTCTGCACAGCCAGGCCCACCCGACGAGCGGCTGTCTGGTTTCACGGATAGAGTATAGTGGGCGGAGTCTTGTCTTTGCGACCGATGTAGAAGATCCGCTCGGTGGGGATCAGGAGTTGATTCGCTTTGCCAGCGGGGCGGATGTGTTGATTCATGATGCTCAATATACCGAGGAAGCGTATACAGCAGCCAAGCGAGGTTTTGGACATAGCACGCCAGAGATGGCAACGGCTGTGGCGCGTGCCGCTGGAGTGAAGCAGTTGGTTTTGTTTCATCATGATCCTGAGTCTGACGATGCTGTGCTTGAGCGTTTGCAAGAGATGGCGCGGGAGCAGTTTCCTGACACGGCGCTGGCCTGCGAGGGATTAGAGCTTGTGCTGCTCTAGTCTTCGCCAGTAGGTGGTAGTGTGGCTTGCAGCGCACCAGTTTGCTCGATATACTAGATGACAGACAACACCCGTCTGACGGGTGGCATAAAGGGGGAAAGACCGATGGCGAACAAAGATCGACCAGCTAAAGAAAAGAAGAAACCGAAGAAGGATGGCAAGAAGAGCAGCAAAACGCAGGAATGAGAAGCGATGATACAACTAAACGTTATCCTGGCCGTGATGCTGTTTGGCGCCTTTGTGGTCAGTATCTGCATTCATGAGTCGGCGCACGCGCTGGCCGCACTGGCTCTCGGTGATAGCGGACCACGCAACGATGGCCGGGTGAGCCTGAATCCACTGCGGCAATTGACGGCGTTGGGGACTACTGTGGCGCTGGTCCTGGCGTTCCTTTCGACGCTCTATCTGACAGCGCTCACTGCCGGACTGGCGCTGGGGTGGGGCAAGCCGGTGCGTTTTGATGCGCTCAAGCTACGTTTTGGTCCGAACGTCGGGACGGTGCTGGTAGCGCTGGCTGGGCCATTGGCGAATCTGGTGCTTGGGGTAGGCTGTGCCTTTGGACTCAACGCGATCCCCCAGCCCCCAAAGCTTTTTCTCACGGCTGGCACCTGTATAAGTGGAAGCACGGGCGCCCAGTGCCTAAGCGGGGTCATCCCCTGGTGGCAATTGCGCGGTGAGCAGTTGCTCTTCGCGTTTGTGGTCGTGAATATCGGGCTATTTCTTATCAACCTGATCCCGCTCTATCCGCTCGATGGCTATCGTGTGCTCTTTGCCCTGCTTCCAAGCAAGCAGGCGATCTCGTTCCGGCGCGCAGAGCCGTATATGGAGTTGATTGTGCTGGGGCTGTTGTTTGTGTTGCCCATGATTATCTCATTTAGCGGCGCTGGCGAGCTGGCGTATCTGAGTCCGTTCTATTGGATATTCCGAGGAACGCTTGCGATTGCCTTCTCGATTATGAAAGGCGATTACCTGGGCATTTTCTATGGGGTGTAACTCGGGTTGAAGGTGCGTGTTGTCTATCGGGTGTTGCAAGCCTGGCATTTGCTCACTGCACGCGTGCAGCCGGAGGACCAGCAGGCCGTCGCATTACTGCTGCCTCCGGCTGCGCGCGCGTTGTTTGCAACGATGTCGCCGGGCGATCAGCGCCACTGTGTCCACGTGTGTTATGCCCTGCGCGATCAGGGCTGCGATGATCGAGAATTGCTGGCGGCGGCGCTGCTGCATGATGTTGGGAAGGGCGGCGGGCGGGTGCGTTTTTGGATGCGCCCGGTGATCGTGCTGATGCGCGCATTGGCCCCTGGTTTGCTACGCTGGCTAGCGGCATCGCCGCGTCCGTTCTGGCGGCGGCCCTTTTATGCCGCCTGGCATCACGCCGCGATTGGTGCTGATCTGGCGCTGGCGGCTGGTGTTTCCGAGCGCACAGCACTGCTTATCCGCACGCATCATGACCCGCGTGGCCCGGCGGCGACGCTGCATGTGGTGGACGAGCAATACTGAAGAAAGCGCTTCATTGGTGGGCTGCGCTCTCCGGCAGCAATTACAGGTTTGGGAGCATTTGATGGCGACGCTCGATGGCATGAATGGGACAAAAGTGGTGGCTGAGGCGCGGCCTGCGTCGTCTGCCGAGGCTTCCTATACCATCCATCTCCCCAGCTTTGAGGGGCCGCTGGACCTGCTGCTGCATCTGATTGAGCGGCATCAGATGGAGATTACGACGATCTCGCTGGTGGCAGTTACCGATCAATTTCTGGAGTATGTACGCAGCTGGCAGCATGAGGAGCCTCCGCTGGCGCGGCTGGCCGAGTTCATCACGATTGGCGCGAAATTGCTCTATATCAAGTCACGCACATTGCTGCCACAGCCATCCAGGGAAGAGGAGGTGCAGGAGGCGCAAGAGGCGATGGATGAGGCAGAGGAACTGCGCCGCCATTTGCTGGAGTACAAGCTGGCAAAAGAGATCGCGCGCATTTTGCGCGAGCGCGAGGCCGAAGGGTTGATGAGTTTTCCGCGCCCTGGGCAGGTGATTCCGCCAGAGGAGATGCTGACCTGGGCGCCGCCCAAGCTGGTGGGCCTGGAGGTCGAGACATTGGCAGCGGCGTTCCGGCGCATGCTGGCGGAGCGGAGCCGGAGCGAGCCAGAACCGCTGCCGCTGCCATTGGTGAAGGTCAGCGATAAAATCGCGGAGATTGAGACAGGATTAGCGGCTTACGGGCGCGTGGACTTTGAACATTTGCTGCGCGCTGCCTCCACGCGCCTGGAGATGGTGGTGACGTTTCTGGCGGTGCTGGAACTCTGGCACCAGGAGCGGATTGTGGTGGTGCAAGAGGGTTTGTTTGCACCGATTCTGATTCTGCCAGCCGTGTCGGCGTCTATTCACGCACGCACGGATTCTTCGCCGGATGACGACTATAGCAAGTAGATTATGCTGATTAGATGGCCTTGCTATTGTTTCGGCCCGCGGGATGCAATACCTCTCTTCAGGTCGGGTGTTCGCTTCTGCAATAAGGCAGAAAGCCGCAATTGTTGCTCCTAGCTGCTAGAGGAGGCTCCTCGCCATGAATCAGAGCTTGCACGAGCGCGAGCCGCTTATCAATCACGGCCATTCGACGGTGCTGGCAACCCAGGGGTATGTGCTGGGCGTGGAGATCAGCAATGGGGGGATGCGGCAGTCGGTGGCGCTGGCTGATCTGCAAGGCCAGGTGGTGCAGCATCTCCGCCGGCGGAGCGCCCAGCCACCGGATGGACAAGGCGCTACGGAGATTTTGCTGGAGATGATTGGGGAGGTGTGTTCACCAGAGCGGTTACAAGGACAGAAGGTGCTGCGCTGTGGCGTTGCGGTGGGGGCGCCGGTTGATGCTCATCGCGGGGTGGTGCGCACGATGTATCGCGCCGAAGGCTGGGATCAACTGCCGCTCAAGGATATTATTGAACAACAGTGTGGCGTTGCTACCATTCTCGATAACGATGCAAACGCCGCCGCGCTGGGCGAGGCAATGTTTGGCGCGGGGGCTGGAGAGCGGAATCTCGTGTATGTTGGCCTGGGGCGTGGTATCGGGGCAGGCATTGTGCTGAACGGCTTGATCTATCATGGGGACAGGACGATGGCTGGGGAGATTGGGCATACCATTGTCAAAGAGGATGGCCCGCTCTGTTCGTGTGGCCGGCGTGGTCATCTGGAAGCGATTGCTTCGGCTCAGTCGATTGTGCGGACGATGATCGGTGTTTCGGTAGAGTATCCGCAGACGGAGGAAGCTATCCGGCGCATCACTGGAGGCCGGGCCGAGGCGATGACCGTCGATCAGGTGTTTCGCATTGCGGCTGAGGGCGATCCAATCGCGCAAGGGGTAGTTGATGAGGCGCTGCGCTACCTTGCCATGAGCCTGGCGAATCTGGTGAATTTGCTCGATCCCGGCGTTATTATTCTTGGAGGGGCCGTCGCGCTGGCTGGCGATCTCTTGTTTGGACCGCTGCGCCAGATGGTGCCGCCGCTGTGTCTGCGGGCGTCCACCGATCCAGTGCGCATTGTGCCGTCCGCTCTGGGGAGCGAAGCAGCGCTCAAGGGCGCGGTGGCGCTGGCACTACAGGATGTTTGAACGGGCGTCACTTGCAAATAGCCTAGTGCTGCAAAGAGGGAGCGTTCTTTTATGCAAGACCTGGCGAACACAGCGCTAAATATTGCGCTACAACTCGGTGCGACCTATGCCGATGTGCGTGTAATGGAGCGCACAGTTGAGTCGATTTCAGTAAAGAATGGACGGGTGGAGGCGCTTTCCAGCGCTGTGGAAAGCGGTTTCAATGTGCGCGTGATTGCGCATGGCGCCTGGGGCTTTGCCAGCAGCGCCCGGCTGGACCTGGCCGAGGCCCAGAAGATGGCTGTGCAGGCGGTGACCATTGCTAAAGCCAGCGCGCTGGTAGGTGGCAAGCCGCCGCGTCTCTCTCCGCTGGCGCCTCAGCATGGCAGTTATACGACGCCCATCAAGCGCGACCCATTTAGCGTGCCGTTGGAGGAAAAGGTTGGCCTGCTGCTCAAGGCGGATGAGGCGATGCGTTCGGTGAAGGGGGTGAGTATTGCTACCGGCTATATGGAGTTTGGCCGCGAGCGAAAGCTGTTTGCCAGCTCTGAGGGCAGTTCGATCGAGCAGACGCTCTATGATAGTGGAGCGGCGATCGTGGCCGAGGCGGTAGGCGATGGCGAGATTCAGCAGCGCTCGTACCCCAATTCGTTTGGCCGGCAGGCGGGTACGGCGGGCTATGAGTTTGTTGAGGCGATGAATCTGCCGGAACACGGCCAGCGTATTGGCGAGGAAGCCGTGAAGCTGCTGACGGCCAAGCAGTGTCCTGCTGGGACGACGACCATTATCTTGAATGCGCCGCAGACGGCATTGCAGATTCACGAGTCATGCGGGCATCCGATAGAGCTTGATCGCGTGCTGGGGATGGAGGCCGGCTTTGTGGGCAAGAGCTTCCTGACGACGGATAAACTGCGCAGCAATTTTCGCTATGGCTCGGATACTGTCAATATCGTGGCCGATGCCACGACGCCCGGCGGCCTGGGTACGTTTGGCTGGGATGATGAGGGTGTGCCGGCCCAGCGGACCGATATTGTAAAAAACGGCATCTTTTCTGGCTATCTGATGTCGCGCGATACGGCGCCGGAACTTGGGCTGGCAAGCAATGGTTGCGTGCGGGCGGATGGCTGGAATCGCCTGCCGATGATTCGCATGACGAATGTGAGCCTGCTGCCGGGCAGTTGGAAGCTTGATGATCTGATTGCAGCTACTGATGAGGGGTTGTACCTCTGCACGAATCGAAGCTGGAGCATCGATGATCGCCGCCTGAATTTCCAGTTTGGCACAGAGATTGGCTGGGAGATCAAAAATGGCAAGCTGGGCGCGATGCTGAAGAATTGCACCTATACTGGCATTACACCGCAGTTCTGGGGCAGTTGCGATGCGGTCTGCGATGATTGGGTGGTATGGGGCACGCCAAATTGTGGCAAGGGCGAGCCGATGCAGACAATGCGCACGGGTCATGGCGCGGCTTCGGCGCGCTTCCGCAATGTGCAGGTCGGCGTTGGCAATTGGGAAAAATAAAGGAGCGAGAAATGCTGGACGAACGGGACGTTCAGGCGTTGCTGGAGAAGATTTTAGGCTTCTCTCAGGCTACGCAGACCGAGGCGCTGTTTTTTGGTACAGATCGCTCCCTGACGCGCTTTGCCAATAACTACATCCATCAGCATGTGGCTGAAACAAACCAGTCGGTGAATGTGCGCGCCGTGTTGGGCACCAAGATTGGCGTTGCCAGCACGAATAAGCTGGATGAGGAGTCGCTGCGCGAGGTGGTCAAGCGGGCTATTGCTATTGCGAGCGTGCAGCCTGAAAATCCAGAGTTCAAGTCGTTGCCAGGGCCACAACCGATCCGGCCAGTCAATGGGTATAGCGAGCGCACGGCGGCGTTTGGACCGGAGGAGCGTGCCAACGGGGTCAAGGTGATTGTGGATCGGGCGGTGGCGAAAGGCTATGAGTCTGCCGGAGCGTTTGAGACGGCGGTGCAGCAGGTGGCCGTTGCGAATTCGCTGGGAGTGTTTGCCAATCATGTGGGCACCGAGGCCGAAGTTCACGCGGTGGTGATGGCAGATGCTGGTGGTTCGGGCTACGCCCAGCGGGTGGCGATGGATGCCAGCACCTTTGATTTTGAGGTATTGGCGAAGGAGGCCGTCGAGAAAGCTGAAAAGAGCCGGAACCCGATTGAGTTGGCGGTGGGCGATTATCGCGTGGTGCTGGATAGCTACGCGGTGGGCGAGATGCTGCAATATCTGGGCTTTATGGGGCTGTCGGCGCTGGCGATGCAGGAAGAACGCAGCTTTATGAATGGTCATATGAGCGAGCAGATTGCCGCCGACAGCGTGACTATTTATGACGATGCTTTTGACTCTGAAGGGTTGCCGATGGGGTTTGATTTTGAGGGGGTGCCCACGCAGCAGTTGGCGATGATCGATCATGGCATTGCTCGCGCGGTGCCCTATGATTCCTTCACTGCCAACCGCGAAGGCAAGGAGAACACCGGCCACGCGCTGCCCGCGCCCAATACGATGGGGCCGTATCCGCTGCATCTGATGATGGCAGGCGGCGAGGCTAGCCGGGAAGAGTTGTTCAAGGGGATCGAGCGCGGTGTCTATGTGACGCGCTTCCATTATTGCAATATCGTACATCCGGTGAAGACGCTCTTTACCGGGATGACGCGCGACGGGACGTTCTTGATCGAACATGGCGAGTTGACAAAGCCGGTCAAGAGCTTCCGCTTTACGCAGAGCATCCTGGAGACCTTGATGGCCGCCGAGGCCATCAGTAAGCAGCGTCTTCAGGTGCGCGATTATACGACTGTTGTGGCGCCAGCAGTGCGCTCGGCGACCTTCAATTTTACTGGGCTGACGCAATAAGAGAGAGAACAAAGCATAGAGGCCCACCGGCGCTACAGAACAAGAGCAGCGGGAGAATGCAAGCATAAGTGCAGGCGTTCTCCCGCTTTTTCATGATTACCTGCTCTTAACCTCTCGACAAGAGTAGATTGCTATGCTAGACTTGACGCGCTACGACGGAGCAACCGTTGCTCACTCTTGTCAGAGGGGGATCGCCTGCATGTCCAACTGGGAACACGAGCTAGAGATACTCCTGAACCGCCTGGGGGTGCAGTGGGAACCTTCCCTTGCTCATGCGCAGGAGGCTGAGGCTGATGATGCCGAAGCTCCTGGGCCGGACGAGCTGGCCGCTCTGCTGGATGATGATCTAGATGATGAGGATTGGGAGCATCTGGCAGAGGAAGAAGTGGATCAACTTGGTGTGGTCCGGCGCGAGATGCAGGCGACAGTTGGACGGGTGGCGCGGATGGTGCGCGCTGGCCGGCTGGATAGTGTGATCCGTGAGGATGTTCTCTTTGTTTTGCGCGCGCTCTGTCGAGTGCAGCCGCTGTTAGAGGGCGAGAGTGACGAGGACGCGCAACTGGCAACAGCGGCGGCGATCCTTCATTTTTGCCGCATTGTGCTGCGGCTGACACACGCACTGGCCCAGCAATAAGCATTTGAAAGGATAGGTTGTTGTTGCGTTTCCCTCTCTCTCGATCATTTTTCCGCACGTATGCTGTTGAGCTTGCCCTGGCGTTTGCTGTACTAAATTGGGCGATTTCCCCCTCATTTTTCAAAGTGGCTCTCGAAGAGATGGAGCCGTTTGCCTTTACCTATGTTCGCTTCTTGCTTATTTGTGTGGTCTCGCTGGCGGTACTCTGGTGGCATAGGCGGCGCGGGGGGCAGGTCTGGCGATTTGAGCGGCGCGATATTTTGCCGCTCATTCTTTCTGGTTTGAGCGGCTATGGAATTTATCAGATTTTCTATATCGTTGGCCTCAACCTCACGACGGTCTTTGCTTCTGCGCTGTTGATGGCAACGGCGCCGCTTTTTTCGGCTATTTTGCTGGCTGTGCTGCGTATTGAGCGTGTTGGTCGGGCGCAGTGGATTGGAGTGCTGGTGGCCTTTGCCGGGGTAGCGCTCTTTCTATTTGCCGCAACTGGCTCTGTACAGCACGCAGCAGCAGACCGCCATGTGACCCCCGGCACGATGCTGCTGGGGGCTGTGCTGACGTTGGTGGCAGCGCTCTCGTTTGCGCTCTATGGCATTACCAATAAAACGCTGGGCAAGCGCTTCTCCCAGGCTGAACTGATGTGCTATACGCTGCTGGTGGGGACGGTGGCGCTGACGCCGATAGGTATTCCAGCATTGCTGCAACAAAATTGGGCGCTGGTGACCTGGCGCTCGTGGCTGGTGATGGGCTACGCGGTGATCTTCCCCATCTATGTGAGCTACGCGATCTGGAACTGGGCAATTGTGCAGCGGAGCGTGGGCTATGTCACATTGTATAATTACCTGACGCCGATTCTAGGCGGCATCGGGTCGTTTCTGCTGCTGGGCGAGCGCTTCTCGCTGGGGCAGGTGCTTGGGGCGGGTGTAGTGCTGGCCGGAGTGCTGCTGGCGCGTTGGGGGCTGCTGCCCAAGAGAAAGAGGCGGCAGGGGATGGATGATCTAGTTGGTTCAGAAAGCGCTGGTGCTGCGGTGGGTGGTGAGGGACATGAGCAGCGATAGATGGACAGCCTGATCCTGAAGCTGGTGTTGACGCCAGCGCTGATCGGGGCAGCCAGCCTCGCTGGCCGGCGTTGGGGGCCATCGGTGAGCGGTTGGCTCGTTGGGCTTCCGCTTACTTCCGGGCCGATTGCGTTCTTCCTGGCCCTCAATCACGGTGGTGCGTTCGCTGCGGCTGCTGCCGTTGGCACCTTGACTGGGGCCATCTCGCAGGCCGCTTTTTGCCTGATTTACGGGTGGCTGGCCTTTCGTTCTGGCTGGTCGCTTACGGCTTTGGTCAGTTGTGTTGTTTTCGCTGTGGCGACCGCTGCCCTCCAATATCTGGCTCTTCCTGTGCTGCTGCTCTTCCTCATTGTAATAGTCGTTCTTCTGGTGGTGCTACGCCTTCTGCCGGGACGCTCCTTAGCCGTTTCCCCGGCGGCGAATTCGCCGCCGGGTTGGGATATTCCTGTCCGAATGCTTGTTGCTACGACCTTTGTGCTGCTGCTTACGGGCATGGCATCCACGCTTGGTCCACGTTTGACCGGCTTGCTGGCGCCGTTCCCGCTCTATGCGGCAATCCTGGCGATCTTTGCGCACCATCAGCAAGGGCCGGTCCCGGCGGCCCGGGTGCTGCGTGGGTTGATCCTTGGCTTGTTTGCCTTTGCTAGTTTCTTCCTGGTGCTGGCTCTTCTGCTCGAACGAGTGAGCATTGCCCTGGCCTTTGTGTCCGCCAGTATGATTGCTTTGATGACTCAGGCAGACTCGCTGTGGGTATTGCGCCGGGCATCTGAACACGTTGATGCCTCTCGTGAGAACGCATGATAGAAGGGGTCAGGAAAAATTATCTACCGAGCGCTGCTCGGAGCACTTCCAGCAAGAGGCTGTCCTGCTCTGGGAGAACTGTGCGCGGGTCCAGCAAGAGGTGGTCGCGCAGGATGCGAGCCACGACGGGTGGGTTGCCGGCTCGCAATCGCGCTGCCAGCGCGTCGAGGAATGATGCCTGATGAGTTGGTAGTTCAGGAGTTGATGCCTGGTTCTCACTGATGGCTAACAGCGCCGTTGGCAGGGTTTCGCCGGGCAGGGAGCCGCCACCGATAGTCGATTGGCCTTCCAGCACTTCGGCGTGGATGCCCCATTGGTTCAATTGTTGCGCCCATCGGTGGGCGCGCTGGGCTAGCGCCGCCTGTGGAGTTGCAATCATACGCCAGATGGGGATACGTTGGCTCGCTTCCTGCCGTTGGTAGTGGCGCAGGGTGGCCTCTAGCGCGGCCAGGGTGAGCTTGTCGATGCGTATGGCGCGCATGAGGGGATGCTTGCCGATGCGTCGGATAAGTTCGCGCCTGCCCAGGATGATGCCGGCCTGTGGGCCGCCCAGCAATTTATCGCCTGAGAAGCAGGCGACATCGGCCCCGGCGGCGATGCTTTCCTGTGGTGTTGGTTCGTGTGCCAGGCCGAACTGGGCGCTATCTAGCAGGCACCCGCTGCCCAAATCCTCAACGACCTGTAATCCCCGGCTGCGAGCCAGAGCGGCCAGTTCGCTGAGCGGGACCGATTCGGTGAAGCCGGTCACGCGAAAATTGCTGGGGTGGACGCTTAATAGGATGGCTGTCTCGGCGGTAAGAGCGGCTTCATAGTCGCGGAGGCGCGTGCGATTGGTGGTGCCGACCTCGACGAGCCGGGCGCCGCTCTGGCGCAGAACGTCGGGGACGCGGAAGCCACCGCCAATCTCGACGAGCTGCCCACGCGAGATAATCACTTCGCGTCCGGCTGCCAGTTCGCTCAGAACCAGGAGTACCGCTGCGGCGTTGTTGTTGGTGACCAGCGCGTCTTCGGCGCCGGTAATTTCACGGAGCAAGGCGCGCACATGCGTATGGCGGGAGCCACGTTCGCCGGCATCGAGATCATATTCCAGATTGGCGTAGCCCTGGGCTACCTGCGCGATGGCTTCAAGCGCTTCCTGGCTGAGTGGGGCGCGCCCCAGGTTGGTATTGAGAATGACCCCAGTGGCGTTAATCACGGGGCGCAGACTGGGACGCTGCTGCTGGTGATAGCGCTCGATCACTCGCCCCACGATGGCTTCTGCTGAGAAGCCCGCAGCGCCGGCGCGAATCTCCTCCCGAATGGCAACGAGTGTTGAACGCGCTGCTTCTACAAGCAATAGGCGGGTGCTGGTTGCGGCAATGGGGGCTAGCGATGAATGGCGCAGCAGTTCATCCACCGCAGGGAGCCGGCGTAACTGCTGCTGTATTTCTGATGGCATCATGTGAGCAAGCCTCACCCAGAGAATAGAGAAGAGCGATAGGCTTTTTAGAGTGGTATATCGATCACATCAATGGGATAAAACATGGTGATGCCAAGCACGTCGGCTACTTTCTGTAACACTCCTTGCAGATCACCGTCACTCAGCTTGCAGATAAAATGTTGATCGGGCAGCGCGGCGCGCAGCACGGGGTAGGCCAGTTCGGTCTTGACCAGGCTATCGGTATCAAGCTCTGGATACTCGCGTTTCTGGAGCAGGTAGTGGTATGGCCGGAGCTTGCCACGAAAGCTGGTGACTGCCAACACGTTGACCGCGCCGGAGTGGCGACAGAACGGGGGGCTGGAAATCACCAGCGCTGGATGCCAGTCAAGGATGCGCCGCTCCTCCACACCTGGGGGGAGCGGTGGATAGGTAAAGTTGACCCAATACAACCCGCCGAACTCTACCGATCTGTTAAAGGTAAGTCCGTCTGGTGGGAAAATCGGATGTGGCATGCTGTTGGCTCTCGCCTTATTCTCTATATTTTTCTGGATCATAGATGGGCAGGCGCAAGGCTGCCACCAGCATGGGCTGGCAGGCACGCACCAGATGCAAACGCTCCTCGCGCTCCTCTGGCTCCTCGTCAAGCAGCGCTTTTGCTACTTCTGCTTCATATAACCGGCGCCGCTCAAGCAAAAGACTCCGACGATCTGACTGAGTGTACGCTGTCATCGCTTTCTCCTTTGCGCTGCTCTTGGGACATTTGCCAGCACGTGATGCCTCATCAGTGCTTGATTGTAAGCAATCGCCCATTACCTATCAGCCTGTGCGGGATGAACTCTGGTCTGTTTGAATTATAGTTGTTGGACGGTGGCGAATCAAGAAACGGTGCGTCACGCCTACTTGCGAGCGAAGGCGATCATCTCTACGAGGACGACGGCCAGCAGGATCAAGATGACGTCAGCCCAGAACCAGGCGCCCAGCGCGATGAGCACCAGATTGGCGACAATCGCCAGGGCGATGAGCGCCCCCTGGCGGAGCGCGTGTCGCACTCCATGCAGGTGATACCATTTTGTGCGTACCAGCCGTATGCCGGCCAGCCGCGCGAGCGGGGTGAGCGTTGCGGTCAACGCGAGAAAGAGCAAAAGCAGGAAGGCGGAGCGCGCTAGCGCGCTGTCAGGTGAGACGAACGTACCAAAAAGTCCCAGAGTCACCCAGGCGCCCAGAGCCACGAGTACCAGGGCGATCATTGGATGGCGCACGCGCATGCCGGCTCCTGCCTAGCTTTTGAACATTGAGAAGGGTTTGTCGTCGGTATAGGGCAAAGCGTTGTCACGGCGGCGAGCCTCCTGAGCGCCGCCGGAAAAGTGCTTTTGCCAGAGGTCGGGCGCGTCTTTGCTCTCGCCGCCATGTGGTGTGAGCCGGGTGCGCACTCGGCAGAGGAGCGGCGTGTTGACGGCGCCGCCGGCTACAATCACCTGCCCTTTGGAGAGCGCCGGCAGGTTTCCGAGCAGGTCGCGCCCGACGCCCTCGATGGCCGTTGCTACGCTTTTCTGGTCTACTTCGTTGACAATACGCATGATGCACTGCGTCAGGCATTGACTGAGGACGTCGGCGTCGAGCTTGCCGGGGCGCTGGCTAATCAGGCCCACGCCGATGCCAAACTTGCGCCCCTCGGCCAAAATCTGTTTGAGGATGCCGGTGGTAATCACATCACCGCCGGCGGGGGCAAAATGGTGCGCTTCTTCTAACAAAAGGAAGACAGGATAGGGGAGATAGAATTCATCCCCAGCGTGAACTTTGCCACGCTCGGTGTCCATGCGCGCTTTGTTCAAGCGGCGCAGTAGGGTTGCGACGATGACTTGCTGATCGCGGTCATCAATCTCGTTGAGTTGCAGAACGGTACACTGGCCGGGTTGAAATATCTCGCGCAGGTCGAGATGTTGGAAATCATCAAAGACAAAGGTGTTTTCCTGGAGCCGGCTGTTGATCTTCCAGAGCAATGCTCCAATGGTGGCAGAGTTATCCTGCTCTTCTTCGCTCTCTTCTTTGCCAGCCTCTTTGACTGCATTTTTCAGATCATTGGCGGTCCAGGGCTTGCCTTTGTGGGCGCGGGTCACTCGTCCATAGGCTCTCCCTAGCAGATAATGCTGTTTTTCGGTCAGGTCTGGCAGCAGGTAGCGCAGGTCGCCGAGGGTGAGCGAAGAGATGCGGACCTTGACCTGATCGTGCTTGTATATCTGCACTTTTGCCTGGTAGGCGTTGCGCCCGCCGCTTTCGCGGAACTCTGGCCGGTTTGCAATCTGGTCCAGGGTGTCGTACTCGCCGTGTGGGTCGATGACCAGCACACAGGCTTTGTTATAGGGCCGCATCAGTTCTTCGATCAGGACGCTGGCGAGGTAGCTTTTACCGGAGCCAGTGCTGGCGATGATTGCCAGATGTGTGCTGACGACCTCTTTGACATCCAACACGATGGGCACAGAGCCATCAGCGCGAGTGAGCAGGGAGCCGATCTGGGCTGCGCCGACGGCTTCTGGCTGGCGCTTGCTTAGCACGCGGGTGAGCAGATCATGGTCGGCCAGATAGATGGGCTTGCCTGATTGTGGCGGAATCCAGGGATTGACGAAGCTGCCTAGATGCTTGTCGTAAAAACCGATAATGGCGACGTGCAGTTCAAATAACTCGTTGGCAGTGGCGTCATAGCCGACCATTGCTGCGACCTGGCCCGGCGGGATTTCTGGTTCGGCGAGGAATGTATCTGGGTAGAGCTGCACTGGCACACGCTTGAGGATGCGCCCCAATACCTGACGTGGTCTGGCAGCGCCATTGTTCTGCTTTGTGTCGCTGAGCGTCAGTTCATAATAGACGTATTCGCCGTTTTTGAGGAGTTGCTCATGATCGCGCGAGATGAAGGTGTACTGGTGAATCTGCTCGCCTGGCCCTTTGGTAATGCCCACTGGTTTGCGATATGCCTGTGGTGGAGTGGCTGTTACCGGCTGGGCGGAGACTGAAAGCTGGCTTTCGGGGTGTTCTGGCATAGTTGCTGTCCTTCCTTATCCGGTGGTCTCCACTTTCAGCTTCCAGGCGAAGTTGCTCTTGACGATATTGAGCAGAGCGCGATTCTGCGGAAATAGTTGCTCAAGTTGCTCAACGATGCGTAGGGTCACTTGCGGCAACAGGTTATTGCGCTGGGCGATGAGATGTGGCAGATAGCCCATATGAAGATATGGCTGGGCGCCGCCTGGCGCAGTTTCGTCGGCAAAGAGATGGAAGGCGTGTATCTGCTCGGTGTCCATCGTTTCTACCTGGCTGTCCAGTTCTAGCGCGACAGGTGGCACGCCATGTGTCACACGCCAGCCGGTTGGAGCGGAGGACGTATGCTCCATCAGGCCTAGCACGGTAAAGTACACTAGCATGGCGCGCTCGGTGAGATAATCGGGCGAGAAGATTTCTACCTGCTCTGCATTGGAAAGGCGCGGCCCGAGTGAGCCAAAGTCGGGGTTCAGCAAAATGGTATCGTAGATGACGCCTACTGCCCAGACTTCCGATGGAGCGGCGCCCTGGCCTTTCTTACCTGACACACGGCCATTGTTGCTCGGTAGCTGTGAGGGGGCCGGCCTGTGATGCAAGGCTACGCGCACGAATTGTCCAAAGGCGCAATCTGCCGGTTCAGGCGGCATTTCGACTTCGCCGCCGTTATAGACCTGGCAGACGTAGGTGATATGTGAATCCGACTTGACCACCTTGCCAATAATCACACCCCATCTCCTTATCATACGACACGTTGGCTTGAGCAAACCCTTTGTTTGCCATTATATCATGTTGTTCTACCCTGCGCGTGTGGGCTGTGAACCCATTGCCTCTTGCCGCTGTATTTGTTACAATAACTGCGCTGTATAGTTCAGCCTGCGCCAGCAGGAAACGGCCAGTGGCTTGCTATCTCTTGTATTCTTCCGTATTATTGAAGAGAGAATACCTGCTGATTTTGTGCTGCGGACTGCTCTGCGAAGGGGACGGGAAAATCGATGTCAAAAGTATATGCGATTGTGAACCAAAAAGGTGGGGTCGGTAAAACGACTACCGCCATTAATCTTGCAGCCTATCTGGCTGAGGCTGGTCGGCGTGTCTTGCTGGTGGATATTGATCCACAATCAAGCACGACCAGCGGCATTGGCGCCGGCAAGAACCGGGAAACGGCCTCGATTTATGAGGTGCTGGTGAAGCAGGATGTGTCGCTCAATGATGTGGTGGTCACGACCTCACGGTCTAATCTGAAGCTGGTGCCAAGTACGCAAGATCTGTCTGCTGCTGAAGTTGAGCTGGTTGATCTGCCAGAACGCGAGTATCGGCTGCGCACGGCGCTGGAGAGCGCGCGAAAGCATCATGACTATATTTTGATCGATTGCCCCCCTTCGCTTGGCTTGCTGACGGTGAATGCGCTCGTAGCAGCGGATGGTGTGCTTATCCCGCTGCAATGTGAATATCTGGCCCTGGAGGGGCTGAGCCAGTTGTTGAATACCGTCCAGCGGGTACGCGCCAGGCTCAACCCCAATTTATACATCGCCGGGGTGGCGTTGACGATGTATGATGCGCGGACAAGGCTTGCAGGAGAAGTGGTGCGCGATGTGCGCTCGCATTTCCCTAAAGAGGTCTTTCAGACGATCATTGCCCGCAATGTTCGTCTGAGTGAGGCGCCCAGCTTTGGGCAGTCGATTCTGGACTATGACCCGACCTCGCCAGGGGCGCTGGCCTATCGAGCGTTGGCGGAGGAGGTAATGAGTCGTGGCTAAACCCCGTTTTGGCCTGGGACGAGGCCTGGACGCGCTTATTCCTGGCGCTAGCCCGGAGCCAATCTCCGCCACAGTGCCGACGCCCATTCCGCAGGCTGCCCCGCTGGAGGTGCCGATTAGCTCGATCTTACGGAATCCGAGCCAGCCGCGTACTCTGTTTGACGAGGAGGCGCTGCGCGAGTTAGCCGATTCCATCCGAGAGCATGGGGTGATCCAGCCATTGGTGGTGACGGAACTCTCAGCGGATGATAACGCGCCGAGGCCAATTAATGATGAGGCAGCGCGTTATCAACTGATTGCCGGCGAGCGCCGGTGGCAGGCATCAAAGCTCGCCGGTCTGACCAAAGTTCCGGTCATCATCCGCGAGGTGACGCCTCAGCAGATGCTTGAACTGGCGCTGATTGAGAATATTCAGCGCGCTGATCTCAATGCGATTGAAGAGGCGCTGGCCTATCAGACGTTGGCGAGTGATTATGGCCTGACACACGAGGAGGTTGGGAAGCGCGTCGGCAAGAGCCGCGAAGCGGTCTCGAACGCTATTCGTCTGCTGGGGTTACCCCTGGAGGCGCGGCAGAAGCTGGCGAGCAAAAGCCAGGAGTTTACGGCGGGCCACGCGCGTGCGGTGCTGCGTATCCAGGGCGAAGAGGCTCAGCGCGATGCGATTCAGAAAATCACCTCTCAAGGGTTGAGTGTCCGCGAGGCTGAGGAGTTAGCCAGACGCTACTCGGAAGTGGTTAATCAGCGTCCCCAGCAACACGTGGAACACCAGAGCCAGCCACAACAAAGTATGAGCAGCAATCGCTTACTTGAAGACGAATTTCGCAAAAAGCTGGCGATGAAGGTGCAACTCCGGCAAAATGCGAAAGGGAATGGATCGCTTACGATTTTTTTCAGCGATGAGGAACAATTGAATAAGCTGTACGAGATCATCGTCGTTCACCAGGAGCTTGGCTGATAGCAATATTTCAGGAAGTGCAGAGCAGAAAGCGCGCGCCAGATACTACAGAATGTATCTGGCGCGCGCTTTCTGCTCTTGTGTGAGGGGCTAGCTCTCGATAATATCG
>CAZFWN010000014.1:0-36176 GCA_964522745.1 uncultured Ktedonobacterales bacterium
GCGCGGGCCGGCGTATGAGCCGGACCCAGGCAAAGAAGACCCTCGACCAAAAGCAGATCAATGCGGTCTACGCTGCTGACGGCATTATCGTGAACAACCGGGCCAAGGTACCGATAGATGAGGCTGGGCCAGCGTATAAAGCGGCCGAGCAGGTGATTGACGCCGTCGTTGGCGCGGGCCTGGCCACGGTAGAGTATCGCCTGTGGCCGCTGGCCTCGCTCAAAGGCTTGGAGTAGAGGCAGGCAGCGACAAAGAGGGCCTGTGCTTTGAACCAGGCCCCTTTCGTTCCCCTATAAGGTAATGCTCAGACCGCTGAGCGATCTGGCATGGTGACTCGGGGCTTTTGCCAGGTGGGACCCGTCTCTACCAGGAACTTGATCTGATTGAGACAGTTCAACCAGCCGCAGTGGTAATCCTCGGTCCGGGTCTGTGGCCCAAAGCCCGCGTGAACCAGCGTCAACCGCGTGCCACCGCCGGAGTTTTCCAGCGTCCAGGTCACCACCGTTGGCGGCTCAGGGTCATACCTCCAGGAGTACACCAGTTTGCTCTCCTCGGCAAGCTCGAGAATCTTCACCGGACCGCCCTCGCCCCAGCCAAAGTTATAACGCCCGCCAACGTACGGCTCCACCGCAGCTTTGCTGGCAAAGTAACGGTTCAACTCCTCTGGCGCCATGAGCGCGTGGAAGACAGCGGCCCGCGGCGCGGTGATCTCCAGAGCCACCTCCACATCGCCGTAGCGCGTGCCGGAGAAGTTGCAACGCGCCCCTACCACGCGCCGCTCCACCCAGCCGCGCAGGTTCTCCAGCGAGAGCTCCCAGAAATCGGTGAAGCTGGCTTCGCCCTGCCGGCGCACCGGCAAACCCTCGTGGACCAGGCGCAGCCGCGTCGCCCGCTCCTCGGGCTCCAGAGTGATCGTCACCGTCGTCTCGGCGCCGCGCACGGACCAGAGGAACCCAAGCGAGTGGTCGACTTCCCAGGTGAGGAGCCGATGGTGGCCCTCCTGGAGTGTTGGCGCTCCCGGTGTCAGACGGCCCCAGAAGTCATAGCGCCCCTCGGTCTGCGAGAGGTCAGCCTGCTCAGCAAACCAGTGCGTCAGTTCGTCGGCCTCTGCGAGCGCCAGAAAAACGCTGTGCGGCGCGGCGGCAATGGACAACTCCAGGTGAATCGTTTCGCTCATGGACTGCTCCTTTACGCTTCAGATGGGTCATGACGATCAGAGGAGGACTCAGTGGGGGAAGGGGGTACAGGTGGCGCAGGATAGCAGGCGAGCATAAGGCTGAACGTCTGGCCAGGGCCTGGCTGGGGGTCACCCTCCTGGCGACCATACTTGCGTGCGAGGGCCTGAACGTTCTGCTGGAGGTCCTGCATAAATGCGCTGCGTTGCTCGGGATCGTGGAGTTCAATCTGGGCTGCCAGTCCCAGCGAGGGAACATCTGGTTCCCGGGTCTGAGCCAGATGCCCCACCTCAGTCTGCAGTTGTTCAGCGAGCCCCAGCAGAAAGCCCAGGCTTTCTTGCTCCTGGGCGCGCCGCCGGATGCCGATCTGTCCGACCAGGCTCGGCGCGAGCCAGTAGGAGCGTGCCCGGGCCTGATAGAACCCCTCCAGGATGCCACGTACGCGCCGCTCCCCCACCCTGTCAACCAGGCCCGCCTGCTCTAGCGCCTTGACATGATAGTAGATCTTCTGCGGCGTATCCTCCAGCAGTTCGGCCAGTTCCAGGCAAGAACGAGGCTCGCCCAGGTACTTCAGGATGTCCAGGCGCCTGGGCTTCAGCAAGGTAGCCGCCTGCTCGACCTCCTCGATATAGAGCATCGCCTGCATAACGCCCTCCGATATTGTACAAACTTATTTTATTATACAAATATTTTTTATTAATTGCAAGGGGAAACCTGGGAGAAGTCTTCTCAGCACCCGGGGTCACCTGCCTCGGGGTGCTTTCTATGAGGCGCAGGGAGAGCAATCTGACGGCCAGGAGGATCACCTTGCTGTGCCGTGGCACCGTCTGCTGCGCCAGCCATTTCCCTGTATGAGTGGCAACAACCTCCCTCCAGGATTGCTCCATCCTGCTCATCGTCGGAACACCAGCCACACGCCCAAAGCACGTTGCACGCCTGGCACGAGCCTATTACCACGCCGATCTACAGGTGATCGCCGAAACAAGCGAACGCTCTGACGATGGTGCCTTTCACTACCGGATCCGCGCATGCGCGCCGAGCTCACCCAATGCGCCCATCGCAACCAGCCTTTGCACCACGATGGACGGATCGCCGTGACGCTCTGCTCAGGAGAGATTCAAGATTTGCCCGTGACGACCGAGATCACCAGCTTGCCACAACTCACGGCAGAGGGTCTGCCGCTGACGCAGGTGCGCCGGGCCGCCGAGGCCACGCGGATGGCCAAAGCCGCAGCGGACCTGGAAGAACGTGGGGAAGCGGTCACGTCGCGCGCGCTGGCAGAGGCAGCACACATCTCGCTCAACACCGCATGCACCTGGCTGCGGCAGCGCGAAACGGGCGAGAGCGAGACAGCACCGATGTTATCAGTTCTGCAATAGAGCTCTTATAGCACTTCTGATAACACCTCTGGCACTGGTGCTGCCGACAGCCTCGAGATTCCAGAGCGAATCCGCACCGGTGGACCCGCACACCACACAGAACGGCGATCCGCCCTTGCCTGCTCTGCCTACGGCCTGCCCTGCCGCCAGCCACCGACTGCTCTGGCACTGGACCGCAGGCACCTGGCATTGCCCGCTCTGCGGCACCGCTCGCCCTCTGGCGCCAGGCGCCTGGGGCCAGCACCACGAAGGGAGACACCCATGAACCAGCACCATCCTCGCCCACCGAAGCCGAGCGTCACACCCGGGCTTCGCGTCCGGGCTTGAGTTTGGCCTGACACGGCTCGCCGGGCCCGCGTTCAGCCGGCGCTTGCTGGCGCCAGACACCACTGGTGGCGGCTCCGGGCGCGGTGGGACCATCAGAGGGGTTCCCCTGCCCGGGCTGCAGGCCGCGCGTCTTCGCCTCGGCCTCTCCCAGGCTGAACTGGCTGTCCGCTCGGACGAAAGCCAAGAAAACGATCAGCCGCCTCGAACGCGGCGGGCGGGCCCACTTCGTGACGCTGGAGCGGCTGCGCAAAGCCCTGCGCGTCAGCCGGCAGCAGCTCCTCCAGCCACCACCGAAAGGCTCTGGCTCGGATCCTGGACACGGAACGGGGTGGTTGCGCTCCTCTACTAGCTGGCGGTAAGCGGCGCCGTCAACTCAAGCTGGATCCCATCCGGATCACTAAAGCTGAGGATGGTGATCCCAAAGGGAGGCAAGTCTCGAATTTCCCCGTGCTCAACCCCCTGCCGCTCGAAGAGCGCGGCGGCGTGTTCGAGGGCCGCGCGATCAGCCACCCCAAAGCTCAGATGATCCAATCCCACGCGGTTGGGACTGAACCGATCATTTGCAGGCGCCTGGCTGGCATTCCAGGCAGGCGTGATCCCCAGGAGCATCGTGCCATTGGTCATCACATAGCCCGGGGGTAGTTCGGGGGCGAGCGTGAAGTTCAGCAAGCTGGTGTAGAAGGCCAGCGAACGGGCAGGATCGGTAACGATCAAGCGAATGTGGTGAACCCCTGTGGTGGCAATCTTCGTTGACATCGCTTCTCCTTTCTCCAACGCTGGGATTTCGGTGGCAATTCGCAGGCTCAGCACGCCCTGAATTTTTGCCTGGCTCACATCTGCAGACGAGGATAATAGTTCTCCGGCCCGATTGCCAGCACATCAGCGAGCCAGTCTCCCTCGTAGAGCTCGGTTGGACCTTGTTCGGGGTCTACTAAACTCCACGCCTTCCGCTTGTACGTCCAGTTGTCGGGCTGGAGCCGATGGGCCTGGCGAAACCAGGGTACAGCATTCTCCGCATGCCCCTGACGGTATAGATATTGCCCCATCTCAAAGCTGGCGGCTGCCTCGGCAACCTCCCGCGGGCGCGGCCGCGAGCGCTGCACCACTTCCTCTGGTTCGAGCACATAGTTGAGCAAAATATCATCAGATATTTCACCCGTTAGACCTGCGCCCGTTGACGAACAACTAGGCGGGCGGATGCACTACGGGCACCCGTTGGATGTTTTGCCAGCCCTGGTGTCGTCTTGCCAGGAGGGCTTTGATCGCCTTGCGGTCTGCGCAGGCAGCGAGCTCCTGATCGTTGAGACGGCTCGCCAGATTTTCTGCCGCATTCACATCGGCATGGGTGGTATGCCCGCAGACCACACAACAGAACGTCTGTTGGTTCGGACGGTTCTCGCGGGACACATGGTGACAGCGATGGCATTCCTGGGAACTATAGGCACTCTTGACCTTGCGGGCACGGATGCCCCGCTTGGCCGCACCCCAGGCCAATTGCGCCGGGATATGGGCCAGATTGGACGCATAGAGATAGGCATTCATCCGACGCGCCTTGAACTTCATCCCGGCGACGTTGAGTTGCTCGTAGGCAAACTGGGCCTCTGGGTGATCGCGGTAGAGTTCGTTGACGGCGCGATTGATCTCCTGCCGCACGGTGCGCGCCAGCTTCTTGTTGCGCGTGGATGGCAGGCGCTTTGTGCCCTTCTTTTTGAGGCAGGCGCGTAGCTTTGCTTTGCGGCGGCGCTTCTCGCGGTCCCGCTTGTGGCGGGCGGCCAGTTTGCCGTTGAACGTTCCGTAGTGCTTGCCCGTTGAGGTGGTGATGAAATTGGCGATGCCCACGTCCACACCAATCACGGGCGCGTTTTTGGCAGTCTCGATTTTGACCTGTTCATCATAGGAGAGTGTTAGCCACCAGCCATCAGGCTTGCGGGCCAGCACGGTGCTGGTGTTGATCGTTTGGCCCGCGAGCGCCTGTCGATGATAGTTCGCCAGCTTCACTGGCAAGAGCACCGGGCGGCGGGCTTCTAACGTGCTCAGTCGCAGCCAATAATCAAAGATGCTGTCCTGGGATGGCTGAAGCAGCGCCACATTGGCGTTGGCCTGAATCACCGGCTCTTTCAAGATGGGCGTCTTCCAGTCGCGCCATTCTGGCGGCGCTTCGTCTGGCTCATGGTCTTCTTCATAGGCGGCCAGCGCATCCAGGTAGTCTTGCGCGGCATTGGCGCAGTTGCTTCGCCACGACTGAGCAATGCCAGCGGCCTGCTGAATTGCCACGCGCTGCCAGCGCTGGGAGAGTGGGCTATCGAAGCGGGGAATCAGGTAGCCATCGGGTTCCGCTTCGGTGCAGAAATAGGTGGTGTACGCCTGGCAGAGCCGCAGATAGTCAGCGGCCAGCGCATCCAGGGTAGCGATCTTGGCGTGATTGGCGTCACAGAGGCGAATATGCGTGACGGCACGAGTCAAGCGCATCAGTTCACCTCCAGCGCCGCTAACACTTGCGTCTTCTTCCGGCTCGCCCGCCTGCGTCCATAGAGCCGGGCACAGAAGCTGGTGATGATGGCTACGAAGTCTTGCATCAGGTCGGATTGTTCCTCTTCCGCTTCGTTGATGATGACCAGTTCCCGACCTTGGATTTTCAAGAGCGTCTGAATGTAGGCCACGCCAAAGCGTGAGCAACGGTCCTTCTGCTCAACAACAATGTGGCTGATGCTCGCATCGGCCAAGAGGGCTAAGAACTGCGGGCGCTGGTCGTTGACGCCGCTGCCGCATTCCTTGACGACCTTTGCCACCTGCCAACCCTTGGCAGCACAGAAGGCCACCACACGCTCTGCCTGACTCTCCAGGTTCTTGCGGTTCTCGGCGCTGGAGACACGGGCATAGACCGCCACCTTCTGCGGGTGGACGGCTTGTGGCGTGGGCGGCACATCGACAATCACCGTGCCAGAGGGCAACTGGTGTGCGGGCAATTCCCTGCGCTGCCACATGCGCCACGCGGTCTGATAGCTGATGCCTTGCTG
Organism: uncultured Ktedonobacterales bacterium; assembly: GCA_964522745.1. GTDB lineage: Bacteria > Chloroflexota > Ktedonobacteria > Ktedonobacterales > DATBGS01 > DATBHW01. The sequence goes on from CAZFWN010000014.1 coordinate 5,899, forward strand.
TTTGGCGTAGGCCGAAAGTTTCATGCCCACAGTGTAGCATAACACCGGGCATTTGTCAAATATCCGACTATGTTTGATAGCAGATGTTTATAAATCAAAACGCTGAACTTGATACCGACTGGCCGCGCCGTTCGCCACCCAATCCCGCACCGCCGCGATGTAGCGTTCGGGTTGGATGCGGATCTTGCTCACGGCTTCCCACACCGCTCTCCGGCGTGGCGAGCGCTGCCGGGAAGGCGCGCCGGGCTGCTGACCAGATGGAGCCGACGGGAGATAGGTGGGACGATGAGGAAATGCTGGTTCAGGTGGTCGGACGAGCACGCCTTCCTCATTGATCCAGACCCCGGTGGGGACGTTCACAATCCCCAGCAGCTCATCAAGCACATGGGCCTGGTCAATCAGCGCCGGATGCTCAGGCCTGGCCGCTTCAATCCAGGGACGGGCCGCCTCGGGGCCAGCCGTATCCAGGGCCACCGTGTGACCACCTCCAGCCCCTGTGGATACCACTGGGCGCGCAGTTCCTGCCACACGGGCAGGTCAAAGCGACACCCTCACCAGGAGGCCCAGGCCACCAGGAGCACCTTCTGCCCCCGCAGCGTGTCCAGGGCAAAGAGCGTTCCATCGAGTTGAGGCAGCACAATATCAGGGGCCATCGCACTCGTCAAGGCTCGGCCGCCAGATTCAGGCCCCAGGCACCAGAGCTGATGGGTTGGATCATGGAGAAGGGGCATGCTTAGTTGCTCAGCGAGGATCCGCGCATCAATATGACCTTCCTGGATCGTGGGGAAAGGCACACACAGCTGCCCCTTGCAGAGTCCTTCAGGGGTCACATGCCATCCTGTCCGTCGTTCCAGGTCGGCAGGTTCTATCTGGGGGGCCGTGAGAATCATAAAGTACCTCCGCTGCTGTCAGGCTCGCATGGTGCTGAGCTCGGTGGAACCGATGCATGTTTTGTTATTCCATCATTCGTGGCAGGTTACACCATGGACCAGCTTCGATCACGCGAGGAGATAGACGCATCAGGGCGCCATGTGCCCCAGGAGACCCAGAAAAAAGCAAGCTGGGAGAAGTGTTGGCCCTCCTATTGTGCTACGCTGTTCCCTGTCAAGCACAGACATGCGCTTCAGCCTGAACGCGTGGAGCAGGAAATGATGCTCAGGATCCTGGACTCACGTTCAGACTCGACAGAGAAAGAAGAGGTGTCACCTATGTTTCACCGAGTCGTCGCAACGGTGTTGTTCGTCCGAGACCTGGCTACATGTATAGCGTTTTATCGGGACACGCTCGGGCTTGAACTGCAAGAGAGCGATGCCGAATCGGTCGCGTTCCGGATGGAAAACGTGTACTTTCTCCTGCTGGAAGTCTCAGCCGCCGCACGCCTGATTAGTGAAGCGGCTCTTGAGTTGAAACTGGAGGGCGGGCCTCGCGGGCTGTTGGCCGCTGAGGTGGAGGATGTTGACGCTATCTACGAGGTACTCAAAGCCAGGGGCGTCACGTTTCTCAGACCCCCAACCAATCAGCCCTGGGGGCTGCGCACGGCACACTTTGCCGATCCAGAGGGCAACCTCTGGGAGATTAACCAGCCCATTGCGCATCCAGCAGGGGAGGCATCAGCCGATGCAATTTGACCTCGGAGATCTCGCAATCTTCTCTGAAACCCGCGGCACTGGGCGGTCCATCGCGATGAGAACAGCGCAGTCAATCACTACGGTTCCTTGCCCGACCGGGGCCTCACACGGCTGATGCTGTGCGGTAGGCGGACGTTTTCACCGCAATCAAACACGTTTGAACACCGCTTGGAAGGCAACAAAACATGAGTACTGCAGGTCTTTCGAAGTCGCGGCTCGAGCGCATGCATCGCGTGTTGTCGGGATACGTCGAACGGAAAGAGATGCCAGGACTTGTTGCGCTTGTCAGTCATCATGACGACGTGCATGTGGAGACGCTCGGCACCCTGGCGTTCGACCATCCGACGCCCATGCAGCGCGATACGATCTTTCGCATCGCTTCGATCACGAAGCCCATCACTGCCGTGGCAGCCATGATGCTGGTGGAGGAATGCAAGCTGCAGCTCGACGAATCGATCGAGTCGTGGCTGCCAGAACTGGCCCATCGTCGCGTGCTGAAGTCCCTGTCCTCCCAGCTCGATGACACGGTACCTGCAGTGCGTGCGATCACCCTTCGCGATTTGCTGACCTTCCGCATGGGCTTTGGCAGTGTGATGGCGATGCCAGATACCTATCCGATTCAGCAGTTGATCCGTGCCTATCGCATTGGCGGTGACGGTCCACCCCGGCCTGCGCAGGCGCCCGGCACGGAAGAATGGCTGCAGAAGCTCGGCTCGCTCCCGTGGATGGCGCAACCGGGTGAGCGGTGGATGTATCAGGTGAGTGCCGATGTACTCGGGGCCTTGATCGCACGGGTGTCGGGGCAATCGCTCGGCACCTTCATACGCGAGCGCGTCTTCGATCCACTCGGCATGAAAGACACTGCCTTCCACGTTCCTCCCGACAAAGTCGGTCACTTGCCTGTGTGCTACGGCTTCAACCATCAGACAAACGCCCTGGAGGTGTATGATGACGTGGCGAACAGCGCCGGGCGATATGAGCCGCCATTTGAATCTGGTGGAGGCGGGCTCGTCTCAACGATCGACGACTATTTTGCCTTCAGCCGCATGCTGCTCAACAAAGGCCGGCACGGCCGTGAGCAGGTGCTTTCACGCGCCACCGTAGAGTTGATGACTTCCGATCAGCTCACGCCTGAGCAACGCCAAGGCGCCGAACTCTTTTTCGGCTCCCATAGCAGCTGGGGCTTCGGCATGGCGGTGGACATTGGGCGCACCGAGATCTTCCACTCCCCAGGCCGTTTCGGGTGGACCCGCGGCCTCGGCACAACGGCCTATACCGATCCTGCAGAGGGGATGATCGGCATCCTCTTCACCCAACGCATGATGGATTCTCCTGAACCGCCGAAGGTCTTCACCGACTTCTGGACCCTGGCATATGGAGCCATGGAATAGGTCACAGGCTCCAGGCAACGGACAGTTGAGCGCAGACCGCTTTTCTCTCTGTAGCCTGGAGCCTGTAACTCCTAGCCTGACAACGGTCGGACTGGCATCGATACTCTTTCCAACCGGACGCTCTTGGAGCCAGCGGCACGGTGCTTCAGGAACACCCATCTCACACTTTCATTGCAGCAGATGCTGGAAGTCTGCTCTCTCCCAGGGTGAGGCTCCTGTCTGAGCCAATGCGTGATTAGGGTCTGGCGCCATGTCCTCTCTGCGCATCGAGATGGCTCGTCCTGTCGCCTCCTGGCCGCGTGCAAACAATCCGTTCTTTACGTTCTTGGTGCGCACCAGGTCGAACTGACTGGGCGAAAAACTAGCAGATAAAGAGGTCTGAGAAGTTGCAGGGATGCGGCTCAGTTTGCAATCAGGGCACGAACATGGTAATGTGGTGATTGGTGAAACTGGATCACCCTGACATGTCAAAAGCCCGATACGCAAAAACTACCGAGCTTCCAGTCAGCAGCGTTGTGTAAAACTTGCCAGTTCAGGACGCTGAATCGGCGATGGTGTAAACCCACCCGCTGCTGCAAAAAGGAACGCCTTGCGGAGACGATCTGTGAGGCGTTTTCTTTTGGGAGAAGCACTCTTCAGCCCCTCTCTGGCCAGCCCTCTCCAAAGCACCGACGCTCTGGCAGCGTCGGGCGCTCTCTGGAATTACCGCCTGCGCATCGGATCAGTCGCACGCGGCCCGGAGAGGGTGCTCTCTCTCACCCGGTCACGACGCTTTGGTACTCCAACCGCGTGGCGCTTCGACCACGGGTGCTGCTCGACGCAACGGCCGACGCTGCCCGTAATGTGCGGAAATAGGATCCGGAACGTTAGGTACAGGTGTCTCCCATCTCTGCTCTATCTTGCATCTACTCTGCTTCCCTCTGGCTCTGCTACGATGAATACCTTTCATCACCACCGAGTGCAGGGGGAGGGAGGTACTTCGCTGTGTTTGCCCCATGCGCATCAAGCTAAGACAAGATAAATGTTTGCTGGGAAACCAGAAGTGGAACTACACCCCGTCCGCTATGGCTGATGGCACGGGGGCATAGGATAGAACGCTGGTCGCTCTGCGACAGTAAAGGGATACACGGTGTATTGCCCACCGTCTGGCTGAAGTTGCTGCACGACCATCGGCTTATAGGTGTTGATGCCACGCTGATCGAATTTAATGCGCCCATAAAAAGTCATCATATCTAAGCTCGCCAGCATTGCGCGCACGGCACGTGGATCGAGGCTGCCCGCATGTTCCAAGGCATACTGGAAGGCGATCACGGCAGCCGAGGACTCTGCCGCCTGATACGGGATTTCCTGGTAGCGAGGAAACTGCGAGCGAAAGGCAGTTGTGTAGGCTTGAGGTGTCTTCCAAGGATCGACCCCTACATATTTGAGCGCGCTGGTCCACTGGCTCGCACCAAAGATGTAATCAGCTTTACTTTGCAAATAGGGACGGAAGATCAACGATGCAGGACCAACGCTAAATCCCATCGCCTTGGGCGAAACACATAACTCTTGAGCCTGCTTTGCCATCAGGAGGGTATCCTGGATATGCCCCGCGCCTAAGAGGACGTCGGGATGCAATGCTTTGATCGCCTGCAACCGCGCGCCGAGGTCTTGAGTGTCGGTTGGATAGCTCCCCTGGTAGATAATACTCATTCCTTGCGATTGGGCATACTCGACGGCGCCTGCCACCACTTCTTTTGAGAATGGTTCCTCTGCTCCCAGGATGGCGAGTGATTTAGCGCCAGGGTCTTTTGCCAGTACCACAGCGATAATCCCGGTCAGGTAGTCTTTGGCCGGGCTTTGCACCCCAAAGATGTAATGATAGCCATGCTCAAAGATGCTCTCGGCGGCTCCGTTGGCTTCTACGAGCGGAACCTGATATTTTTCAGCAATAGGTGCGACCACTTCAGTCAGACCTGAGCTATAGGGACCGAGGAGAAAATCCACTTTGTCTTCAGTGATGAGCTGCTCATAGAGATGGACGGCGAGGGCGGGTTGCGATTCGTCATCATAATAGCGCAACGCCAGTTGATAGGTTTTTCCTCCAACTTTGATGCCGCCCTCCCGATTAATAGTGTTGATTGCCATGAGATAGCCATCGCGGGTGTACTGCCCCTCTTCGGCCAGTTCTCCGGTGATAGAAATAGTTGCGCCAAAGGTGATGACACCACTGACACTGCTGAATCCGCCCCAGGGTAGACTGCACCCTGTCAAGAGGAGACCCATTGCCAGTCTCAGCAGTGCCAGGTATCGCCAGCGAAGGGAGCGCTGCATCAAGCACCTCGTTTTTAGGGAGCGACAAAGCGATAGCCAACGCCCGATTCGGTCAGGAAATAATGTGGATTGGCAGGATCAGGCTCTAGTTTGTGACGTAAGCGCCCCATATAGACGCGCAGGTATTCGGCCTCTTCACCATATTCACGTCCCCAAACCCGCTGTAAGAGGACGCGATGCGTCAAGACCTTGCCTGCATTTGTCACCAGTTGTTCGAGCAAGGCAAATTCCGTTGGCGTCAATCGTATCTCCTCCCCACTGAGACGTACCATATGCCCCTCGAAGTCAATTTCCAGATTCCCATAGCGACGCACTCCTGGAGAGGGAGGCTGCGCAAACCACTGGCCGCGCCGAAGCACGGCCCGGATGCGTGCCAATAATTCCTCTACCCCAAAGGGCTTCGTCAGGTAATCATCCGCGCCCAGATCAAGCGCGTTTACTTTGTCTCGCTCGTCGTCAAGCGCGGTGAGGACGATGATTGGCACGATTGAGGTCTCGCGTATCCGGCGGCAGACCTCTAGCCCATCCATATGGGGCATCATAATATCCAGAATGAGCAACTGCGGCTGTTCGTTTTCCCAAAGCAGCAGCGCTTCGATACCATTGCTTGCCTCAAGGACGGTAAAGTTGCGTGCGCGCAGATTGCGGCAGATGAAGGCGCGCAGTTCCAGTTCATCCTCGGCGACCAAAACACGTTTTGTTGGCATAGAGTCATCACCTCCCTTGCCATTGCTCTTTCCCGGAGAGCGCTGCCCCAGCCAGAGCGGCAGCGGCGATGGGTAGGGAAAAAGAAATGGTGGTACTGTGTTCGCTGCTTTCTGCCCAGATAGTGCCCCCGTGTGCTTCGACGAACGCTTTGCAGATTGCCAACCCTAAACCAGTGCCGCCTGAGCGCTGCTGGATGCCCTGCTTCGCTCGGTAGAAGCGCTCAAAGATATGGGGGAGTTCATCAGGGGCAATGCCAGGCCCATCATTCCAGACAGAGACAACGACCAGGCGCTCCTCTTGTCTGGCTAAGATGCGCACTACCCCCGCGCCATAGGCGCGGGCATTGGCAAGCAAGTTACGAAGAACCACTTCGATACGCGGCCCATCAAGGTCCAGGAGTGGCAGATGTTCGGGCAATGCAACTGAAAGCGAGGGGATCGTATCCTCAAGCTCGTGCAAGACTTGCTCCACCAACTCGCCAAGTCCTCTGGGGCGCCGGTGCAGCAAGAGGATGCCAGCCTCCAGCCGCGAGAGGTCAAACAGTTGGCTGACCAATTGCGCCAGGCGATCTGCTTGCGTGCTGATGGTCTGGAGAAAGTGATGTTGGTCTGCGGGTGTCCAGGTCACATCTTCCTGCAATAAGGTTGAGGCATTTCCCTTAATCACAGAGAGTGGCGTTCGTAACTCGTGCCCGACGGTTGCCAGTAGAGTCGTTTTGAGTTGGTCGATCTCGTGTTCTCGTGTCACATCGCGCAAGAGCAATCCGCGCCCGCTGACTTGCCTGGATTCATCATGGACATCAAACACCTGAAGCCGAAGAGAGCGTTTTTGACTTCCGTTGCCTGCTTCGATGATCCAGATCGGCGTTTCGCCTTGCTCGATACGGGCCAGAATGCCATCGTATTCTTCCGGGCGAGCGCTGACCCCACGCAAAGCTATATGGAGGGCGCTGATGGGGGTGCCTTCCAGCACAGCAACCAATGGCCCGACGATGGCTTGCGCGCCGGGGTTCGCGTACAACACGAGGCCATTGACACTTGCCAGAATCAGCCCATCGCTCATGCTCCTCATAATGGCAGCCAGCGTTTGTTTTTCTTCCATTGCCCGCATATAGAGTCGCTGGTTTTCTTGAGCAATCTCGCGGAGGCGTTCATCGCTGCGTTCGTAGAGAACAGCGTGTTCCCAGGCGAGCGTGGCGTAGTTAGCAAATGTCAGCAGCAAGTCCACCTCGTCGGGGCTGAATGGCTGTGGCTGCGTCCGGTGGACCAGCAGCACAACGCTGCCCACATGCCGGCTAATAATCGGGATAGAGAGGACAGAGCGGAAGCCTTCAGCATAAGAAATGTGAGGAAATGGCTTGCCCTCTTCAGCGACCATCTGTACCGGCTGGCCGCTGTTCAAAGCAGTAATGGATGGTGAATCTGGGGCATCGGGCGAGATGCGAAGATTCTGAGGAAATTGCTTGCTGCGTCCTTCGCTGGCAAGCACCCGTAATCCTTCTTGCTCGTCTTGCACAAATACGGTGACCGCCTGCACATCGACCAGCCGCTGAACCTGGGCAATAATCGTCTTTGCGACGGCTTGCGGATTGAGCGAGGCCACGACGGCGTTGGATGTTTCAAGCAGCGTGTGCAGTTCGGCCAATTGGGTAGTAACATCGTGTTCCAGCCGTTGCAGCGAGCGGGTGAGTTCGCCAACCGCATCACTGCGCCGTGTGAGCGCTCTCATGGAGACAGAAACAGCCGAGCGAGGTGGCGGAAAGGATCGGTAGCGAGTTGCTAGTGCCTGGAGCGGCTGAATTACTCGCCGGGCGAGAATGAACCAGAAGCAACAGCCTCCTAGCGCAAAGAGCGCCGCCGCGACGGCAAGCCAGGTACGAAAGTGATAAATGACGGCCAGGGCTTCATCTGCTGGCCGCTGTACCACGACAGCCCAGCCGGTATCTGGCACTGGGACGGAACTGAAGAGCCATTCTCGTCCATCTGGTCCAGACCCAAGCCTGGTCGCCGCGTGCCCGCCCAGCGCCTGGTTTGCCCCCGGCAACTCATCCGCTACTGGTTGCAGCAAAAGCTCGCGCTCGGCGGTGCCGATGAGTTGACCCTCCTGATCGAGCAGGCTAATCAGCAGGTGATGCTGCTGGCGGGCCTGGGCATCGATGACGGTGCGCAGTGGGACACTGAGCGCATCGAGCGACAAGTTCGTTGCGACGATCCCAAGCAATTTGCCACCCGAATCGCGCACCGGCTCGGCTACGGCAACGACTGCATCAAAGGTCGTCAGATCAACGACCCCCGCTTCTATCACAGGCCCGGTTGCCTGCCTGGAGAATTGGTAGACCGAGAGCGGGTCTTGGGAGAAATCGACACCCAGGGTGCGAGGGTCTTCTGGCGCCGAGACTCGTAGCACCCCGTCCGCATCCAGCCAGTAAATGCGGTCAATGTCGCGGCGCGCCAGCTTAAAAGAACTGAAGGTTTGCTGCATTCCCTGTACATTGCCCTGGCGTACCTCCTGCTGCTGGCTGAGGTCTATCAGGGAGGCTGTATCGTTGCCAAGTTTGATACTGGTTTCGATAGCAATGCTCTGGGCCAGGGCAAGGTCTGATGCCTGCACTTGATCCTGCAGCTCCTGCTGTACGACAGCATTTACCGTAACCCCGGTGCCCAGTACGATCAGGACAAAAAGCAAATAGCCACAGAGCAACTGTACCAGCAGTGATTGATGCCCGATACGCATCATTGCGTCGCTCCTGTCACGAGACCTGCGCTGCCGCGTGAAGACTACGAGATCATCAGCTTGTCCTCTATTATGCAGCATCTGTCCAGTGCTTTCAGGCTATCCGCTCGATTGCGTCGTTGCTGTTGGTACATTCCTACATTTCGCCAAGATAGGCGGCGCGCACTTGGGGGCTGCTCAACAGGTCGGCGGCGCGACCACTGAGGACCATTCGCCCATTCTCGATCACATAGCCCCGGTCAGCGCGTTCCAGCGCGATCTGTACATCTTGCTCAACCAGAAAAATGCTCAGATGTTCTTGTCGGTGAATGCTGTCCAGCGCGGCAAGGATGTCATCGACGATGTTGGGTGCCAGGCCCAACGAGAGTTCGTCTATCAACAGCAGTTCTGGCCGGGTCATCAGCCCTCTGGCAATCGCGCACATCTGTTGCTCGCCGCCAGAAAGCGAGCCTGCTAATTGCTTGCGCCGCTCGCGCAGCGTGGGGAGGAAGGTAAACACACGCTCCATATCATCGGCAATGGCGCGTGCAGAGCCGGCGCGCCGGGTATAGGCTCCGAGCCGGAGGTTTTCTTCGATGCTCAACCCGGCGAAGAGCCGGCGCCCTTGCGGAACATGCGCCAGCCCACGCCTGACCACTTGCTCGGCACTGATGCGGGTGATCGTGCGCCTGGCAAAGGTGATAGAGCCGCTCCAGACCGGCAGCAGACGCGAAATGGCCGCCAGCAGGGTGGTTTTGCCAGCGCCGTTCGCTCCTACCAGGGCAACCAGTTCGCCGGGCAGAATTTCCAATGAGACATCCCAGAGTACCTGACTATCTCCATAGCCAGTTGCGAGGTGCTGCACCGCGAGCAGTGGTATAGGTGATTGAGCGAGCGGTGCAGGGTTGAGGTTGTCCTGGAGCGCTGGTCTCTCTGTAGCGTCACTCATTGTTCTGCTGCCTTTCCGCGTCACCCTGCGCTCCTTGCTGAGCCTGGCGCTGCCGGGCGTAGCGCTCACCCAGATAGGCTTCAATCACCTTCGGGTCAGAAAACACCTGCTCAGGCGCGTCTTCGGCGATTTTACGGCCATGACGCATGACCAGAATGCGGTCCGAGACACCCATAATGGCCTGCATAATATGTTCAATAACGATGACCGTTACCCCGGTGCGGTTGATCTCGCGGATCAGCGCGACGGCTTGCGAGACTTCAGTGGGGGTCAGGCCGGCCATCACTTCATCAAGCAATAACAGTTTCGGGTCCGTTGCCAGCGCGCGAGCCAGTTCCAGTCGTTTGCGATCAGCGGTGGTGAGTTGATCGCCCTTGAGGGTGGCTTTGTGGGCCAGTCCAACCTGCGCCAGCACCTCATCTGCGACACGCAGCGCGGAGGCGCGGGTGTTCAGGTGGCGGCAGCCGAAGAGCGCGCCTACCATCACGTTTTCACGAACATCCAGGCCGGTAAATGGCTGGGTAATTTGAAAGGTGCGGGCAATGCCCAGGCGCGCCCGCCGGTTGGCGGCCATGCGGCTAATATCCTGCCCCTGATAGGTAACCCGGCCAGCCGTTGGCCCCAGCACGCCGGCGATCAGTCCAACCAGCGTTGATTTGCCCGCGCCGTTGGGGCCAATGATGCCCAGCACCTCGCCCTGGCGCAGCGAGAAGCTGAGATTATCCACGGCTGGGAGGCCGCCGAAGCGCTTGCTGATACCCTCCAGTTGAAGAAGGGGCGGAGCAGCATCATCATCTGCGCTCACAGGCGTGTTAGATGCCGTTGTCGGCAATGAAGCGTCGGACACGTCGCACTCCTTCTAGAAAGCGATTGCTGCGGGCGGCGCCCGGCGTGGGTTTCTGGAAAAACTCTTGAACCAGCCGCACGAGTCCCTGCGGCAGGAAGATGGTCACGATAATGATAGCAGCGCCGAGCAAGGTGTTATGCAGGCTGAACCCGCTGACATCTAATTGATACGAGCCGTATTCAAAGATGATAGCGCCTACCAATGGGCCGAGAATCGTTCCAGCGCCGCCCAGGAAAGCCAGCAAGACTATCTCCACCGAGATGCCCACATCAAAGACGGTGCTTGGGTCGAAACCAATCAGCCAGTAAGCGTACAGGCCACCGGCCAGGGCCGTTGGGAGGGCGCTCAGCACAAAGGCGCTCACTTTATACCAATAGGTTGAGATGCCCAAGGCTTCTGCTGCCTGCTGATTTTCGCGGATGGCGACCAGCGCGTAGCCAAACTTGCTGCGCGTCAGCAGCACAGTGATAAGCAGGCATACGAGCGAGAGGGCCAGAAATCCGTAGAAGAAGTAGGTATAAGCGGCCAGCCCCGCTGGATAGAGCGAGACCTCGCCGCCGCTGCCGCCAATGTTGCGCACCGCGACCAATTCGCCCAGCGCCACGGAGATGCCAAGGGTGGCAATGGCAAAATAATGCCCCTTGAGCCGCAGTACAGGCAAACCTAGCAAAAAGGCAAAAAGGCCGGCAATCAGCGTGCCTACGATCAGCCCCAACCAGAAAGGCCGGTTCGCCAGCAAAAAGATACCGACGGTATAGGCACCGATGCCGAAAAACGCTACATTGCCGAAGGCTGCGTAGCCGGTAAATCCGCCAATAAAATTCCAGCTTTGTGCCAACACGCAATACATCAAGATCAAGGTCCAGGTATGCAAGTCGGACGCATCGCCAAGGAATGGGACTGTGCCAATCAGTGCCAGCAGCACCAGGCCGCCGAGCAGTGACCAGAGCCAGCCACGCCCCTTTTTGACGACTGGAGGGGAAGCGGTGGCTGTCGAGGATGTGGGTTGTCCTGTATCTGTCGCCATGCCATTCCTCCTCACGAGTAGAATGCCTTGCCTAGCAAGCCCCTGGGACGCAAGACGAGGACAGCCACCAAGAGCGAAAAGGCGATCACGTTATTGTACCCTGGGCCAATCCACGAGACGAGCGGGGCAACGGTCTCGGCCAGGCCGAATACCAGGCCACCTGCAACAACAGCCCAGGGCGTGCCGAGTCCGCCCAGCACGACAATGACAAACGCTGAGAGCGTGAGGCTTCCACCCTGGGAGGGATCAAAGGGCTTGAGTTCGGCCAGCATGGCGCCCGCCGCGCCGGCCAGTGCCGCGCCGATGCCAAAGGTCAGGGCATAGATACGACGAATGCTGATGCCCATCAGGCGCGCAGCGTCGCGGTCCATGCCGGTAGCCAGAATGGCGTTGCCGGTGCGCGTGCGCGCCAGAAAGAGGCTAAGGGCGATGGTTAGCAGGATGGCGATGGCCGACGCAATCAGTTGATCGAATGCAATATGGGTTGAGCCAAGGTTGAGGCCAGCCCCTGCGTAGGAGACATTGATGGAGCGCTCGTCGCTGCTGAAGAATTGCTGGAGCAGATCGGCGACCAGCAGGTCCAGCCCAAAGGTTAGCATAAAGGTCACCAGAAAAGGCGCCCGGATGACGCGATTAATGGCGACATACTGCACGATCCACCCAATGACAAAGAGGACAAGCATCGAGGCCAGGATGCTGACGAAGGGATCGATATGCAAGTTAGTAAACACCCAGAAGGCGGTATAGGCGCCGACGAGGATAAAAGCACCGTGCGCCAGATTGACAATATTCATGATGCCCCAGACCAGCGAAAAGCCCAGGGCCACTGCGGCATAAAAGCTGCCGAGTAGGAGCCAATTGGCGAAAGCCTGCCCCAAGGCCATAGATGGCCTCCCCTCGCTAAAAATACCAGATTGCCAGATGATGGTATGCCGTGTTCCATGAGCCTGGCTGTAGCTTCGCAGACGCGTTGCGAGCCACAGCCAGGCTGAGTGAAGCAAGGTTTAACGGCTGCCGAAAGGTGGTGTTGGGTAGACGAACTGGGCATTGGCGACGTTGGCCGGGTAGATGGTTACGACCTTGCCGTTCTGAATCTGGATGGTCGCCATTGGTTTGTAAGTATTGGCGCCGGTGGAGTCAAAGCGAATCTCACCATAAAAAGTGGTAATATCCAGGCTTGCCAGGGCATCGCGCACCTTCTGGGGGTCAATCGAGCCAGCCTTCTGGATGGCGAACTGGAAGGCGAGACCCACTGCTGTAGCGTCCGCCGACTGGTAAGCCGGCTCGTGGTTGTACTCTTTGACATACAGTTGCTCGTAGTTAGCTGGTGTGCCAAAGATGTCGGTGCCCTGATATTTTTCCTGGGCCGTCCATTGCGCGCTGCCGATCACATCGTTGGCATCAGAGCCAAGCGCGGTAGCAAAGTCAGGAGTAGCCGGGCCAACGGTGAACGCATACAATTTGGCGTTGATCCCTAGCTGTTTGGCCTCTTTCATCGTTACCAGTGCCTCATTCTCATGGCCCGACCCCAGGATCATATCAGGCACCGTGCCGTCAGGGCCAGATGTCTTGAGGGCGGTCAGCACGCCGGTCAGGTCTGTGGCGTTAGCAGGATATTGCTGGTAGTACGTCACAGGCAGGTTGTGACTGGCAGCGTAATCTTTTGCGGCGGCAGCTACTTCAGTGGAGAAGGAGTCGTTGGCATAGATGATTGCCACGTTCTGCGGCGGGGTGGGCGCGGCCAGCGCTGCTTCGAGCATGACGCTGGCATACTTTGCAGATGGACTGAGTACGCCAAAGATATAGTGGAACCCCTTGGAGAAGATCGACTTCGCCGCACCGTTGCCTTCGACCATCGGAATCTGGGACTGCTCAGCGATGGCCTCATCCTGCAAGGTAGCTGCCGTGCCATAGGGGCCAAGCAGGAAGTTGACCTTATCGGTGGTGATGAGCCGTTGGGTGAGCTGCGAACTCTTGGTAGGATTGCTCTCGTCGTCGTAATACTTGAGTTGCACCTGATAGGTCGTGTTGCCGAGCTTGATGCCCCCATGTGCGTTCGCTTCCTTGACCCAAAGCTGATAGCCTTCCAGGGTCAGGTGTCCTTCAGTGGAGGTTGCGCCAGTCAGCGAGATGGGGGCGCCAAAGAGAAGCGTGCCGCTCTTAGTGCCGCCAGTACTGCTGTTGCCGCAGGCAGCGACGATGCCAGACAGTACCAGCATCAGCAGCACCAGGATAGGCAGGACGCCTCGACTTCGCGCGGAGGCGGGCCAGGCGAAGAAAGCAGGAGTCCGATGAGGGGATGATACAGGGGTGGCGCCAGGATACGTTGCCATATGCGCTCCTTTGCTCATGCGTGAACTCACGAAGAAACGGTGAAACTGAAGCTCTCATATCTCAAGTGTACTGGGCTACGTGTAAATACCGCGTAAGAAATTCCATGATGATATAAAAAAAACGTGAATTCTTACGGCAAATCCCTTGATACGCGCTTATCCAGCACGCACCACGACCACGTTCTACCCAAGTACGCCTCCAAATGATGCACCAGTGCATTCCGGGTGCCCCCTTACGCCATCCTGGAGAGAACCACTACTCTATGCGCCAGTGACGCCCTGGCTGTGGTCGGAGAGCCTCCAAGCGGGGGCTGGCAACGGCAGAGGTTTTCGTTTGTGTGCAAGCGATTGCGGTCATTATCTTATCACCGTACTAAAATCGATTGCTCATATGTCGCTCAGCAAAGGTTACAGTAGCCGATATCAGCAGATGTAAACCTTGGGAAGAGCATGAGAAAACCCATGACAGAACTTCATTTCTCATGTATGATCTCATCAACATGCAGATGGCCGGCCTCAACTTCCTACATGCTGTTGCCCAGGCATGGGATGCCGGGAAGCTTTTCCACATCGACCTCAAACGATCAGGTTGGTCCTCGCTACAATCAGGACTTCCGTTTTGGGTCGCATAATATCAAGCACGCTTTCTTTTTAATGCAATTTCTCGAATCTGTTGGATACCAGGGCAACAGGCATTTCGATGCGCACGCCTATCGCACCTCTGACCCAGAAGATGTAAAAGCCTTCGCGCGCGGATGTATGCGAACCTATCTCATCCTCAAAGAGAAAGCACGCCAGTTTGACGAGGACAGCAAGATTCAGGAGCTTATCGCTCAGATCACGGCAGATGATGGGACACTGGCGCATTATCAGGGTAGATATGGGCGTGAGGTTGCTGAAGCTTTGAAGGGCGAAAATTTTGATCGGTTGGCGCTTGGTCGTCGAGGGCAGCCCTATGAGCGCCTCGACCAATTGGTCATTGAACTGTTGCTTGGGGTCCGCTAAAGAGAGTGTTTTCTCTGCTCGGTATCATTGAGCAAACAGAAAAACCCGTGACGCACGAGCTGCCCTGTTACCAAACGATCTACCATTATATCCGCATGCAACAGATGTGATAGACTGACGGCTGATCTTGCAGAGCAATTTGCTCCTTGAGGGAGGCCGCATGACCCCCGAAGCACTTGTATCAACGCTAGAGCCGTTGACCCATCACGCCAGAGTGCAGCGCATGGTGGAGCTTGGCCGCCTTGCCGCTGAGGATGCCAGCGTTGCCGCCACACTTGTGATCCTGGAGCAGGGTGATTTCTACGAGCGCTGGCTGGCATTGCAATCTTGCTATGGCAGCCGCAGTGGCGCGCAAGTCTTGCGCGCACTTAGCGATCCCTCGCGGCTGATTCGCACTGGGGCGATCAAGCTTGCCGCGCTGGCGTGCGATGATGCACAGGCGCAGGAGGCGCTGGGCCTCTTGCCGGCTGACCAGAGCCACTTTTTGCTGCTGCGGCTGTTCCAACGCCGCCGCTCGGCGCCTATTGATGCTTTTCTGACCACGCTGGCTGAACGCAACGATAGTCGCCTGTTGTTGTTCCTGCCTTTCGGCTCGCCTGAATTCGTAGCACAGCATCTGGAGCAGGTATTGCCATCTGCCGGATACGTCGAATATCGCCGCCTTGCCTGTTTGCATCCCACGCTGGTCAGTACCGTGCTGCTGCGCCGGGTAGCCGAAGTTGAGCGGCTGGATCAGCGATTGATCTGGCTGGCGAACGCGGTGTTACCCACCCTCGCGGATACGCTGCCAGATGAAGCTCTGGCGCTGGTGCGCTCACTTCTGTCACAGGTTTCGCTGGCGCAGCTACATCTGGACCAGCTTGCTCTGCGCCGACCGGACGAGGTAGCTGATCTGGTGCTGAGCACCGATGACCAGACGGAGCTTGATTTTGGCCGCGTGGCGCATCGCCTGGATACAAAGCACTTACAAGCCTTGATCGAGCGGGGCACGCTGGATGACCCGGAGGAGTGGCTGAAACGGCTGACACCTGAGCGGCGCGCGGCTGCCTATGCCATCGCTCAGTATGGCTGGCGTGATGATGATGGGTGTTTGCCCGCTGAGGTGGTCAGGCTCTTGCCTGGCAACCTGCGCGAGCGGGAAGCTCGCCGCCATCTGGCGCTGCCCGCGCTTGCCACGCGCCCGGCGCAGCGCCTGCGCTTCGCCGCGTTTCTTCCCTGGGATGAGGCGCGAACGCTGCTCGACCCGTTCATTCGTCACCCCGACTCTGATCTACGCACTGCCGGGCTGGTAGCAATGGTCGCCACTGCACGCTTTCACCGTGACCGTCTTGGCGACCTGCTGGCGCTGATCCATACGCGGCGCAACGAGCAAGACCCGGTGCGCAACGCGATGCTGGCCGAGTTGGCCGACCTGCCACCAGGCCGCTGGCAGGCTGAGCATCTGGACGGATTGGGGCAGGTGATTCGGGACGCGCTGGATGCCGCCGATCTTTCGCCGGGCACAACCAGCGCTCTGGTGCGGCTGGTGATCGTGCTGTTGCCCTTTCATCCCGCCTGGAGCGCGACCTGGCTGGCAACACTGGCACAGGAGCGCGGGCAGTTGAGCATCCCCCAAATGGAGCAGCGGCTGTCTGATGAAGATGTGCGCCGCATTGCCCCCGCACTGTTGCCGGTATTGCACTCCTGGGAGACGCGCGAGCGCGAGCCGCATCTGATGGCCGCCGCGTGGGGCTTTGGCAAGCACTTGAAGGTCTTTGACGCGCTGGTGGAGATGCTGGAGCGCGTGCTGCGTGAGACCCGCACCTCCTGGATCGCCAATTATGCGCTCAGGCTCCTCGCCAGCCATCGCCCAGAACGCCTGGACGCTCTCATTCCCTCGTTGGTAACCAATGATCCAAGTTGGGTCACGCAAAGCACTGTCTACGAGTATCTGCATCGCAAGCGCCAGGACTTGCTGACGCCCTTTCTGGGGCAGAAGGCGTACAAGGGACGCTTTAGCACGGGCAAGACCCGCTTTGTGCTGCCTCTGCTCGATGGCTTCCACCGCTGGACACCGCCCCAGCAAACCATCTTTGCTGAAACATTGGCACAGGTGACTCGTGACGAGAAGCGTGATACTCCTGCCTTATGGACTGTGATCGAGCAACTTCAGGCACTGCCTGCCGTGCCGCCAATCCGGCTGATTGAACTGGCACAGGTGAATCAGACAAAGCCAGGGGTGCGTGATCGAGCGCTGCGAGCGCTAGGTCGCCTGGATGCCGGGCAGGGCATTCCCACGCTGCTAGAGGCGCTGGGTGATGAGCGGGCGCGTATAGCCATCTATGCACTGCGCGCCGCGCTGCTGGAGATGCCTGCTCAGCGCGCCCTGGAGCTGCTGCGCACTGTGCATCAGGAGAAAGTGACGGTTGCCAAGGAGGTTGTGCGCCTGCTGGGTGAGTTGTCGGGAGGAGCCGGATATGCGGACCTGCTGACGATGGATGCCCGCGAACTACACCGCGATGTGCGCGTGGCCCTGCTGCGAGCGTTCTGGGACCACCTGGACCGAGAAGAGACCTGGCCCATTCTGGAGCGCGCAGCACGCTCGCCTGATCCTGCGATTGCTGCGGGCGTAGTGCGCGTCCCGGCTGATCGGCTCTCGCCCCAGGCACAGCGACGGCTGGCATCATTGATCGCCGTCTTGCTAAGGTATCCTGACCCGAAAGTGCGCCTGGATACGCTTCAGCGCCTTGCCCAACTGCCATTGACCGATACTGAGCGGGTGCTGGTTGCGCCGCTTTTTGCCGCGCTGGAATCGTTGCTGCCAGATGAATGTGCAGCGGCAGCAAGGGCCATCTTCACGACATATGTTGGACGCGATGCCCAGTTGGTTGGCGAGGCAGTGGGGCGTATCATTGCTGACCGCCGGACAGTGGTTACAATCGTCGGTATACTTCAGGAGACAATCAGAGCGCAAAGCCGCAACCAGATACTCCCAACAGCGCGCGCCGTGTTGGCCGCGCTGGCTGCCGATCCGCTTACCAGTGCGGTTCGAGTCAATCTGGCAGTCAATGCGCTGCTCTGGGATGAAGTGACTGGTATGCTGAGCAATCTGGCGACTTCAGGCGCGCTGCACAGTGAGGCACTCATAGCTGCTGTGCAGGCGATACAGCAGGCCGCCTATCGTCCTGACGCCGCTGGCTTGATAGCGCTGGAAGAGGCGTTTGGGGGCAGCGACGATGAGCGACTGCGCCGTCTTGGTTTGGCGGCCCTGGTAGCACTGGCGGAGCCACCACGCGGCTGGAACGCTGAGCGCCTGGAACGGCTGCAAGCATATCGTGCCGATCCGTCCTGGTTGGTGGCTGCCGCAGCCCAGTTCACGCTTCCTGCGGTGGAGAATGGCTAACATAGAGGCGACTGAAAGCATTCGGTCTGATTTTCAGGCGAGACGAGCTACAACACCCTTCAAAAAGAAAGTGAGGCAGGATCAAGACAAACTGTGGTAATGTAACGCTGCAAACCAATCAGCAGCAGCTAGAAGAGCAAGATTGGTGGGAAGGATGTTCTGATGCGTGGGAGAGTCTGGCTTGTTGCGGCGGTGGCGATCACACTTGGCGGCGCCATCTGGTTTCAGGCGGCGAAGCCGGGCACGCATACCGGCTATGATTTCGCGCTCTATGTAGATGCTGCACGCTCCATTGCCACTGGCAGCAACCCCTATCACCGCCTTGTCTCGCTCCACCAGGATACCCGCGCTGGGGACACAGGACTCGCCGCCTCTGGCTATGTCTACCCGCCCTTGCTCGCCGTCGCGCTCTCCCTGCCGGTGCGCCTGGGTCTGGACACGCGCAGTATCGCTCTGCTCTGGGCGCTGCTCACCCTGGCAGCCATCCTCTGGATGGGCTATGAACTCAACCTGGGCCTGCGAGGTCGCCATAAATGGATCGGCGCGCTAGCCTTTGGCGCGGCCTATCTGGTGCCCTCGCTGGTTATGTACGATTTGTATCTGGGACAGGCTGATAGCCTGGTTACGGCGCTTGCCGTCGTCAGTTGTGGCCTGTGGCTGCGTCGCAATCGCTGGGCGGCCCTGCCGCTTGGTGTTGCCATCGCTATCAAGCCCATCGTAGCGATCCTCCTCCTGGTCTGGCTCTGGAAAGGGGATTGGCGCGCCGCCTTGCGCGGCGCCATCATCGCTGGGCTGCTCCTGGTTCTGCCTTTCGCCTTCATCGGGCTGGATGGTGTCAGCAACTACCTCACCTTCCTGACGAAGTTCAATGGCTTGAGTGCTGATGCCGACGTAATGAACCAGGCGCCTTATGGCCTGCTGCTGCGCGCCTTCACCATCAACGCCTTCACGAGACCATTGCTTGTTGCCTCCTGGCTCGTTAGCCCGCTGCGCCTGTTTATCACCGGCGGGCTGGCGGTTTGCTGGCTGCGCACCGTGCCTCGCACTCGCGCCATTGATCCCCAGCGCGCTCTGCTCGAATGCCTGCTGGCTTTGCCGCTGGTGGTGTTGCTCAGCCCGTTCGCAGAACAGATTCACTTCTGCCTGGTCATCCCCGCGCTCATCGGCCTGAGCTGGCTGGCCCTGACGCGGCGCCTCTGGCATCAGCCCGCCGCGTGGGTGCTGTGGGCCGCGCTGGCCGGCGCCTGCATCCCCCGCCTGGAAGACCTGATCGTGCCCACCAGTTGGGTGATATTGCCGGGCCAGAACGACCCCCACATCGGGCCGCTGATCGTACTCCTGCGCACCGGAATGTTCCTCTGGATTGGGCTGGCGACGCTGCTGGCCGGCGCCCGCCTCTTGCGGCCAGCAGCAAACGCGCCCTCAGACCAGCCAGAGCGCGCTGCGGTGCTGCCCGGAGCCAGCGCCGCCACTATCCAGCTTTAACTACGTTTTTACAGAGACATCGTATGCTCTCTTATGAATGGTCAAGAAGCGCGAACAGGAGAGAGCCTATGTTATGGAACTCAGCAACATGCTGGCCGGGGAGCCATATCTGGTCCATCTTGGGATGGAGGTCGTGAGGGCAAAGATGGGGGACGTGGCGCTGTGCCTGCCCCTGCGCCGCGAGGTATCGAATCATCTGGGTCTGGTGCATGGTGGCGCGCAATACGCGCTCGGCGAGGCGACGGCCATTGCCCTGGCCGCCATGCTGGTCAGTGATCAGCCCCAGCCGGTGAATCTGCTGACGGCAAGCGCCAGCATCAGCTACCACCGCCTCGCCAAAGGAGACCTGCTTGGGCGCGCCACGCTGCCCGCTGAGGAGCAGCAGCGCTTGCAAGCCATTTTTGCGGAGAAGGGCCGGGCGCGCATTCCTGTCGCAGTAGAACTGGTGGATGAGACGAATGAGGTTGTGACCACCCTGACCGTCGAATGCGTGGCGCTTGCCGGGCGCGCCAGCGCTTGAAGATACTGCTGCTGGCGAATTTGTTATGAGCGATGAGGGCAGGGTGGGCAGCTATCCCAGCAGGCGCTCCCAGGCCCAGGCAATAAAGCCGGCGGAATCGACGCCCATCGAGGCCAGCACATTGGCCGGTGGCGTGTTGGGGCGCTTGTAAGCAGCCACCGTCGCGCCCAGCGTCAGCGTGCCACTCAGTTCCACCTCCACATGCAGCGGTTCCCAGGTGATGAAGTCGGGGCGGAAGGCGGCGGCCAGCGCCAGCGGGTCATGCAGGGCAAAGCCCTGGCGGCTAGAGGTTGGGGCAAAGACCTCGAAGTAATGCCGCAGCATTTGCTCAATGGCCTGGCCGATCTTCCCGCCTGCCTGAGCAAGTTGGGCGATCTGCTCGCGGCTCACGCTGGTGATATTGGTCACATCCAGCGCGACCAGGCGCACCGGCCAGCCGGCCAGAAGCACCACCTGCGCTGCGTGTGGATCGGCATAGATATTGAACTCGGCGGCGGGTGTCACATTGCCGGGCACGCGCAGCGCGCCGCCCATGATGACCACCTCTTTGACCAGCCGCGCCAGCGCCGGCTCGCGCCGCACAGCCAGCGCCAGATTGGTCAGCGGCCCAACCGCAACCAGCGTAATCTCGTTGGGCGCCGCCAGCACCCGCTCGATGAGCAGATCAACCGCGTGCTGGGCCATCGGACGTGTCGCCGGCTCTGGCAGCGTGAGCCTGCCCAACCCGCTCTCGCCATGCACCAGGGCCGCGTCCACCAGGGGGCGCACCAGCGGCAGCGCGCTGCCTCGCGCCACCGGAATGTCTTCACGCCCGGCAAGTTCCAGTAGAGCCAGCGCGTTGCGCGTGGTCAGATCGATGCCGACATTGCCGTGCGTCGTCGTGATTGCCTCAAGCTGTACCTCCGACGAGGCCAGTGCCAGAAAGAGTGCGATAGCATCATCGGTGCCGGGGTCGGTATCCAGAATAATGCGCGTCATGGGTATTGATCCCTTTCTTCATTTCAACAGAAACAAGGCGGTCACAATTCCACACGGGGAAGACTCTGCTCAGATAGCGCGGCATCTCTGGCCTCGGCTGGCGAGACCACATGAATGATTTCAAACTCAACAAGATCCTCCCAATGTACCGTCCACTGCGCAAAGAGATGGGGATCGTCGCATTCCATCAGTTGAAAGCAGCGGTCAAACGTGTCCTCTACCCAACTGGAGACGTACTGCAACCCATCAGGCAGCAGGCGCCCCTGCTCAGTGGCTCGCAGATAGACAGCCTTTGCGTCCCGATTTTTGAAGCGCTCGATGACCATAAAGAACATTCTGGTCCTCCTGGGAGAGATGATTTCGGGCGGCTGGCAGCGCCAGCCTTACAGCACATGCGCCTCTTTGAGCGAGCGGCTGAAATCGCGGCCAGGGGCGAAGGTTGTCAGATTGATGGAATAGGCATCAAAGGGCGGCGGCAGCGCGGCGTGGCCGTTTATGAGCTTGCCACTCAGCAGCGCCTCCACCAGCACCGCCGTCACCGGCGCGTGCATCAAACCATGCCCGGAGAAGCCCGCCGCGTGCAGCAGATTGCTCAGATGCGTGTCGAAGCCGATCAGCGGGTTGCCATCGGGCGTCATGCCATAGAAGCCGGAGGTCGTGGCGACTAGGCCGCCCTCTTCGACCAGGCGCGGAGCGAAAAGCATGACCTGTTCCAGCACTGCGTAGCCAAAGTTCTCGATGCCCTCTTTATGCAAAAAACCGGGCCGGATGGCATCCTGATCGGCGTCGGCAAAGTCTGGCTCCGACGGCGTCTCACGCACCCAGGCCAGCAGCAGCAGATCGCCCTGCGGGCGCGAGTGCGCACCCCGGATGCCATAGATGGTCATGGGCAGACGCTGCCAGCGCTCAGGCTCCAGCGTGGGCGGGTCCGGCTTCCAGAAGTAGAGGTAGCGCTTGGTCGGCGAGATCGCCAGTGGCATCCCGCCCAGGCGCTGGCTGACACGAGGTGCCCAGGCATTCGTTGCATTAACGAACACATCAGCCTCCACCGGCCCGCGCGTAGTCTGCAAGCTAACGATGCGCCCGCCAGCGACGCTCGCGCCCAGTACCTCAGTCTGCTCGCGTACCTCCACACCAAGTTCCCTGGCGCGGCGAAAGCCCTGGGTATAGATCATATCGGGCGCCAGAAAGCCATCCTCCGCACACCATGTCGCCCCGATCAGCCGATCTGAATCCAGATGGGGCCAGCGTCGCCCGATCTCCGCCGGCGCTAGCACCTCTACTGGCACCCCCAGGCGATGCTGCATCGCCGCGTGCGCCTGCGCTCGCTGCCAGGCATCGGCGCAGTGCTGACCAAATGCTGGGTCAACATCAGCCATTTGCGCGGGATCTTCATAGAGGAACAGATAGCCATTCTGGCGCATCACCGGCTGCTGGCGCTGGGCAGCCGGCGTGTGTAGATGGTCATGGAAGTGGGTATACCACCACTCGGAGTAGCGCATGCCGGTGACTGTCTCTTCCACGCCAAACTGGGTGCGAATGCCCGCCGCCGAGCGCGAGGAGGAGCCGTTTCCTATCGCCGCCTTCTCCAGCACTATCACCCGAAAGCCCTGCTCCGCCAGCCGCACGGAGGTCAGCGCGCCTGTCGAGCCTCCGCCAATGATCGCTACTGAAGTAGTATATCTGCCCTGAGCGCCGATTGCCATGCCGTTGGGTTCCTTTCGCCAGCGAGGGTGTTCCCAAGAGGATATGCGAGCAGAATAGCAGAGTGCAGGGTCTCTGGCAAGGGGGTTGGACAGAAAAAACAAGAGGCGGCGAAGCGCGAGCGCCTGACCGCCTCTGCCCCGGCGGCCTTGCTATACGCCCCGTGCAGTTTCACGAAGGAGCAGGCTCCGGTCCAGGCACTTCCCTCGTGATGAGCAGAAGCATACGCCTGTGTCCCTATTCTAGCGGAGATTGCCCCAATCAAGGGAGAAGCGTAGCCAGGAAGTACCAGGCAAGGGCATCGCGCGCTCATGATACAATAGCTGAAGTGCCCCGCCATTGTTCATGTGACTGGAAGGAGCGTGGTCCATGCAAGCGCGTTGGTTAAAGCGACTCTCCCTACTGCGTGTGGCGTTCGCCGTAGCCGGTGGGATCGTGGCTCTGCAAGCGATTACTATCCTCATTCTCCAAGCCGTCACCGAGGTACGCAAACTCCGGCGGAACAGCGGCAGCTTCCCACATCCCTCTTTTGAGGAATTGCAGGTGGGCGACAATCGCTTGCAAATCTACGCCTATGGGCGCGACCTCTACGAAGCGATGCTGACCGCCATTGACGCGGCGCAAGAGAGCATCTACCTGGAAACCTATCTCTGGAAACAGGATGAAGTCGGGCAGGCATTCAAGGACCATCTCGCCCGCAAAGCAGCCCAGGGCGTGGAGGTGGCTGTGGTTTTTGATCGCTTTGGCAATCTGGTGGTGCCGCCTGCCTTCAAGGTCTTTCCCCCATCCATGCGGGCCTTCGCCTATGGGATTGCGCGCCGTCCTTGGCATCTGCTGGACCCGCGCCGCTATGCTCTGGACCATCGCAAGCTGCTGATCGTTGACGGGACTACCAGTTTCATCGGGGGCTATAACCTGGGCAGCCTCTATGCCACCCAATGGCGCGACACCCATTTGTGCATTGTCGGACCCGCCTCCGCTGACCTGGCCCACTCGTTTATCGAATTCTGGAATAGCCACGCCTCAAGCCATCCAGCCTGCACCCGCCATTATCCGCGCAGCTTCAATCCACTGATTACCTTTCACGGGAATGATGCGATGCGCCTGACCTTTCCCATCCGGGATATGTACATCGATGCCATTGACCGGGCCGAACGCTCCATTCGCCTCACCAACGCCTATTTTGTGCCCGATGGCACCCTCCTTGCGGCGCTCAAGGCCGCTGCGGCACGCGGCGTCGATGTGCAGGTACTCGTTCCCTGGGTCTCCAATCATGTGGTCGTGGACTGGCTCACGCGCGGCTACTTCACTGACTGTCTAAAAGCGGGAATGCGAGTGTTTGGCTATCGCCACATGCTGCATGCCAAAACCTGCACCATCGATAGGCAATGGTCTACCATCGGCACGGCCAATCTGGACCGCCTCAGCGCGGTGGGCAACTATGAGATCAATGCCGAGATCTATAGTGAAGCTGTCGCCCAACAAATGGAAGAACTCTTCGCCTGCGACATCACCAACGCCATTGAATTGACGCCTGAGCAGTGGATGCGCCGCCCCTGGTTGAGCAGGCTAGGCGAAGCCATCCTCTCCCCGCTGCGGCTGCTCCTATAAAACGACCCTTCAAGGAAATGCTCTTGACGCCGCGCGCGCTCCTCTGGTATGCTTGCCGGCAAGGAGCACCCACAGTCGATAGGGGAGAGGGATGCCAGGATGATGCCAGACGCCCGCCCGCCGCGCACCGGCGCGTTCATCAGCTATAGCCACCGCGACAAAGCCTATCTGGACCAGTTGCACACCTTCCTCAAGCCACGCTTTCGGGATGGTGCCCTGAGCCTCTGGGATGACACCCAGCTCCAGGCCGGTGACCGCTGGCGCGCCAAGATCGAGCAAGCGCTGGCGACGGCGCGGGTGGCCGTGCTGCTGGTCAGCGCCGACTTCCTGGCCTCCGACTTCATCACCCAGAACGAACTGCCGCCGCTGCTGGAGGCCGCCGAGCGCGAGGGCGCGGTCATCCTGCCCGTCTTTGTGCGCCCCTGCCTGATCGAAGATACGCCGCTGGAACCCTACCAGGGCATCAACAGCCCCGACCAGCCGCTCAGCAAACTCACCGAAGCCGCCCGCGAGGAAGTCTGGGTCGCCCTGGTCAAACACATCCGCGCCCTGCTGGCTGCGCCTGCGCCGCAGCGCCAAGAGCCAGCCCCGCAGCCCGCGCCACAGGGGACGCCAGCACGCCCGCCGCTGGGCATCCTGCTCACCACCTGCCAGGGCCATACCGGCTCGGTGCGGGGCGTGGTCTGGTCGCCCGATGGCTCCCGCCTGGCCTCGGCTAGCGATGATTGGGCAGTGCAGGTGTGGTCGGCGGGGTAGGCAATTCGCCGATTTTAATCGGCGGGTGGTTGGGGCATGCCCCTGGCGCCGATTGGAATCGATGGCATTCTATGCTACAATCCCAGCGACGTTGGAGATGAAGTGGGCGCCCTCGCGCCAGGAGCATCAGCCACCATGCAGCATCGCCTCCCCTGGAAACACATCGCCGGCTACACCCTCGCCGTCATCCTGTCCCTGGCGCTGATTCTGGCCTCGTGGCGACAGTTGGTGCCGATGAGCGAAACGGAGGTGTTTGGCTTCATCACCGGCGCGGCCTCGGTCTGGCTGACGGTCAAGGTCAACATCTGGAACTGGCCCATCGGCATCGCCAACAGCGCCTTCTATCTCGTCCTCTTCTTCAATGCCCAACTCTATGCCGACGCAGCTTTGCAGGTCGTCTATATTCTGCTGGGCTTCTGGGGCTGGTATCTCTGGCTCTTCGGTGGCGAGCGGCACAGCAAGCTGCCTATCTCGCGCGTCACGCCGCTGCTGGCCGGCATCCTGCTCGTCTTGCTGGCGCTGGGTACTGCCGGCGAAACGATCTTCCTCCAGTCGATCAACGATTCCGCGCCCTTCCTGGACGCCCTGACGACGGCGCTCAGCCTGGTCGCGCAGTTCATGCTCACCAAAAAGCTGATCGAGAACTGGTACATCTGGATTAGCGCCGATGTGATCTATATCGGCCTCTATCTCTACAAGAGTTTGTATCTGACCAGTATCCTCTACGCCATCTTCCTGCTGATGTGCCTGGCCGGCCTGCGCCAGTGGCGACGCGAGTTGCAGGCCCAGGAACAGCCAGCGGTGGCCGTGCCGGTGGCCGAGGTGGTCAATGGCTGAGCGTGGCCTGGTCATCGGCAAATTCTATCCGCCCCATCGCGGCCACAGCCACCTGATCGAGACGGCGCAGGCAGAGGTCGATCAGCTTGTCGTGCTGGTCTGCGAGAAGCCAGAGCAGATGATGCCAGGCGCATTGCGTGCCGCCTGGCTGCGCGAGATGTACCCTGGCGCCGAGGTGCTGGTCATCCCCGACACACTGGATGATGACGACTCAGCCGGCTGGGCCGAGTATACGCACCTCGTGCTTGGCTACACGCCCGATGTCGTCTTCACCTCTGAAGACTACGGCGAGCGCTACGCTCACTATCTGGGCTGCCGGCATGTGCAGCTAGATCGCGCCCGCGTACAGGTGCCCATCTCCGGCACGGCCATCCGCAGCGACCCGCTGGCCCATTGGGACCACCTGGCGCCCTGCGTGCGCGCCTATTTCGCCCGGCGCATCTGCGTGCTGGGCGCCGAGTCTACCGGCACGACTACGATGGCGCAAGCCCTGGCCGAACACTACCAGACCGCCTGGGTGCAGGAGTATGGCCGGCAGTATTGGGTTGAGAAGATGCAGCGTCCCAACGACCAGGAGTGGCGCACCGCCGAGTTTGTGCAGATCGCCCGCAAGCAATGCCGCCTGGAAGATGAGACGGCCCGCCAGGCCAATCGCCTGCTGATCTGCGACACCGACGCCTTCGCCACCGGCGTCTGGCACGAGCGCTATCTGGGCCAGCGCTCGCCCGAAGTCGAGGCCATTGCCGCCACGCGCCGCTATGATCTCTATCTGCTGACCGATGTGGATATCCCCTTTGTGCAGGATGGCACCCGCGACGGCGAGCATATCCGCCACGCCATGCACGAGCGCTTCACGATTCGCCTCGCAGAAGCGCAGCGGCCCTACCTGCTGCTCTCCGGCTCACACGAGCAACGCTTGCGGCGCGCCATCGCAGCCATCGATGCCATCTTGACCACCGCCGGTCAGAACGTCAGTAGCACTGAGCCAGCATCATAGATCGGTACTATGTCCGCTGTGCGCGGGGCACAAAGAGCAGCACCAGCGCCGCCAGTACATAGGAGCCGCTCATCACCCAGAAGGCCAGCACAAAGCCGCTTCGGTCAATCAGTCCGCCGAGAACTGCGCCCCAAAAGGAGCCAATGCCAAACGCCAGTGTGAAGTACCAGCCAAAGATGGCGTCTTTCTCCCCTTCAGGCGCGTGGTCAGCCAGGTAGGCTTGCAGCAGCGGGCTTTCGGCATACGCGGCCAGACCCAGCAGCGCAATCACCGCAACTAAGGCCCAGAAGGGCAGATGCCAGGCGGCAACCAGCGGAAGTAGAAGCGAGAAGAGCGCTGCGCATCCATAACTGAGGAAGAGCATGGGATGCCGTCCCACGCGGTCAGAGAAGCGGCCCGCTACCAGCGGCCCAACCACACTCCCGATTAGCAGCAGGGTGAACAGCGCCGCCACAATGCTGGCGTTCAAGTGCAGGGCACCGCTCAGATAGAGCGGCACATAGGTCGTCAGGATACCCACGCCGCGCCCACCAGCGGCAATGATCGAGGCAATAATAATCAGCGCGATAGCGCGATGGCGCAGCGGGGCCAGGAATCGATAAAAATTCCCCTCTGGGGTTGTAGTGTACCCCAAAGGGGAAGAGCAGCGCTACCAAGGCCGCTTGTTGCTAGGAGAGGAATATTACCTCGCTTTTCTGCCCACCGTGGCGGTAAACAAGCCGACCTCCTCGGCCTGGCTAGTAATCTCGATAAAGCCGGCTTGGCGTGCCCAGTCCTCAAGCTGCGCCACCGGGCGGCACTTCATCACCCACAGCACCCCATCGCGGTTGGGCAGCACGTTGGCGATGAAATCAAGCTGCGGGTGGTTGGTCTGTGTAGTAAAGTAGATCGCGCCGCCAGGAGCCAGCATCTCATAGAGCCGCTTTAGCGACTGCCTGATGGTCTCGTCGTCCAGAATCAACTCATACAGCCCGGAGACCACAATCACATTCGGATCGCCGCCCAACTGCGCGTCCGCCGGCGCGGGATTGAAGGCGTCGCCTTGCTCAAACGCGATGCTCGTTAGTCCGGCGGCCTCCGCCTGCTTTGCCCCCTGCAAGACATTCTCCGCCGACAGGTCGCGGCAAAGGAAGCGCAAATCGCCGCGCTCCGGCTGACTCTGCCACAGCACCTCTTGCTCGTAGCGGCCCGGCCCGGCGGCCACGTCCAGCAGGCGCGTTGGCTCGCCTGCCGCCCGATTACGCTCGATCCTGCCACGCAGCATCGCCTCCAGCAGCGCCCGCCGCGCCCGAATCGCCCGCCAGCCCACCGCGTTGAGATATGCGCGGTCAATCAGCTTGCCAATGCCCAGCACGCCCTGCGCCCGGTTGAGATAGACATAATCCAGCATGATGCCGCTGTCAAAGCCAAACTGATAGCCCACGCGCACGCCCTTGCTGGCGCGCCCCACCGTCGAGAGCATGCCACGCAGCAGCGCCCATTTCATACGCCCCAGCACGCCTGGCTTCGATACGATAATCTGGTCTGGTGTTCCCTGCGTCGTCGTGATCTGGTCGTTTCTTGTCGCAATCATGGTTCTGCTCCTTCTGCAAGAATGAGATAATGCCCTGATTTCTTGAATCTCTGCAAAACGCGCTACAAAGCTAACTCCGATTGCCGCAGGTGTAGCGGTGTAGCGGTGTAGTAACGATGGCTTTTCCTCTACACCACCTCTCCGCGCACGAGCTAAAGGATAAGCAGCATCACCGCGTAGACCAGTGGAGCCGCGATCAGCAGGCTATCGATGCGATCCAGCAGGCCGCCAAATCCTGGCAGTAGACCGCCGGCATCCTTCACGCCGCTTTGCCGTTTGAGCAGCGATTCCAGCAGATCGCCCCAAATGCTGCCACCACCGAGAGCCAGCGCGATCAGCCCGCGCTGCCAGAGCGGCAGCGTCGGGATAGCAAATCCCGCCAGCAGCACCGCCAGCGCCGCGCCCAGGAAATTGCCAAGTACGCCGCCCCAGGTCTTGTTTGGACTGAGCGCCGGCGCCAGCTTTGGCCCGCCCAGCGCCTTGCCGCTGCAAAACGCGCCCACATCGCTCAGCGCCACGCCCAAGCCCACCACCAGCACCACGCCCGGCGCGCTGCCGGCGCTGAGCAGCACCAGATAGGCCGGCAGCCAGCCAATATAGAGCGACCCCCACAGGCCGGCCAGCGCCGTAGCGAAGCGCTTGCCCATCGTCTGCTCGCCCTTGACAGGCTGCAATGCCAGTAGCGACCAACCGAAGAACGCTAGCACAGGCGCCACCACCAGCGCCGGCTGCCCAACCAGCAGCACCGCCGCCAGCGTCGCCCAGCCTCCAAGGATCAGCGCGCCGCGTTGCCGGCGAGACATCTGCGTCAGCGCTGCGTATTCGCGCCCGCCCTGCCAGCAGAGGAACGCACAGAGAACGGCCACCGCCAGCGGCCCGCTCAGCACCGTACCAACGAACAGTGGCGTAATCAGCGCCCAGGTCAGGTAGCGCTGCCAGAGGAGCTTGCCCGACAGCGACGCCAGTTCTGTACCGATACCAACGTGGGCCAGCGCCAGCCGCCATAGATGTACAGCCTCTAAGGCCAGCGCCGCCACGACAAACAGAATTGGCAGCAGAATCGCCAACGGACTGGCTAGATGATTGGTAAATGGATTAGCGAGCAATTGAGTTCCCATTGCATTGCCTCCTTCAGAGAGTTCGCTGGCGAATGAACACGCATCGCTTCCTAACCCGCGAAGGCGGGTTTTGTGGCCACAGGTCAAGAAGGCGCGATTTTAATCGCCAGCCTCCCTTAATGCTATTTGAGCGCCCGCTGCGCCCAGCGATAGCGTTGCCCCGCCGTCACCAGCAGCGCCGGCACAAAGGCCAGCAGCAGCCAGTTCCACGCCTGCGGGCCAAGCAGCAGCGCCACCGGCGAGAACGCCGCCAGATAAATCATGCGATCCGCCTTGGCAAGCAGCCCACCGAAGATACGCTGGCTGCCCACTGCCTTGGCCGCGATGCCCAGGTAGCTGCTCAGCAGCGTCAGCACCAGGACGCCCCAGGCCAGCGGCGCGAAGACCGCGCTGTTCAGCGCCAG
>CAZFWN010000014.1:36276-59129 GCA_964522745.1 uncultured Ktedonobacterales bacterium
CGGCCAACCGCCGCTGCCACCAGGGCTTAATCGCATAAATACCACGAAAGCTCGTCGCCATTGCTTTGCTCCTCTTTTGCCTCTGTTACAAACTCCATGTGTAGCGCCGCCGTACCTGGCGGCCCGTTCAGTTTGCCTTCAACGCCACCAGCCCTACAGGCGGCTTATCCTGCCATATTCGCCAGTGTCCTTACCGCCTGCTCTACCTGCGCGGCCACACTCAGTGGGTCGTCAGGGGTTGCAAAGGTCAGCGGCGCGCCGAAGCGCGCGACTACCTGCCGGCGGCGCGGCCAGCGTGCCCCCTTGGGCCAGGCGGTGTGCGTACCCTCAATAAAGATAGGAATCACCGGAACCGACGCGGCCAGCGCCAGTGTCCCCACACCGCGCTTGAAGGGCTGCATCTGCCCATCTGGGCTGCGTGTGCCCTCCGGGAAGATCAGCATGCTTTGCCCAGCGCTCAGCAGGCGCCGCGCCTGTTCCAAACTCGCCTCGCGCCCCGGCCCTTTGCGCTCAAAGGCAAAGGCGTTGAGCGCCGCGCGCACCAGTGCGCCTTTCCAGCGCGTGCGGAAGAAATAATCAGCGGCAGCCGCCACGCGCAGGCGTCGGCGCAGCCGGCCCGGCAGTGCAGCCAGCACCACCGGCGCGTCCAGATGGCTGGAGTGATTGGCCGCAAACAGAAACGGCCCAGCGCCGCGCAGATGCTCCAGCCCCTCAACCCTGAGCGGCGCCACCAGCCGCAGCGCCGGGAATAAGATCATGTGACGCAGCGCTTCACCGGCCCAGAGGGTAAGCGCCCCGCGATCATCGCCAGCCAGAGGTATGTCTGCGCGAAGCGCGTTGTGATGGTGGAGGGTGGCTACTTTCAGCATGTCCAACGCTCCTTCCTGCCAGGGAGACTTTTACTCTCGCGTATCACCAGGGTTCAGAGCGGTGGGAGAACAGCCCCGCGCATCCCTTGTTGGCTAAAGTCTACCTGGGAAAGCAGGACTGGCACATCGGATGGATGACGTATCTGGTTACGTATCTTGCAGAGTTGGGGAAGAGAGAAGGGAGTACGTAATATTCCTGAGCATGTGCTAGAGGTTTTCTAGCCTCACATGACGAGAGATTCCCGCTTCCGAGTACGTATTTTTTGATGAGATCTGCCATTTTGGCCCAAGAGCCAGCTTCGTGCCGCTCCGAGGCGCTGGCTGAGAAAGAGGATGCTATGCGCGTTGTCTATGTCTCCCGCGTGCCCATATTGTTCATAATGCTGCTGACTTCCTATCTCCTCTCTTCCTGTAACACGCCTCCCTCTCAGACGGCCTGCGCCTCCTGGCAGATTGTATCCAGCTCAAATCCAGGGAATGTCGCTGACCAATTGGCGGACGTCTTCACGGTGAGCAGCGACAATATCTGGGTAGCCGGCTCCGTCGCCGACACCTCCACCAGCCGTGATAGTCGAACCCTGGTGGAACACTGGAATGGCAAATCCTGGACGGTGGTTCCCAGCCCAAATCCCAGCCCTGAACCCGATGGATACCCCGATGCTTTAGACAGAATCGCTGGAAGTTCGGCAACCGACATCTGGGCCGTGGGCGACGGTCTGGGGGGCTTCCTTGAACACTGGAATGGCAGCGCCTGGAGCGCGGTAGATACCCCCATAGTTCCACCATCGATCTATGCTTCCTGGTTCTCCAGCGTTTCCTCGCTTTCCCCCACAGATGCCTGGGTGGTTGGGCGCGCTGTGAGTAGAACCCCCTCAATGGGCAACGGAGACCTGGCCCTGACAGCTCATTGGGACGGCCAGGTCTGGAGTGAGGTTCCTAGCCCCGACCTGCACGCCGATTTGAATGGCACAGAACTGAACGATGTCGTGGCCCTGGCCCCCGACAATGTGTGGGCCGTTGGCAGCACCTCCTCTCGCTCCCAGAGCCAACTCGCCTTGATTGAACACTGGGATGGCTCGTCCTGGAGTGTCTTTCCCAATCCGCAGCCTCAAGGGACCACTTCTTTCACCAACTCTGCCTTGTTCACAAGCCTGACAGCGCTCTCGCCTGACAATATCTGGGCAGCCGGATTTTATGAACTCTCTGGCATAGATCACTATCTGGTTGAGCATTGGGATGGGCACGCCTGGAGCATCGCACCCATGCCCACTCCAACGAGAAAGCTAGCCATTATTCGGCAGATTGTAGCCCTCTCCGACCATAACATCTGGGCGCTCGACAATAATGGCGCTCTGCTCCACTGGAACGGGAGCTTCTGGAGCGTCTCTTCATTCCCCAACGCGGACCAGAATGGATACGCGATCAGTCGCATGGCCGCACTGCCAAGCGGTCAGCTTTGGCTCGCGGGCACAGCGCATAACCCAACCGGGCCTGGGCCAAGGACGCTGATTGCAAGATCCTGCTCATAACGCGCGCGGCGCTCTCAGACTCAGGAGGAAATAGGATGAAAAAACGGCTCTGGTACGCCCTCTCCGCGCTGCTGCTCGTTGCCGTTGTCAGCATCTTGCTGGCCCGGCTGGTGTTCCACCTTTTCACCGGCACGCTTACCTGCCATACCTGGCAGAGTATGAGCGCTTCCCAACCCAACGAGAATAACCAGTTCACCAGTGTTGCAGTCCTCTCCACCAACGACGTCTGGCTCGCGGGCAAGAACTACGTCCCCGATAGCCAGGTCATCAGACCCTTGGTGCAGCACTGGGACGGCCAGCACTGGCAGACGTTTTTCCCTCCCAATCCCAGTTCCTTTGACGGGACGGTCAATAGCATTGCCGCCGGCTCGGATAGTGATGTCTGGGTGGTTGGCACTGCGTACACCTCCCCTGCTACCACCATTCCTCTGACCGCACACTGGGACGGCCATTCCTGGCACTTGTTGCCCTCTATTTCCTCCTCCAGTTTTAGCGAACTGTACGGCGTGGCCGTCCTGGCGAGCGACAACGCCTGGGCCGTTGGCAGCATCTTTGGCGGCGATTTCAGCCAGACCCTCATTCTGCACTGGGACGGTTCCGCCTGGCAGCGCGTCAAGAGTCCCAACATCGCAGATGAAAACAATCAACTTACCAGCATCTCAGCGCTCTCTGCAAACGACATCTGGGCTGTTGGCACCTCGAATGGATACGAGGGATCGCTGTTGACCCTGGCCGAGCATTGGGATGGTTCGCGCTGGAGCATCGTTCACAGTCCCGATCCCTCTCGCAGCGCGAATGCACTCTCCAGCATTGCTGCCGCTTCATCAAACGATGTGTGGGCTGTTGGCAGCCAGATGCTAACACACGCTGAGACAGCGCTGACCTCCGCTGGCGGCTACAAGCAGGTACATGACCCGATGCTTATCGAAACGGACGGACTGATTCTGCATTGGGATGGACGAAGCTGGCAAGTGATCTCATTCCCCAAGCTGGGAAAGCATCAGATGCTCGTAAGCGTCACCGCCTACTCCTCCCACGATGTCTGGGCGGTGGGCCTCTTCGTGACCGACAGTGAGCAGGGGCAGGTCTTTCATGGGCTGCTCGTCCACTGGGACGGGTCAACCTGGCAGAGTACAGAGGACTCCCATGCTCAATACATCAGCGCTATCGCTACCTCTGGCGCTGGGGGTCTCTGGAGCGTAGGAGCCTCTATTCCTCCGCGTGGCTCCGGTAGCAGCGGGCAGGCAGTTGCCGAAGCATGTGTGTAAATCTCTCGCGCTTCAGACCAGATGATGTTCGACGGCGAAGCGGGTGGCGGCACTGCGCGTGGCGACGCCCAGCTTGTTGTAAATCGAGGTGAGATGGGTGCTGACCGTGCGAGGGCTGATAACCAACTTCTCGGCCACTTGGGCATCGGTCAGACCCATCGCCACCCAGCGCAGCACCTCCACCTCGCGGGCAGTCAGACCAGCGGGAAATTTCGCCGCTTGGCTGCCAGGTGTCTGACGTAGCGAACCTGATGGCGTCTGTACAGGCTCTTGCACGTCGAGCAGTGCCTCAAGGGTCATCAGCCGGCCCTCTGCCCAGGCCGAGGCAAATGCAGTCTCACCCGCCTGAGCGCGAGCGGTGGCGAGGAAGGGGGCGTACATCGTCTGAACAACCGGCGGCAGCGTGGCGCCAATCAGGTCACGCAGCTTCTCTGCCGCGCCCCACAGGTGCGCGGCGCGCTCTGGCTGTCCCTGCGCGGCGTTCGCAGCGGCCAGCCCTTCCAGACAGAGCGCCATAAACCAGCGATGGCCTAGTTCTCTGAGCAGCGTTAAGCTTTCCTCCAGCAGCTTTTGCGCTGCCCCTGCATCCTCCTGGCTGAGCGCCACCCACCCCAGGCCGTAGAGCGCCCAGGCAATGCCCCGGCGATCTCCCAACTCCTTGAGCAGCACCAGACCCTCCTCCAGCAGCCCACGCGCCCCGGCGGGGTCAGGCCGAAAGAGCGCCACATAGCCTAGAATGACGCGAGAGTAGGCATTGTTGCGCTTATCGCCCACCTCGCTGGAGAGCATCAGACTGCCTTCGAGTAATGCTCGCGCCTGCGCCAGATCGCCCTGAGCAAAGGTCACCAGCGCCAGAAGCCAGGACGAGCGCGCCACACCCTCAGTATCTCCGGCTTTTTTGGAGGTCTCCAGGCTTTCTTTCACCAATGTCTGCGCCCGCATGTAGTGGCCCTGGTTAAAGGCCACTGCCGCCAGATTTTCAAGCGAGTAGGCGATGCCCCACGTGTTACCTGCCTGCCGCGAAGACGCCAGCGCTTCTTCCGCTAATTTCTGCGCCCGCCCATAGTTGCTCTGTTCCATGCTAACGTAGCTCAGCATCCAGAGCGGCGGCACACTGCCAGGCGTGTCGCCCGCTGCGCGAAAGAGCGCCAGGCTTTTGGCGCAGAGTGCTTCCGTCTCATCAAAGCTACCCTGCATCACCGCCAGTGTGCCGGCGGCGTTGAGCGCCCTGGCACGCACAGGCGCGGCCACGTCTTCGCCGGCAGCTAGCACCTGCTTCATGAAATTGCGCCCCTCGCTCACATAGCCGCGTATCCACCAGAACCACCAGAGCGCGCCGCCCAGCCGCAGAGCCTTTTCCGTCTCGCCCTGCTCCACAAACCAGAGCAAAGCGGCGCGCAGATTCTCATGCTCGCGTGCCAGGCGTTCCAGCCACGGTTTCTGCCTGGCGCCAGTGAGTTCTGGTTCAGCCTGCTCGGCCAGCGTCAGAAAGTAGGCTGCGTGCACTCGCCGGGTTGCCTCGGCCTCACTGCTGGCGGCTAGTTGCTCTGCGGCATATTCCTGGATGGTCTCCAACATGACAAAGCGGGATTCCTGCTCTCGCTCTTCTATCTGTTGCAGCAGGCTCTTATCAAGCAGCGCCGCCAGCCCATCCAGCGCCGAAAACACATCCTCTGCTGGCGCTGCAACGGCCTCCACCGCTTCCAGCACACAGCCATCCACAAAGACCGAGAGCCGCCGGAACAACCGCTGCTCTTCGGCGCTGAGCAGATCGTAGCTCCATGCGAGCGTGCTGCGCAGCGTTTGCTGGCGCGCAGGCAGATCACGCGAGGCGCTGGTCAGCACCTGCAAGCGGTGTTCCAGCCGGGCAAGCAGAGCTTGTGGAGGGAGCAGTTTGATACGCGCCGCTGCCAGTTCAATCGCCAGAGGCAAGCCATCGAGCCGACGGCAGATGTCAACAATCGCCTGGGCATTGGCATCGGTCAGTTGGAAATCAGGCTTGACCGCCCGCGCCCGCTCGATAAAGAGCGCGGTTGAGGCATAGTCTGAAAGCTGCGCGCTCTCGCCAGGCAACAGGCGCTGCGGCAGCGCCAGCGGCACGACTGCAAACTCCTGTTCGCCGCGCACATGCAGCACAGCCCGACTGGTCACCAGCAGTTTAAGATCGGGGCAGGCAGCCAGCACGGTTGAGAGGGTCGAAGCCGCCGGGAGAATCTGCTCAAAGTTATCGAGCAGCAGCAATAGCCGCCGCTCTTGGAGGTAGCTTTTCAAGCGCTCCAGCAGCGGCCAGTCGCCCGCCTCGCGCACCCCAAGCGCTTCGGCAATGGCAGGGGCCACCAGATCGGGGTCGCTGATAGGCGCCAGCGGAACAAAATACACCCCATCAGGGAAATCGTCCAGTAAGTCAAAGGCGGCTTGCAGCGCCAGTCGCGTCTTGCCGATGCCGCCAGTGCCCGTGAGCGTCAACAAGCGCACCTCCGGGCGGCGAAGCAGCGCGCAGAGCGCCTCCTTCTCATGCGCACGTCCAATCAATGATGTGAACTGCGCGGGAAGATTGTGAGGAGTGTGGGTTGCCTGCTGCATAGCCCTCTTCTCTGGCCCGCTCGCGTGGGGTCAGCACGAGATGCCCGATGATCTGCGCCCATTATAGCCTGGAGATTGTCTCCCTGTATAGAGAACGGCTGAGCAGTGTTCATGGCTACTCATCGTTACGTGGTTCGTAACGTTTTCGTGACGGATGCATGTTAGACTGGGGAGAGAAGAAGCGTCCTAAACCGGGGAAAAGGAGCCGAGCAATGCTTCAGTCCATTCCCGTGAGCGTCACCAGAGAGCCTGACCCGCCTGACCAGCCCGACGCTCGTTTGCATGGGCGATGGCTGATCGGTGCCCGGACGGTCTGGCTCGCAGTAGCACTCTTCACTCTGGTGGTCTTTATCGCCAGCATCCCGGTGTACTTTGCGCAACTTCAGACCCTTTGTGCCGGCACAGGAGACGGACCTGGAGTAGTTGCGCGAGCGGCTGCTGGCCGCCGTGCAGGAGACGATGCAGCCCGCGCATGTCTCGTTGTGGCTGCGCCCGTCGTCACAGCGCACAAGGCAACCGCAGGAACCCACGACTCCCAGCCCAGCCGGAGACTGAGTCACACAGCAATACGGCTTTCACCTGTAGAGGCATGCCCAGATGAAGTCGAGCAGCGCCCTCTTACAGAGAACTGGCCGCAGCAACAGCAGGCCACACATCTCGGAAGATCGTTGTAAAGGCGGCACGTTGCTCATCTGTGCCCACCGTCACACGAATGCAGCGATCCAGCGGCGGCGCGCCAGGCATGCGGATGAAGACGCCGCGCTCTGCCAACGCGGCGATCAGCGCCCGCGCCCGCTCTGGCCCGCCAACATCAATGGAGACAAAATTAGTAGCTGATGGGATAGTTGGCAAGCCCAGGTCACGCGCCAGCGCCTCGTACTCCTGCCGTCCGCGAGCGACCTCAGCCACAACATCGCGCAAAAACGCGGTATCGGCCAGAGCGGCCAGCGCGCCGGCCAGTGCTACGCGGTTGACGCCAAAGTGCAGCCGAATTTTCTCAAAATCGCTGATGACCTCAACCGGCCCGATAGCATAACCAACGCGCGCGCCAGCCATGCCATAGGCTTTGGAGAAGGTGCGCAGCCGCAGCAAGCGCTGATCGGTTATATCTATCGCTGGCGCTGTATCGTCGGGGGCAAACTCGATATACGCCTCATCCAGCAGCAGCAGACAGTCAACGGGCAGGCCATCGAGGAAGGTTTGCAATTCAGAGGCGCTATACCACGTGCCGGAGGGATTGTCGGGATTTGCCAGATAGACCAGGCGCGCACCCATGCGATGCGCTGCATCGGCCAGCGCCGGCAGGTCGTTGGCGTCGTTGCGATAGGGGACGCGTTCCAACGTCGCGCCATAGCCAACCACATGATAATTAAAGGTGGGATAGGCGCCCAGCGACGTCACCGCTGTCCCGCCCGGCTCTAAGTAGGCGCGCACCACCAGACCCAGCAGATCATCGATACCGCTGCCAACCACAACGTTTTCGAGCGCCACGCCATACTGCCTGGCAACCGCCACGCGCAGGTCATAGTTCTCCGGGTCACCATACCAGGCCACTTCCGCAGCGGCGGCGCGCATCACCTCGATAGCCTGAGGCGATGGGCCAAAGGCGCTCTCATTAGCTCCCAATCGCAGGGTGAGCGGGCGCCCGCTCTTGCGTTCAATGGCTTCAGGCCCCACAAACGGCACCGTCGCGGGCAAACCGGCAACCAGATTGGTAACAGGGACTTTCTTCCGCATAGCCAACCTTCCGTTATTACAAGGGATTTCTGGATGCCCCTAGTCTACCCGATGCGCTGCAATTCTGCCAGGCATGGTGAAAGAGGAAAGCACGCAAGTCCGCCTGTTCTGGAACAGGAGGAGATGGAGCGGGCGGCAGGAATTGAACCTACGACCTCTTCTTTGGACAAGAAGCGCTCTCCCCACCTGAGCTACACCCGCTTAGCTGAAAGCCTGGAGTGGTTTTTCCGATGGCTTATACAATAGCATGGGGTGGTCCTGATGTCAACCTGCCGAGTCTCTGCGCCTCAAGAAGCGGGCACAGCCAGTCACACCACCTCTGCTACAAGAGCGCGCGCTACCTCATTGGGATTCCCATCGCCCCAATACTTGAGGCTGGCAAAAGTCTTGCAGGGAGCAATGCGCTCTGTGAAGGGAAGAGGCCAGAGCGGTAATATGCGATCTCTTATGGGATCTTTCTTGAAGGAGCCATCGACTACTATGGGCAAATCCCGTGAAGCTACTTCTTGGGCAGGGCGAGACACGCTTTCAATCAGCCATCACTCTAAAACTCGTCGGCGTATGGTTTCTCTTGTTCTAGCCATATTCATTGTAACACTGATGCTCACACCACTGTCACTGGCTGGCTCTTCCGCTTATCAGCTGTATGAGCATATTCGCCAGCTCGGCACTGAGGGGATAACCCATCTTCTCGATGCCAAAGACCTGTTCCTCACTGGCACCTCAGGCGGCTCGTGCGGGAGCAGCACTGCTCCCGCAGCGAACTCCACTGCTATCCATCCAACTCCTACGCCTGGCACAGAGTCCACCCTCCCTGGCCTCTTGTCTGGTTTCTCGCTTGGCTCCGTTGATACCAAAGCCTTCACTGATCCAGTCAAAC
This sequence comes from uncultured Ktedonobacterales bacterium, assembly GCA_964522745.1. GTDB lineage: Bacteria > Chloroflexota > Ktedonobacteria > Ktedonobacterales > DATBGS01 > DATBHW01. Next base: position 45,143 of record CAZFWN010000014.1, read on the forward strand.
TCAACCAGGCATACGCCGATTTTCTTGCCACCCGGCAAGATTTTGTCCAACTTGAAGCCCAACTCCAAAGCCATCCCACGCTTCTCAGCCTGGCCGGGATGAATCCCAACTATGCGAAACAGATCAAAGAGGCAAAGCAGATTGCCGCCGTTGGGATCGACATTGGCACGCTGGGGGAAGAAGCCATTACAACCGCTCTGGCTGTCGTTCACGGGTTTCCCCAGAACCCGCTTTCAACCGGAGACACCCCACTCTTCACCAGCGACGAAATTCCCCTGGTTCAGATGACGCTTAATGATGCGACGCATCTCCTGAGCGATATACAGACACGGCTTTCGCAGATCGACCCCAAAGACTTGCCGATCAGCGCCTGCCAGCGTCGTACCTTTGCCAAAGCCACCATGCTTCTCCCAGAAGCACAGCACATGCTGGATCAGGTCAATACACTCCTCCCCATAGGCATCTGGGCGCTGGGGATCGATCATCCACGCAATTTCCTGGTGCAGACGATGGATCGCGCCGAGTTACGTCCCGGCGGGGGCTTCCTTGGTCAATATGGGGTCGTAACCGTCAACGGGGGGCGGATTGGGCCGCTGGCACTTCAGGATATCGCCTGGCTTGACTATTGCGGCACCGGCACCTGCTACGCTGTTGGAAACCGCGCGCCGGCTCAGTGGAGTTGGTGGCCGTTCGCCAATTGGGGACTGCGCGATTCCAACATCTCCGCCGATTTTCCCACCAACGCCCAGGTCGCCATTGATCTGTTTGCGAAGGAAGGCGGCGGGCAGATGGATGGAGTAATCAACCTGACGCCCCTCCCTATTGAACATATCCTGGCTATTACCGGCCCCATCTTTATCCCCGACTATAACGAGACGATCACGGCCCAGAATCTGGAAGATCGCCTTCATTATTATCAGCAGAACCCTGCTGGTATTGCCAAGGAGCGGCAGATCTCCGCCAATGACCATTCCATCACCGCTCGTAAGCGGTTCACCTCTCTCGTCGGGCGCCTGCTGCAAGACAGGATTCGTCATCTCCCAATGAATCAACTCATGGCGATTGCCAAACAAATGCTGGCAGATCTGCGTAGCAAAGATCTTGAAGTCTATCTCAGTGACCCACGCGCTGAGGCGCTGCTGACTAAATATGGTCTGGATAGTTCCCTTGATCGTGCCAGCACCACCGATACCTGGATGCTGGTCCAGGCTAATATCAGCGTCAACAAAGCGTCGCAGTATGTCCAGACGACGCAGCAAGATGACGTACAGCTTGATGCTTCCGGTGGCGCCACGCACCATCTGACCATCACGTTGAATTACCAGAAGCAAGGGGATGTCTATGGCCCCTCGACCTACCGCGACTATATCCGCGTCTACGCGCCTGCCGGCAGTTGGCTTCTTTACGGCTCTGGATTTTCTCAGCGTGGCTCACCAAGCAACACCACCAGCGATGAACCAGGGTTGGCAATGTGGGGCGGATTGATCCTGGTCACACCCTTTCATACCGCGACGATCACCCTGAGTTGGTATACACCCAATGTAGCCACACCTGCCAAATCTATTATGCTCGGCCAGCCGCCCTACACGCTTCTCGTCCAGCGTCAGTCTGGCACATTCAACGAACTGGAAGTCACGATTACCCCATCCGCTGATGCAGCCAGCACCCAGGGGAAACAACAAGTCAGTTTCACCGGTATCCAGGACAGCAATCAATCGATCAATTTACCGGCGCTTGGCTATAATCAGTTCCCAGGGGTGCGCGGCGAAGGCCCCTCTCTTTAGAAATTCAGCAGCCCCTTCCCATCGACTCCCGGCTGGTGCGGCATCGTCCAGACCACCGGGAGCAGAATCCCCATCACGGCAAGGCAGACGCCCTGCATGGCCCCTGCATCCAGGCTGATACCCCTTTTCCTTTTTCTTGCCATCAACCGTGTTGCGCCTCAGGTACAAGAGCGTTACCCGATGGGAACAAAACAGAATGATATACTTGAGGTATCTCGCGCATTGGTTTACAGCAAATAAGATAGTATCTACCAGACAGATTTTATCAGGCAAGGGTGCCTTGGCCGGACAAATCTGTTCTTTTGAAGAGGATCATATGGCCGAAGATATTGAAATTCTCCCTGTAGAGATTCATCTTCCTGGTCTGCTCAAGCTGCTCGGAGAACATCTGTACTCTCAGCCTCAGGTAGCACTACGAGAAATGGTCCAGAATGCGCACGACTCATGTGTGCGCCGGCGCGAAGAAGACCCGGCGGTGGCTGGTGCATACCAGCCGGCCATTCACATCTACCCTGAACACGCGGCGCGACAACTGATCATCGAAGATACTGGCTCTGGGCTGACCCGCGAGGAGATCAGCACCTTTCTGGCAACGATTGGGCGTGGCTATACCGGCGAACTGCGCGAGCGGCTGGGCGCGGCGGGCCGCGAGGAAGCGATGGACCTGATCGGCCTCTTCGGACTGGGGCTGCTCTCGGCGTTTATGATTGCCTCGCGTATTGATATTCTCACCACCAGCTACCAGACACCAGACGCGGCCTGGCGCTGGGTGTCGGAAGGCGGGCAGAGCTACGCCCTCCGCCGCGCCACACGCGAGGATGTCGGCACCACCGTTCGCCTTGACCTGCGCGACGATGCGCGCTTTCTGCTGGAGCCAGGCGTGCTGGCTGACGCGCTGCGCGCCTATGCCGAGTTTCTGCCGGTGCCCATTCTGGTGGGCGATGAGCGCGAACCGATCAATGGGCATCCCGCCCCCTGGATGCAGACAATAGAGCCAGCCTCCGCACGCGCTATTCATTACGCAGCCTGGGTGGAAGAGCGCCGCAGGGTCAAACCCCTGACGGTCATACCGCTGGAGGACATCAAGACAGATGAGGGGCGCGTCATTCCATTGCGTGGGGTGCTGTATGTGCCTCCACGCTCCGTCATCTCCCTTCAAGAGTACGGCGATGTGACTGTGTATGTGCGCCATATGCTTATCACCGAACACGAGCGCGACCTGCTGCCAGAGTGGGCGCGCTTTGTCACCGGCATTATCGATTGCCCCCTGCTGAACCCGACAGCCAGCCGCGAGACGCTGCGCCATGACGACGTTTTTACCACCGTGCAGAAGGCGCTGGCCGGGCATCTGCTGGCCCACTTCCAGACGCTTGCCGAAGAGGCGCCGCTGGATTGGGCCGCCATCGTCCAGGTGCATAACGATCTCATCAAAGGCTGGGCTGTGCGCTCGCCAGAATTATTCACGCGGATTGCCGATCTGGTGCGCTTCAAAACCAGCCGGGGCCAGTTGACGCTGCCAGAATATCTGCATGAGAATCCTGGCCGCATCTTCTACTACGACGAAGATGAAGGCGTTACCCAGACGCTGGCACTCTTTGAGGCGCGGCGCCTGGCGGTGATTGATGCGCGCTGGTTTGCTGATACGGCGTTTCTCAAACGCTACAGCGAGGTCTACGGCGTGCCAGTCGAGGAACTGGAGCCAGCAGCCGGCTATCTCTTTACCCCGGTTGATGATCCTGAAGGCCAGTGGAAACCTATTATCGAAGCCTGCCAGGCTGAAGGTTTTCCTGTGCGCCTGCTGGCGTATGAGCCGGAGCATCTGCCGATGATTCTGCTCTATCCTCCGGGTGCCGAACGCCTGCGCCGGGCACAGCACCACATGGAGCAGGGGCGCTTTGCCGGCCCCATTCGTCGGCTGGTGCGTGGGTATCTCGAAAAGCAGCAGATGGACGAGACGGTCATCAAGGGCGTCTTGCACCTCAATGTGCGCAACCCACTCCTGCGGCGCTTGCGTGAGCTAGGGCCAGCGCACCCGCATTTTGCCGCGCTGCTGAGTATCCTGGTGGCAAATGCGCGCATGTTTGCCGGGCAGAACCTTTCAGCCCAGGATACGATCAGTTGCTTTGAACAAATCAACCGCTCGCTCTCCCAACTCGTCGGACTGAGCGACGCGCTGCGGGCAGGCAAAGCGCCACTGACGCTGCTCGTGCTGACTGAACTGGGGGTACATCCTGATGCAGCCGGGCGGCTCTGCACGCAGTGTGAAACCTTCGATGATCTCCTCGCTGCCGATTTGCAGACCCTTGCCGAGCGCGCGCGCATCTCGCCCTTGATGCTGGCGACGATTCGGGAAGAACTCAAGGCGCAGGCGGCGCAGCAACCAGCACCATCCGGCGAGGTGCCTGGTGAGCCGCCTCATGATGCACCCTTGCAGGGAGTCATCGTGCCGTTTGCCGAGTTAGGAAAGGCGCGCAAAGAATCCAGAGCAGAGCATCCAAGCCAGGAGGAGCCAGAGGCATGAGCAGCGATCCAACAAACATTTGGGCCTGGGTGTATCCAGATAAACGACGACTCAAAAAAGAGGGCGGGGAGAAAGGCGCTATTGCAGATGGCTATGAGCGTTTCGAGCATTATCGACATAACGATGATGCCGCCGCCGATCACGCCATCTCCAGCGCGGTAGAAGCGGCGCGGGCCACAGGCGAACTCCGCTGGGAATTATTTCTGCGCCATTGGCGCTTGCAGCTCTGGCTGGATCACGACCTCACGCGCGTCTTGCCAGAAGCCGTCGATCTCCTCAGCATGGCAACCGACGAGCGCTTGCGCGATGTCCCCCAGCGCATCTGCGCGTTTCATGATCTGGTAGATTGCCATGTACGTATAGATGCCGCTGGCTATTACGAGGATATTGTTGCCAATGCGCGAGATGTGCTGGCGCAGCTGCCAGAGCGACATTCCTGTGCGACCTGCGCTCGCATGAATGTCGCCATTGCTGCCGGGACAGCCGGGCATGCTGAAGAGGCTGAACAGTGGATGGCGCGATTGGTTGCCCATCTTCATCAGCCAAAATCCTCCTGGAGCGCCTGGTCGATCAACTTTGGTGAGATTTATGAGATGCTGGGCAAGTGGCCTGAGGCCGAGCGCGAATACGCGCAGGCCATCAAAGATGCGCAGAAAAGCGAGCAGGGAGACTCCCACCTGGAAGCCTTGCTGGGGCGGATAAGAATGCGCGTGAAGCAAGGGGAGGTGGCCGAGGCAGCGCACGCGCTGCGCCAGGCGCGTCATTTCGCCAAGTACGCGACTGGGACGTATTTGCTGGCCCGCCTGCTGGAAACCGAGGGCTGGGTGGCCGAGGCGTTGGGTGAGAGAAAGATAGCACTGGATTATTTCACGCGCGCAGCGAAGCAATATCTTGAACTTGGCCGCTATCGCCTGGCCGCGCTGACCGGCCTGCACGCGGCTGAGCAGACCCACGAGAGCCATCTGGAAGGCGCAGACGAGGCGCTCACCCTCGCAGCCCAGGCAGTAGGGGCTATGCCACCTGCTTCTCAGGATGTGTATCAACGCTTGCAGCGCCTGGGCCGCCAACCTATTCAGCCCGCTCCTTCAGATGCAGAGACAAGAGACGGCCAGAGTTTTGCTCGCGACAACGGCTCCCAACAGCCAGGTCTGCTCGAAAAAACCGAACAGGCTGCGCTTGAGGACACGCTTACCGCCCACATGACCAATGGAAATATACGCGGCGTGGCAATGGCGCTCTACCGGTTAGGTCGCTGGTATGCACTGCACGAGCAGCCGCGTGCCGCCCTGGATTATTTGATCTCGAATGCCATCCTGGAGCGCCTGCTCCAACTGCCGATGGATGATCGTGAGGATGCGCTGCACATCCTCACCAGCTTGCAGGAAAAGCTGCCTCCAGGCACTATCGCTGCCGCGCTGGCTGCCGCCGAACGTGGTCCCTCGGCTTTATTGGCGCCATTGCTGGGAGAGATGCCAGCGAAGCGCTGGCGCTGGCTGATGCAGAGCGTGGCCGCTGACCTGGCGGAGAAGCCAGCCGTTGAGCCAGAACCGGAGGAGGATGGGCAAGGTCACGGCTTTAATGCCTGGTTGGAGCATGTCGCCAGCATGACAGCACTCATTGTGCGCTTCCGCGAGCGGACTGATCTAGAGAGATGCGAGCGCTGGGCAGAGGGATTGGGAGAGACGGCTGCTGAAATTGAGGCGCATCTTGGTCCAGAAGGCCAGGGGCGCGAACCAGCCACCCTGGCGCGTGGCCTGGCAGCGCTGGCGCGTGGTGCATCTCCAGAGGAGGTGGCTCAGCAGGTGTTGCTGCCCTTCAATGAGGTCATTGAGCAAATCACTGCCATTGCCGAGGAACCTGTCTGGCGACATCCAGGCTCTACTCCGCTTGATTTTCTGGTGGAACAGGCGGCTCAGCGCGCTGTGCGCGCCTTGCGCATGCAGGATGAGCATCGGCAGAGCCGTCTGGCGAATCTGGCCTGGCGGTTTGAGTTAATGTCGCTGGATTTGCAGGAACATAAGCAGCTACAGCCGATTGAGCAGTTTATGCAAGCGCTGGGCACGCTGCTGCTTGCCGATGCTGCAACGCCCCCTGCTATCGACCCACCCTTGCAAGAGCCATTTGCAACTATCTTGGCCGCAATCCATGAGGCTGGAAGACAGGCAGCAGCAGAGCCGGAGTGAACCTGGCCCTCTCAGGGGCTATTCGACCTCTACAAAAACGGGGGAAGACTCTTCCGGTTTAGCCCTGAGATGCGGTATAGAAAAGGGGAGAGTGCGCGTATGATAACAGCCAACGCACTGCTTCTTATCGGAACGACCCGGAGGTCAGCCCTTGACAGCACCCTGCTCGACTTCTATACTGCATCCTGCCACGAACTCTATCTACCCTGCTTCAGCGGAGCAGCAGTCGCTCCTGCCACAAGCATATCGGGTGAATAGGCGGTTGGTAGTCACTACCAAGGAGCAGGTTGTGAGAACTGAGCAGGATGATGACTACGCAGCCAGACGCGCTGCCCTGGAGCAACTCTTTCACGCGCTGCCACCCCCTGACACGGCTGATTACTGGCGACAGATTGAAGACATCACCAGAGAGACCGCATTGCCACTTGAAGTCCTCTGTCACTGCCTGCGCGAACGCTGGGAAGCCGGCGCTGAATCGGATGCCGAGCGTATTTTCACGAGGCTCCTCCTTGGCGTCCAACCAACCATCCAGTTCTGGGCACGCCGGTTTGCCGGTCAAAGCAGCGAAGGGCAGGGCTTAAAGCTGGCCGAGGATATTGAGCAAGAATGCTATGTGGCGCTCTGGCAGGAACTCGCCAGCGGCAAACGCACCTTCTTGTTTGAGAACACGCAGCACGCGCTCAAACGCATCGTGCGACACCGGGCACAAGCTATTATGGAGCAAGAGGGACTCTGGAAGCGGCCAGATGTGACGCAGCCCACCCGGATACCTCGAAGAACGATGGAAAGCATCGATGCCAGCCGGGAAACAGAAGAAGGCAGCCCGCTTGATAACATCCTGGCCGATCCACTGCCTACTGACGAACGGGAATTGCTGCTTGATCTCCAGCAAGGTCTGGAGCACCTGGAACAACTGGATACGACGTCCCGGCAGATCATTTACTGGTACTATTATGGTGGCTATACCCAACAGGACATCGCCGAGCGACTTCACACAACAGATCGAACCGTGCGAGACCGCATCAAGAAGATTCTGGCCGAGCTTCGCAGGTATCTAGGGAGCGAGGAGGAACATCGTGGCTAAGTCACCGCACGATCAGTTCGCCGGCACAGACGACGAGCGGCAATACCAGATCGATCAGATTACCGCCCGCTATGAAGATGAGTATCACGCCGGGAAATCGCCCAGGATTGCCGATTATGTGCAGCGCTATCCTCAGTTCGCCAGAGAACTGACAGAGTTTGCCCTGTTCTTCCATACCATAGGAGCAGACCAGCCAGAACCAGAGCCAGCACCGGCGCGGCAGCTTTCTCCCGCAGCCCAGGCGGCGCTGGCGCGTATTCACCCTCCTCCACCCATATTCAAAGGATTCGTTCAGGCGGGTCTTGCTTCCGGCTATACGCCCCCTAAACTGGCGGAAGCGCTGGGCATCGGGCGAGACGTGCTGGCGAAGCTGGAGGCCCATGCCATTGCTGCCGGCAGCATCCCACATGCTTTTATTCAGCGCGCGGCTGAGCGGCTCAGCGCCACGCCTGAAGCAATCCGGGCTTATCTGCGCGGAGCCTCACCGGCGCAGGCTGGCGCCTTCTTCTACTCCGACCAGGCGCCCAAACAGGAACAAGAAACCTTTCTGGAGGCGATTCAGGCCAGCCCACAACTGACCGCCACGCAAAAGCACGAGTGGGGAGAGCAGATCAAGCAAGAAGGGTAGGACACCTAGCAAGAGAGCATACCAAAACGGAGAACCGGGCTACCGCCAAAGCAGGAGGTTCCTCTTTCCAAAAGAGCGGGGGCAGATCAATAATCCTACGTCGTGGACGTGAGGGAGTGACATGGAACGGATCGATGTGGTCTATCAGGCAGCGGCACGGCTGCGCGCCAGGATAACAGGCGCGCAGACCGGGTCATCCCAGGAACCAGGATACGGGGAGCTGCCGGCAAGCGTCCTGATTGAGCGACTCTGCGACGCGCTGGGGCTGGAACTGACTATAGGGGAACATGGCCGGGTTATGTTGGGAGGAGCCTACGCGCGCTTGCAACTGTGGCAAGTGGACCAGCCTGAACTGGGCGGGGTCATCTGGTTACGCCCCAACCAGGCGCGGGAAAAGCAGAACTTTGCCATTGCTCACGAGCTTGGGCACTACCTGCTCCATCGCGGCGAGGGCTTTGATCTTCATGCGGCGTGTAACGAGGCAGAAATTGACGAGCGAGCCGACGCGAGCGCGCTGCGCACCGAGACCCATCGGGTTGAAGAATATACGCCACGCGCCCGCCGCGAACTCGAAGCCAATGCTTTTGCCGCAGAGTTGCTCGCCCCACGCGCATTGATTCGCAGACTCTTTGCCACCTATCCACACGCCAGCCCGTCCTGGCTGGCCGCGCGCGCCGGCATCTCGCCGGCGCTGGCCTCTCAGCGTCTGGTCGATGCCGTCTTTGTTGCCAGTGCGCCAGAGGCTCTGCGCGGAAGTGTTGGCCCGGCAGATGCCAGACCGGAAGCGCCAGCGCGGGCCAGCACCCCTGCCGATCTGCTCACCAGCCTGGACGCCTTTCAGCGCGAGGCCGCCTGCGCTTCTACGCCGGCGCTGGTGATCGCCGGCCCAGGTACGGGCAAGACAGCTACCCTGGTAGGGCGTGTCGCCCACCTGATCGGCCAGCGTGGCCTCCAGCCCGAACGCATTCTGGCGCTCACCTTCTCTAACCGCGCCGCCGGCGAGATGCGCGAGCGGCTGGCGCGGCATGGTCTGCCCGGCGAGCGAATGCCGGTCATGACTATCCACGCTTTTGCCGCCAACCTTCTACGCGAATATGCCTCGCGTGTTCCCTCGGCGCCTGATGAGCAGCCGTTGGCGCCCGATTTTCGTATCCTCGACCAATCTGACGCCTTTCTGCTCATGGAAGAACTGCTGGGCGAATTGCCGCTGCACTACTACCGCTCGCTGGGCAACCCGACTCGCCAGGTGCCGACCTTGCTGGAGGATTTCTCCCGCGCCCGCGATCAGTTGCTCACGCCCGATGCCTATCTGGCGCTGGTCGAGGCCATGCCGCCGGCTCCTCCTGCCGCAGAAGGCGAGGCTGCACTACCAAAGTCTTCCTCTAAACACGCCCCGCCGGCGGGGACGTTTACGCCAGAGCAGATCGGCAGAGCGCGTGAGCGGGCGCTGGCCTATGGCGTCTGGGACAAGGCGCTGCGCAAGCGTGGGCTGCTCGATTTTGGCGGGCTGATCCAGCGCGCAGTGGAGTTGCTGCTTGTCCGACCTGAGGTGCTGGCCGAGGTACGCCGGCGCTATCAGCGCGTGCTGGTTGACGAATACCAGGATACAAACCGCGCCGCCGCCGAATTCCTGCTGCTGGTAGCAGGCAATCCGGCCCAGGAACTCTGGGTCGTCGGGGATCGCAATCAGTCCATCTATCGCTGGCGGGGCGCCTCGCCCGCAAAAAATCTGCGCCGGCTCATCGATCATTTCCCTTCTCTGCGTGTCTACACCTTGCGGCGCTGCTATCGCTCGGTCCCGCCAATTGTACAGCTTGGTTCGCATATGGCGGCGCGCATGGCAGACCTGCTGGCGGGAAACGTTCCACCAGCCCAGGCAGCAGATGACTCTCCAACCACCACGCTCCTCCAGGAAGCGCTCAAGCCGCTGGCTTTGGCAGCCCATCGACAGGAGAACGCGCGCCCGGCAGTGCTGCGCGGCGAATTTCTTACCCCAACGCATGAATCTTTGGGATTGGCAGCAGCCATTCAGCGCTTTCACACGCGAGGGTTAGCCTACAGCGATCAGGCGCTCCTCTGTCGGTCTCATAAGCAGGCATATCGACTGGCAGGGGCGCTGGCGGCAGAGGGTGTGCCCGTTCAGCAAACCGGAGACTTTTTTGAGCGGCCTGAAATTAAGGACGCGCTGGCATTGGTTGCCCTGGCCGCCGGCCCCGATGCGCGTGGCCTGCTTCGCGCCGGCGCGCTTGCTGAGGGCATGGGCTATTGCTCACCAGACCGGCGCGAACTGGCGAGTCTGATCCGCGCCCTGGCGAAAGCCCGCCAGACGCTTCCCGCCGCGCTCGCCGATCCAGCTACCCTGGCCGGTATCACTACAATCACCCCCACCACGCGCCAGGCTTTGGCCGCCTTGGGAGAGGCAGCAATGCAGCTGCGCCAGCATTCCAGCAGAGCGCATGCTGCTGAGTGCTGGCTTAGCCGTGACCTGGCCGCTTTCCTGCTGAGATCACGCGGCTATGCCTGGCAACTGGCGCGTATCGCCGACGGTATCGATATGCCCCACACTGCGCCCGCCTCAACTGGCGCGATAGGCGCCCATCTGGCTGCTACCGAGAGCCGGACACGCGCTCAGGCAGCCCTGGCAGCCCTTGGTGAACTGATTCGCCTGGCGGCGCGCTTTGATACGCGCTGGAATCACGAGTCAGATTTTCGCACGCGGCTGAGCCGCGCCGTCGCCCATTGGTATGGCACACGCGAGGCTAGAGAGCAGCAGGAGGCCGATCCACTCTCTGAACAAGCCACGCCGGATGCCCCGCCTGCGCGCTGCTTCCTGCACTATCTCGATGCCCTGCGCGCAACCGAGACGATCATTCCAGTGCCCGCCGAGGATGATGCCGTTCACGTTCTTACGCTTCATGCCAGCAAAGGATTGGAATTTCCAGTGGTCTACCTGCCAGGATTGGTCCAGGGGCAGTTTCCGCCCAATCCCAACCACCGCGAGGAAACGTGCCCGCCCGGCTTCCGCGAGGCGGACGCGCCAGGCGAGCGCGAGGCCGAGGAGCGCTGCCTGTTCTATGTCGGCGTCACCCGCGCCCGCGATGTCGTTGTCTTCTCTTACCCCAAGACTGATGGTAAAAAGCCCAAAACGCCCTCGTCACTGCTTGAACTCCTCGAAGGCGCGCTGCCAGAGGAACCTCTGGAGCCATTGCTTTCTGAGCCGACGTACATCGCGCTGGCGAAACGTGCCGCGCTGCTGGCGGAAAACGCTGCGGGGATCGATGATGGGCCAGGCGACGAAGACACTGTGCTGGAGCCTCATTTCCTGCCACACTCGCAGCCGAAAGGCGCCTATCATCTCAGCGCGCTGGAGCAATATTTGGAGTGTCCACGCCAGTACAAGTACGGTCGGCATTACCAATTGCTCGATCCGGCCCAGAGCGCGGTCTACCGCTTTCATCGCTACGTGCGTTGGGGACTATCCGAATTACGCCAGTTGTTTGACACGATGCCAGAAAGCGCCTGGGCCACCATCGAGTTGCATCTTCGCCTGCTCTGGGAAGTCGAGGGGCCAATCGGCCACGCCTATGATGCCTTCTATTGGCAGCGTGCCCAGGTCATTTTGCGGCATGAATGGAAGAGGCTGGCTGATGAACAGCGCAGGGCATCAAGACAGATCGCGCTGGCCGAACGGATGCAAGTAGAGATGGCCCGCTGCATTGTCCTGGTCACGGCTGATCGCATGACCAGCACGCCTGGCGCCGGCACCGCCGCGCCCACCATACTCTCTCGTCTGCGCACTGGACGCCCACACAAGGCCGATGCGGACGATCTGCGCCTGCCGCTCTATTACCTGGGCCAGCAACAGCGCCAGCCGCAGACGCCAGTGCGCGTGGAACTCGCCTACCTGGGCAACATCCTATCCGATGTCATCCCAGATACCGGCCTGCCGCTCCAGAGCGATGTGATGGATGTGACCGATGAGGCCCGCAAGACCGTTGAAAAATACCTCAAACCAGATCGCAAACAACCCTCGCGGCTGGATAAGCTGGACCGGGCAGCGCAGGGCATCGAGGCAGACCAGTTTGCTCCCAGACCAGACGAGGGGCGCTGCGCCGTCTGCCCCTACTTTTACATCTGCCCCGCCGACCCCGAAGCCTGAATAGCGGCCACAGTATATGGAAAGTGAGCGGGGCTGCCTTCCACCGCTTGTATCAGTGGAAGGCAGCCCCGCAGCCAGGTGCCACAACGAGAGCAGCGGCTGGCACGCTCTTATGGGTGCGTCCAGGTGTATGTGCCGGTATCGTACTGAAGTCCGGCTTTTTGGTAGGTGAACGAATACGTGATTGTCTGGCCCGAACTCATGCCTCCTGCCGTATACTCCCAGCGGGCGGTGCTGCCGTTGTAGGTCATGGTGACATTCTGCTGTGCCTGACCGGGAACGGTGTAATGGACGATAACATAGCCTGCGGTCCAACCACAGGGCTGGAACCAGAACTGCGCCTGACTAGAGCTAACGTTGTTCACTCCCTGTGCGAACGTGCCGTTGCAGCCCGCCGGGGTGGCTGTAGCTGTGGGTGTCGGCGTAGGCCCAGACCCGGTGTTTGTCCACGAGTAGGAGCCGGTGTCGTACTGAAGTCCGGCTTTTTGGTAGGTGAACGAGTATGTCACCGTTTGCCCGGTACTCAGCCCGTTCACCGTATATTCCCAGCGGGCGGTGCTGCTGTTGTAGGTCATGGTGACGTTCTGCTGGTTCTGGCCTGAAACTGTATAGTGCAGGATAACGTAGCCTGCTGTCCAACCACACGGCTGGAACCAAAACGTCGCGCTGCTGGAACTCAGGCTATTCACCCCCTGAGTGAACGTGCCGTTGCAGCCAGAAGCCGTAGGCGTCGCGGTTGGCGCGCCGGTGGTCGGAGTCGGAGTGGGCGCTGAGCCACCCGCCGTATACACGCGAACATAATCAACCAGCATGGGCACCCCAGATTGTGTAGATGACGTAGGTGTACTCATGCCAGAGACGCCATTCGGGAATCCGCCGCCCATCGCCAGGTCAAAGATGACAAAGAACGCGTGATCGACGGCGTTGGCCCAGGTCGTCGGATCGACCTGATTGGCGCTGACGGTGAAATAGTTGACCCCATCCAGATACCAGCGAATCTGTTCGGGCGAGACACTGCGATCCAGAATCTCCGTGTAGGTATGGAAGCCGGTCTGGCAGCCGGAACACGCTCGCTGGCCGCTGCCAATGCCGGTTGTTTCGTTACAAGGGCCGCCGGGACTCACGCCGCAGTGAAGGGTTCCATAGACGGAACTCAGCCCGTTCACATCCTCCATAATGTCAACTTCGCCGTCTTTCGGCCAGTTGTGATCGGTGCGGAATGAACTACCGAGCGTCCAGAAGGCGGGCCAGTACCCCAGCGCCGCAGAGCCGGAGACATTGGGTTGTTGGAGGGAGGCGGTAATTTGTAGTTCACCACCAACAGGGGCCGCGAAGTCTGACCGCTGGGTCTCGATGCGCCCGGAGGTCCAGTTTCCACTGGAGTCGCGGATCGGTGTGATGACCAGATGGCCCTGGCCGTCCTGCGAAACATTGGCCGTGCTGCTGGTCATGTTCTCAATTTCGCCGGTGCCCCAGCCGGTCCCAGTATCATAGATCCAGTTGGAGGTATCGACGCCCGAACCGGCAGCCCCATTGAATTCATCGCCCCAGATTTGGGTCCAGGTGGCTGCTTTGGCAACCGGTGTTTTACTCAAAGGCGAGAAACTCAACACCGCTACCAGGGTCAG
>CAZFWN010000015.1:0-6861 GCA_964522745.1 uncultured Ktedonobacterales bacterium
TCGTTTCCTCTTGAAACGTGTGAGCTTCAAAATCAAGATCACATCGCTTCTTCTTTCCTTGAGAAACACCAGCACACAGACCGAAACGCTATTCACGCAGCCACATCCACTGTAAAGGCGGTTGTGGCCGGCGCGCTGCCGGAGAGCGTGATGGTGACTGTCACCTGCCATTGTCCAATCATCACAAATGCCACCTTTGTCTGATAGCGGCCCTGGCCGAGCGCCTGGGCGGTATAGTCGGAGTTACCCATATCCATCGTCACCATTGCCAGACTGATATGCACCTGCGCGCCATTGACTTGCTGCCCAGCATGGTCTTGAAGGAGCAGCGTTACCTGCGTGGCAGGGTCGCCGCTGATTTTGGGGGGATTGGGTGTGAATTGGAGCGTCACCTGCAGATTACCTGCCGCCTGGGTTTTACCGTTGGCAAAGGCTGGCGTGGTATGCGGCAGAAAGCCGCCAAAGCTCTCCCCCAATCCGATCACCAGTAACAGCAGCAGGATACCCAGCGCCGCGACAATCGCCCGGCGGCGTATCCTGGCAATCTCAGAAGCTGACCGGCCATCGCCAGCGCTGCCCCCCGCTGGCGTCTCCTCTCCATTCTTTTGCTGACTTTGCAGGCTCATTACTCTGCTCGAAGCGCCTGACTCTCCACGCGACGACAACGGGCGCCTCATCCCCAGCACTCAGTATAGCATCTTGGGCATATGATATGATTTTCCTGCGATGCGGCATGCAGCACGTTGTCAGTGCCCGCTCAGAGAGGAGAATCGTTCATGCCTGAAATACTCAGCCCTGATGTGCTTTGGACTGAGGGCCGTTTTGTTCCGCAGCAGAGCGTTTTGATAGATGATGGGGTTATTCAGCAGGTTGGGCCAGTCGCAGAGTTGCTTGTGCGTTCGCCCGATGCCCGGCAGGTCAGGTTGGGCGGCCAAGCCCTGTTGCCAGGGACCATCAACGCGCATAATCACTCGTTTCAATCGCTGGTGCGCGGCTTCGGCGATGATTTACCATTTTTCCAATGGCGCGACAACGGCATCTATCGCTATTCACTCAATCTGGATGAGGAAGGCGTTTATACCGGCGCGATCCTGGCCTTTGGCGAGATGCTGCGCTATGGTGTGACCACCGTTGTTGATTTCTTCTATTTGCACCATGAAAGTAACGATTACGATCTGGCGGTGATGCGTGCCGCGCAGGATGTTGGCATCCGGCTGGTGCTGGCGCGCTGCCTGTATAGCTGGGAAAATGGCCCAGAGGTCTATCGAGAATCCCTGGATGATGCCGTCGCACGCACGCGCGACCTGGCGCGGCTGGCCCGCGAGCGCGACGGTGGACGCAGCCTGGTGACGGTGCAGCCAGCACCGCACAGCCCGCACGCCGCCTCGCCAGAGATGATCGTGGCCGGGCACGCGCTGGCACGGGAGCTTGATACGCCTTTTCATATCCATGTCTCTGAGGGGCGATATGAAGTCGAGATGATTCAGCAGCGGCATGGCCTGACGCCGATTCGCTGGCTCGACTCGCTGGGCGTGCTGGATGACCGCGCCGTGCTGGTGCATGCCGTCTGGGCGACACCGGAAGAGATCGCGCTGATGGGCGAGCGGCACGTTCATCTGGCCTATAACCCGGCCAGCAATATGTTCCTGGGCGATGGCATCACCGATATTCCGGCCATGCTCTCCGCCGGCGTGCGCGTGGCGCTGGGCAGCGATGGCGGTTGCAGCAACAACCGCACCAGTGTCTTTGATGAGATGCGCACCTGCGCCCTGCTGCAAAAGGTTCGACGGCTCGATGGCGCGACGCTCAGCGCCGAGGAGGTCTTTGCAATGGGCACGGCCAATGGCGGCAGCGCGCTGCGGCTGCCCATCGGCGAGATTGCTCCCGGCAGGCGCGCCGATTTCGTTTCACTGGACATCAACGACATTTCGCTGCAACCTGCTAATCGGCTCATCAAGAATATTGTGTATGCCATGTCGCCCCAGGCGATCCGATCCGTCTGGGTCGATGGCAGGCAGCGTCTGGTCGATGGCGAACTGACCGGCTGGCTGACGCTGCGTGAGATCAGCGCGCGCGTGCAGGTGCTAACCGAGAAATGGTAGCATGCAGGACACAGACCGATCCTCAAGCCAGAGAGCGTCCACATCAAGCGAGTAAAATGCGATGGACAATACCAAGCTGCTCACCAATCTGGTAGAACGATACTATGGCGCAGAGGGGACCGTCTTGCAGCCGCTCGCCAGTGACACAGGTAAGCACATCTATCGCGTAGACCGAGCAAATGGGCCACGTTGGGTGCTGCGAGCGTATGAAGCTGCAAGTGGCGCCAGTGCAGCACAAGCGCTCGCGGCAACACTGCACTTTCTTGAAGAGCAATTGTACCCAGCGGAACGGCTAGTATGCTCGGTGGATAATGCGAGTATTGTGATGGCAGACGATGGCTGTCACCTGCTTATGACCACCTTCCTGGAGGGGAAAGCCACTGACTATTCGCCTGCAACCTTACGCCTGCTCGGAGCCAGGCTTGGACAGCTTCATGCTTTACCTCTAGCCGCTGAGAACTCTCCCATGCTGCCGTTCCCACTGGCGGAGATGCGACCAGCAACGGAAGTCCCCTGGGCGTTAGAACAGCTTGCCAGCGTCGCATCGCAAGCACCCCGACATCTTCAGGTCTGGTACGAGACGCTGATAGAGGCGTTGCAGAGCATTGATCCTTGTGAAGACTTGCCCAGGGTGTTCATCCACAATGATTGTCATCCTGACAACACGGTTCACACACCAGCCGGGGAGGTCGTCCTACTCGATTGGGAAGGCTCCGGGTTGGGGGCTGCGGTTATTGACGTTGGCTTCTTGCTGGTTTCCTGTGATACCGAATCTCCCTGGACTCCGCCACTTCCGCCTGATCCAGCACGCATCAAAGCGGTTATTGAAGGATACTGCCAGCATCACCACTTGACCTCTGCTGAGCTTGAGCGATTGCCAGATACGATGCGTTTCCGATCACTTGTCTATGGCGCCTGGAGCTTTGCAGATGCGCTGGTCAGAGGTGAGCAAGGACCAACCGGCGACGGGCAGACGATTGAATCCCAATGGTGGTGGAGACGCTATCTGGCGGCGGATGAGATTGCTGAAAAGGCGAGGAAGCAGTTTGAAGGCGCTTTGTAGCCAGTGAACGCGCAGAGGCAAGTGTCTGACATGGGAACAAAGACACTACATACTAAAGGAAGTAGCAATGGAGCAGTTACAAATTGCGCCTGATGCCCGGCGCATGCAGGAGCATATCGAGGCGCTGGCGCGGCTAACCACCCCGGAGCATCCCTACACGCGCCGCTCGTTTACGCCGCTCTATCGCCAGGGCCGCGAACTGGTTGCCAGATGGATGCAGGAGGCCGGTCTAGAGGTTGCGCTCGATCAGGCGGCCAATCTGGTTGGCCGTCGCGCCGGCAGCGAGGCCGGATTGCCGGCTATCGTCATTGGCTCGCATACTGATACCGTGCCAGACGGCGGGCGCTTCGATGGCATCATCGGCGTCGTTGCCGCAATTGAGATTGCTCGCCGACTGAACGAAGAGGGCATCACCCTGCGCCACCCGCTGGAGGTGATCGATTATCTGGCCGAAGAGCCGAGCGAGTTTGGCATCTCCACCGTTGGCAGCCGGGCAATGGCCGGCGCGCTCTCGCCAGCGCACCTGCATCTGACCGACCCAAGCGGGCGCACGCTGGCGCAGGGTATCAGCGAGATGGGCGGCAAGCCGGAGCAGATCGAGGCGGCCCGGCGCAAGCCAGGAAGCTTTGCCCTCTCGCTGGAACTGCATATCGAGCAGGGGCCAGTGCTGGAAGAGGCGGGTATCCCTATCGGCATCGTTACCGGGCTGGTAGGCATTCATCGCGCTTCGATCCGGCTGGAGGGCGTGGCGAACCATGCCGGCACGACACCAATGCACCTGCGGCATGACGCGCTGGCCGGCGCGGCGGAGATTATCCTGAGACTGGAGCAGCTCTGCCGGGCTACTAATGGCCGGGCGGTGGGAACGATTGGCATGATCTCCGCCACGCCCAATGCCAGCAATGTTATTGCCGGGCAGGCCGATCTGGCAGCCGAATGGCGCAGCATCGACCCGGCGTTGCTGGCGCGGCTGGCGGGTGACATCGAGCAGCAGGTACAGGAGATCGCCGCCCAGCGCGGGCTGCGTCTGACCTACAGCCCGCTCTCCGATACCGAGCCGGTGCAGGTACCAGCAGCGGTGCAACACCTGCTGGCGCAGACCTGCGAGACGCTGGGGCTGCGCGCGCAATTGCTGCCCAGCGGTGCCGGACACGACACCAACCATCTGGCCGAACTGGCACCTGCGGGCATGATTTTTATCCCTAGCCGCGCCGGACGCAGCCATTGCCCGGAGGAATGGTCGGAAATTGAAGCGATTGCACAGGGAGCGCGCATCATGGGGCAGGCCATGCTGGCATTTGACCGAGGCTAATCATAGTGCAGGCAGCTACTTCTGCCAGTCCTGATTACTGGTGGCATCAGCAGATGGAAGGGCAGCAGGCACCTGCACCCAAACCTGCCCATCCTTGATCTGCACCTGCATACGCGGTAAGGAGCGCAGATAGCGCTTGCCGGTATCTGCGGGGGCGCCGTAGCGCGTGAAGGCGCCGTCGTGGCAGGGGCAGTGCAACAGGCTATCCTTACTGTTCCAGGCTACAATGCAGCCCATATGTGTGCAGGCTGCCGACATGGCGATCCACTCCGGCTCTGCTTGCGCGGCGGGGTCACTGTCAGTTGTATCGTTATGGAAGACATAGCCTGCCAGCGTCTCGGTGCGAAACTGGCGCATAGCACCAGGGGCAATATCAGTCACCTGCGCGATAGCAAGCCAATCTTTGCCCAGGCCCACGAGTGAAGTATTCGTCCAGGTCGCGGCCTGCTCTTCACGGGCCATAATAGTATGATCGACCACCCCACCCAATACGCCTCCAGCGGCCAGCCCGGCGGCGGCTGAAAGCCCTCCTGCCAGCAGCGAGCGGCGCGACACCCCGCCAGTCTTCTTCCTGGCAGGCAGCAGGGAGCGGAACCAGCGCCGCCGGCCCTGCAACTCGCGCTCCAACTGTGCTTCTAACCGTGCAGCAAAGGCAGGATCGGGTTCGGCAGCGTCGGGGGCGGCGGCTTTGAAGAGCGCGGCCATCTGATAAGCTTTCGCCTGGCCTGGCGTCATCCGCCGAGGCCGGCGCGGGCGCTTTTCCTGTTGCAAGCGCTCCAGGTGGCGCTCAAACTCCAGGTAATCGCCTAGTCGTTCTGCTTCGTTGTCTTTGCCCATCTCGCTCATGTCAGTCTCATCCTGGTTATCTCCGGTTCCCATACGCCTCAATCCCCCAGATCAGCCGCTTTTTTGAGCGCGCGAAACTGCAATACTTTGACATTGGCCTCGCTCAGTCGCATCTGTTCTGCTGTCTCTTTAATCGACAAATTGAGCAAAAAGCGGCAGGTTAAGACCTCTCGATAGTGAGGAGGAAGCCGATCCAGGATAAGCCGTACCCGCTCCTCTGGGAGATAGGATGGCAAGGCCGCCGGTTCTTCCGAAGGCTCCTCCCAGCCCTGCTCCAGCATCGACTCCAGCGAATTTGAGCGTATCTTATAAAACGAGCGCCAGTAATCGGCAATCGTGGTGCGCGCTACCTGATACAGCCAGCTCTGAATGCTCTGCCCGCCGCGCTCGCGGTCTAGCCCGCGCACAGCTTTGAGAAAGACCTGCGAGGTGAGGTCTTCTGCCTCTTCTCGGTTGCCCACTTTGCTATAGATAAATCGATAGACCACGCCCAGATTTTCCTGATACAGCGTGCGAAATGCAGGCGCCTCGGCTGGCAGGGCGCCAGCCATCCCCTTACCAGGGCGCGCTGCGTCTTCCCCTTCCTTGCTTTCGCGCTGCTTTTCGGCGTGTTCAGCCTGCTCGACATTTCGTCGTCGCACTAAAATAGTCCCCTCGTGAGGTGCTGGCTCCCCAGATCACCTGTTCTCCCTGATCTTCTGGGAGAGAAGTAGCACGTTGCTATCAGCTACTACGTTGACCAGTTACGGCACTGGCAAGATTGCGCTTTCTACTCGCCATAAAGTACCATGAGTGCAAAAAGGACGTGTCTTTATGCCGGATAAGCTTGAGGATATTTTTGCCCGCCAGGACGATCTGGCGGCGTTCTATCGCCGCGTGCGCTCAGATGGGTTCTATAGCCAGGAGCCGATGAGCCGATGCACCACCTGGACCCGCGCAATTATCCACGAGTGCTGCGAACTCGATAACGAACTGAATTGGAAACCCTGGAAAAATCCGGCTGACCTGGCGGAGAACCGCCAGGCGCGGCTGCTGGAGATGGCCGACATTCTGCATTTTGTGGTGCAACTGGCGTTAGATCAGGAATTCAGCGCTGATGAGTTGTATCAGGCATATCTTGCAAAGAACCAGGAAAATCGCAGCCGACAGACCAGCGATCCACGCTATGCTCCACACACCCAAGACTAACGGGAGCCCTCCGAAGTCTATGTCTACCACGCAAAAAAATCATATTGCCCAAACCGATAGAACCTTCAGCTACGCCGATGGCTTCTGGACGGGCAAATGCCTGATCTGTGGCGGCTGGCTGCGCTTTGATGCCAAAACCGGCTTTGGGGCAAATATTGAGCATATCCAGCCGCGCAGTTTGGGTGGCAGCAATGACCTGCTCAACCTTGGCCTGACCCATCCGGGGTGCAACAGCGAAAAGGGCCGGCACTGGGATACCAGGCGCCGCCATCGTCACGCGCCCGATGCCTATCGGGCGCTGGTCCAGCGCTTGCTGCACGAGCGTCAGCAGCGCTGGCGCGATCCTCAGA
>CAZFWN010000015.1:6961-58156 GCA_964522745.1 uncultured Ktedonobacterales bacterium
GCGCTGGTCCAGCGCTTGCTGCACGAGCGTCAGCAGCGCTGGCGCGATCCTCAGAGCGCGCCTTCTGAATGAATCAAACACCGCTCGTCTCTTCTTGTATCTCCTGCCTGGCTTGTCTGTCCACATCTCTCCTTGCTTCCTATGGTACATGGCATGGCCCGTGCAATAGGGTTTGATGAACACGCGAAACAGCTTCATGTCAGCCCACTCCTCTCGCCAGGGTACTGACATCGTGATATTTCTTTCAGGAGGATGCCATGTCGCCGCAGGATAGCCCAAGCCCTGCCAATACCTCGCCAGCATTGCGCAGCTTCACTCGCAAGGAGGCCGAGCGCCTTTCGGCGCTGCGCCAGCGCTACCGCTTGCAGGGGGAATATTTCGAGCGCGTTATCGATGAGCGCAGGCTCGAATTTGCCCGCTGGCTGGCCGAACACCAGCGATTGCACGAATTTTAATGCTTCCCCAGTTCACATCGGCAGTGAGCGCTGTTTTTAGAAATACAAGGGTACAGCTAGCTGTACCCTTGTTGTTTAATCTGGCAAGAGACGCAGAAAGACCTCATTGCCGAGTAACCGTCCATGTTCACTCAGGCGCACACGACCATTTTCACGCTCCAGCAGGCCGGCTGCCTCGATGGGAGCCAGTCGCCCTCCAAAGACCTGATCGAAGCTCAGCCCATAGCGCTGCTCAAACAGCGCAAGTGACAGCCCTTCATTCAATCGCAGCGCCAGCATCGCCGTCTCGGCCATCTCTCCATCCCGGCTGATCTCCTCTGAATCCACCACTGCCTGTCCATCGCGCTTTACCCGCTGCACATACTCGCGGACCTTGAGCGCTGTCGAGAAGCGCCGCCCTCCGAAGCAGGAATGCGCGCCAGCACCCACACCAAGATAGGGCAGATTGCGCCAGTAGGTCAAATTATGCTGGCAGGCTTTACCTGGCTTCGCCCAGTTAGAAATCTCGTACTGGCTATAGCCGGCCTGCGCCAGCCACCGCTGGGCCAGCAAATACATCTCCGCCGCCAGGTCTTCATCCGCCGGGCGCACCCGCCCCTCCTCCACCCAACGATAGAGCGGCGTGCCTTCCTCAACAATCAGTGAATACAGCGAGAGATGTTCCGGCCCCAGCGCCAGCGCGCGCTCCAGCGTTGCCTCCCACTGCTCCATGCGTTGATCGGGCAGGCCAAAGATAAAATCCAGATTGATATTCTCAAAGCCTGCCTGGCGTGCCATCCAGAGGGCGCGCTCGATCTCCTCCGGGGTATGAATGCGCCCCATCCAGCGCAGCAATCCAGCATCGAAGCTTTGCGCGCCCATGCTCAGCCGGTTCACCCCGGCGGCGCGCAAGGCATCCAGATGTGCCTGCTCTAACGTCCCCGGATTGGCCTCCAGCGTGATCTCGGCATCAGTCTGCACAGCAAAAGCACGGCGGGCGGCCTCCAGTATTTCGGCCACCTGATCTGCCATGAGCAGGCTAGGCGTGCCACCGCCGAAAAAGATCGTCCGACACGGCCAGGGTTGATCGGTTGGCCTGCCGGCCAGCCCAGAGTGCCGAGCCAGCTCGCCAGCCCAGGCCACCTCCTGGACGAGTGCGCGCACGTAGGGTTCACGCCAGTCAAGCAGACCGGCGTAGGAGTTAAAGTCGCAGTAATGGCACTTCGTATGACAAAAAGGGATGTGAAGATAGAGTGAGAGCGTCCCCAGCAGAGCCAACTCCGTCTCCGCCGATGAGGCTTCAGCGATGGGATTCAGAACAGATGTCATCGAATATGCTCGGTTCTACCGTGAGGCATGCAAAGCAGCGCAGGGCTGCTGCATCCCCGGTGGGTCTTGATGCAGCAGCCCTGCGCGCCAGCACAGCACTTAGGGTCCAACAGGATTTGTGCCGCTGCCGGTGCCACTCGACGCACCTGATGGCAGGTTCGCCGGGTAGTTACTGGTAGCAAGCTGCTTGGTCGAATCAATATCCGTAATCTTTGTTTGGGGAAGCGACTTGATCAGCGAAATCCAATGGGTGAGAGCCTCACCTTTCAGCGTCGTGAGCTGATTCGCGCTAACCGGGCGATGCTGGTCCAGCGCACTGATATAGAAGATTTTATAGATGCCACCGCCGACATTGATCGCCGGGCTGAAATCGCCCACCTTGCGAGAAGGATCAAAGAGCCAGTTTGCGGCGGGAGTTTCTGTGGCCGTATCGCCATAGACGAGCCAACCGAGGTCACCGCCCTTGCTCTTCGTATTGACATCATGTGAACTTTTCTTTGCCAGTTTGGCAAAAGTCGTCGGCAGATCGGTTGCCGAGAGACCCTGCAACTGCGAAAGAATTTTGGCTGCGTCCTGCTGCGTGGTGGTCTCAATATCGCTGGCATGTACCTGGAGCATGGTTGGCTGCACCAGACTCTGCTGATAGGTATCCATCTTGTCATGCCGGATGAGAATAGCGACCAACTGGCGTACATCATCCTCAGACATATTACTGGCGCTCAAGAATTGGCTATAGGTTACCGTCGATGGGAACGCTTTCTTAAACGCATTCAGCCTGGCCGTGATTTCCTTGTCACTCGCTTCAAGCTTGGAAGCTGGGACGCCATGCGCTTCAAGAATGGGTATCTGCTCTTGAATCAGTTCATCATCCACCAGATCTTCCACTGAGGTACTGCCTACCGTTGGGATACTATATTGCGCTTGAAGCACCTGCTGTTGTTGCTGAATGGCAGATAATTCCTGCTGACCTTGCTGCTGCTTGGTTGGATCTGTAGAATTCGCCAGCTTTTGCGCTGCCGTCTGCTGCTGGCTCAGCGCGGCTTGTTGATTTATCAGGTTTTGAGAGACATAAAAGTTCAGTTTGCGGAACAGGCTCTGCGGGATGACGTGCCCGTTCACCGTAACAATGGGTTGACCAGGGATACCATAATTGATGTTATAGTAGGCATACCCCAGCACGCCCACCACCGCAATCACTGCCACCACCACAAACGACCAGAAGGCGCGCGCTTGAATCTTGTTCTTCTGGCGGCGGGACAGGTGCTTGCCCCAGCCAAAGAGCAGTGGTTTCCCATCGCGTCGCTCTTCCACCCGCGCCGTCTGGCGACGGTATGGACGGCCTTTCGCTGGTCGGGCAGGCTGCGCATTCCGGGCCGGCGCTTCCTTTGCGTTTTTTGTTGATTCTGGTAGCGTCTGCTTACTCATTGTTTCCAAGCTTCCCCTGTCGGCATGGTTCCAGCCGCCCGCAAGCGAGCGTGCTGCCGGGCCAGCGATACAGAAACCTCGCTGTGCCAGCCCAGCAGTGAAGTTCTACGCGCCTCGCTTATGCTCTGCTGTATAGGGCAGCAGCGCCATATGGCGGGCGCGCTTGAGCGCCACGCTCAGCCTGCGCTGATGCTTGGCGCATGTGCCGGTCTTGCGACGAGGCTCGATCTTACCGCGATCAGAGAGATAGCGATTTAATCGGCCCGCATCTTTATAATCAATCTCGCGCACCCGCTCGACACAGAATGCGCACACCTTGCGCCGGGAACGGAAATCGCGCCCGCCGCTCCTACCTCGTGGCCCACCTGAGCCACCCTCAGACCGTTGCATGTTTTCACTCCTCTTGTGTGTGGGATTGCCGGCGAGAAGGGAGATGAACTCGCCGGCACAAAGATTCTCTCGTCTACTCAGTTAGAGAGACGTTTGAGCCGTCCCGAATGTTCTCTGGTTTAGAAAGGAATATCCTCTGGACCGGCATCGCCAGCATCCTCATAGCTGCTGCCAGTAGCAGCAGTGCGTGCTGCCGCTGAGGTCTCTTTAGAATCCAGCATCTGCATATCACTGGCAATGACATCCCAGATGGTACGCTCGACACCATTCTTATCAGTGTACTTGCGCGATTGGATACGGCCCTCAATAAAGACCTTAGAGCCTTTGTGGAGATAATTATTGCATGTCTCCGCCAGTCTCTCCCAGGCCACAATGGTAAACCAATCGGTCTCTTCCTGACGCTCGCCACCTTCTTTGTTTGAACGAGGCCGGCGATTTACCGCCATAGTAAACTTTGTGACAGCAGTACCACTTGGGGTATATGACATCTCTGGGTCTTTTCCCAGGCGACCAATCAAGAAAATGCGATTCACCATCTGCATGCTCTCCTTTGGAGCTATGCCTCACTCTCAGCCTCTTCAACCGCCACCGGCGCGTCTTCCAACTCTTCTGCCTCAACCGGCTCGATTACTTCGGCGTCATCTTCTGCCTCTGGCACCTCGACGGTTTCTTCAGTCAGGTTCTCCGGTTGTGCCTCAGTTTCCACTGGGGCAGCCGCAGCCTGAGCTTCAGCCGGGGCAGCAACCGCAGCCTGGGCTTCTCTGGCCCGCTGCATAGCAATCGCCTTTGGATCACGCTTCACGATTAAATGGCGGATGACTTCTTCCGTCACCTTGAGATTGCGATCCACTTCCAGGACGCTCTGAGGAGTGAGGGAAAGGTCTAAGAAAAAGTAGAGACCATCGCGGTGCCGCTCAATAGAATAGGCCAGCCGTCTCCGGCCCCAGGTGTTGACTTTCACTACCTGGCCCCCATTGGTCTGCACCACCTGACTCACCCGATCAAGAATAGCCTTCGTTTGCTCCTCACTCGCTTCGGGGCTAAGAACGATTCCTAACTCGTAGTCCCGCACGGGATGAACTCCTTCCTCTGGGTATGCTCCCGGCCTGTACGCTCTGTGTTGGAGCAAAGCGAGCGCCACCGGGGCAGGATGGATAGCATGGTACATCGACAAAGACGTACTGCGCCATTATAACACGCTGGCCTCCAGGCCGCAACCATTGCCGAGACAGGAACCAGCGCCAGGGGAATGCGCGTGCCCCATCCAGTATTGCCTCTGACCAGCCGCTTCTACCTCCTGCCAAAAGCCTTTCCAGGCCATCAACTCGGCTGGGCACTCAGTCATTTTCCGCCCAATCGGGGAATCCAATGGACCTGCTCGCTCCTGGCCCAGCGATATTCTTTCTAGAGAGACGAAAAACGGAAATATTCTGAATAAAAAAGGGAAGATCACCCGAAATCAAAGCACTTGAATAGGCTTTTGAGCGGGCAGTGAAAAATGTCGATCCCGGGAAGAAGGCAGGCATTGATGGGAAGCGCATGAAGTTATACAAGATACGCAGATGAGGACCAATTCCCCTCCAAAACCTCTGGTGCTGTAGCTAGAGACCGTGAGTAATCAGGCTGAAAGCATTCCCCAACTGCGGGCCAAAAATAATGAGAACCAGCAGCACTGCCATTGCAACCAGAACGATAATAAATGTATACTCGACAATGCCTTGCCCACGCTCGCCATATCGATTCATCGCACTGTCATCCATCAGATACCTCCACCATCAAACTGCCCTCGGCGGGCAAGTCTGGTACTGAAGAGCCGCTGCTGCGTTTTTACTGGTCCGTCAGCATGCTTCTGGCTCTTAGCGCGATTGTAGCTTGCCGGGCGAGATTTTTCAAGCTTTTTGTCCATTTTTCCTACTTTACTTGTTGCCCCTCTTGCTGTTACCTTTCCACTGACTTTGCCGAACTGGCTCACAAACCAGGCCCAATACGCTTCTTGACATAGACCATCGAGCGACCATATACTACAGATGACGATGATATTCTGCTCCTGCTCTCTAAGGAAAAGATACAATGGCGCTCAGAAAAATCATTACCATTGAAAACCCCATCCTTCGCCAGAAGGCCAAGCGAGTTACGCGCTTTGATGCCAGCCTGAAGCGGCTCGTCGAAGATATGATCGAAACGCTGCACGCAGCGCGTGGTGTCGGGCTGGCTGCGCCGCAGATTGCCCAATCGCTGCGCGTGCTGGTGGCCGAATACGAGGGCCGCCAGGAAGTGCTTATCAACCCGGAAATAGTGAAAGCCAGCGGTGAGGAGATCGGCCCGGAGGGCTGTTTAAGTATTCCCGGTTACGTTGGCGAGAACATCCGGCGGGCGGCGAAAGTGGTTGTCAAGGGGCGCGACGTGACCGGCAAGGAGATTCGCATCCGCGCCGAGGAGTGGTTTGCACGCATCCTTCAGCATGAGATCGATCACCTTGATGGCATCCTGTATATTGACCGCCTCGACCGGCCAGAGGACTTCCGGCGACTGGAGGAGGATGAGGAGAGTGGCGAAGTCGAGTCGGAAGCAGGGCACAAAGCGTCGGAGAACGCGCAGCCTGCTGCCACCAGCAGTTCCAGAGAACACCTGGGCAGCTAGCCAGAGGAGACCCTTGTTCGTCGGCGGCGCCACCAGTTTTTTTAGCGCTGCTGACGGCGTAGCATTTTTAGCCGGGCGTTTCCCAGTGTCCGCTGGCAGTTTTTACACAGATAAAAGCCTTCCTCTTCCCGATAGGAGAGATCGGCTTGCTGGTAATAGAGGTAGCAAATACCGCAGCGCGCCGAGCCAGATTGGCTCGCCAAAGCGCGATCTTGCTCAAATTGCTGGCGCAAAGCATCGATCAACTGGGGAAGCTCTACGCGCGCCGGCCCATCGCGCTCCGGGCGTTCACCGCCTTCGCTGCCGGCGCGTGCCCCCACAGCCCGCTGTGTTCCCTCAACGCCAGGGAGACCCTTGCGTCGATCATCGTCTGGATCGCGTTTTATACTACGACTCTGGTCATGTTGAGAGTCCTTCATCACCATCCTCTTTCGCCTGTGATATGGCGTCCCCATTATATGGCCTGGCAGTCACAATCGCAAGAAAACCTTCTCTGTTGCTCTGGCATAGCCTGTGCAAACGGCGATGAGCGACAAACCATCTTGAGAGAACAGGACCGATGGTTCTGGAAAGCAGGAACTGGTGCGACGTCTCATCCTGACACTTTTGCTTCTGGCTGCACTGCTGCTCCTGGTGGCAGCACTTCCTTCGCAATTTCTCCATCAGGCCGTTCTGGGGATCATGCCTCCACCGGCCTCTTCAGGCTCCTGCCCAGACCTGGCTCCTAGCCCAGATTACTATATCGATGGCTCAGAACACACGGCCATTGCAGCGATCAATCATGCTCGCGCCAGCGAAGGGCTACCGGCCTTACGTCTCCCAGGGAATTACTGGCAGCTTTCCTCCGGCCAGCAACAATTTACGCTGGTCAATCTTGAACGCACCAGCCGGGGATTGGCTCCGCTTCACTGGGATGCAAACCTTGCCGAGATTGCGAGCGCGTACAGCCAGCAGATGGCCCAGCTTCACTTTTTTTCTCACACCAGCCCGATCAGCGGCGATTTTCCCGCCCGGCTGAACGCTAACCCCCAGGTTGCCGGGCATTATATATCGATAGCCGAAAATATCGCCGGCAACTGGGCGCCTGCCGCCGGAGCGATGTACGAATATCTGTATCACGATGCTTCCGAGCAGTGCGCCCACCGCCAGAATATCCTGAACCCGGCATTTACGCTGATTGGCATTGGCGTTGTCGCGGGAGGCCCCTGGGGCATGATGTCCGCCCAGGAATTGCTGGCCTCTAACCCCACCGATCCCTACCAGGGCGCGCCCTCCGATGCGACTCCTCCCACTATCAGGATCACCATGTCGCTTAACCAGGCACAGGATACGCTGCATGTGATGGCACATGCTAGCGATGTGCAGGGTCTTGCCAGCCTGATCTGGTATCTCGACGGCATCGGGCATCTTTCGCATGCAGGGGCCGACTGGACCATTACCACACACCAGTTGACGCCAGGGCGTCATTTGCTGATCGCTTACGCGGTTGATACCAGCCAACACTACGCAACGGCCACACTGGCATTTACCCTGGGCCTCAAGGGCATCATGCTTGAGGCATAAAAGAGGCGCGTGAGCGTTT
Source organism: uncultured Ktedonobacterales bacterium (assembly GCA_964522745.1). Taxonomy (GTDB): domain Bacteria; phylum Chloroflexota; class Ktedonobacteria; order Ktedonobacterales; family DATBGS01; genus DATBHW01. The sequence goes on from CAZFWN010000015.1 coordinate 14,762, forward strand.
TTGTTTAAGGGGTCGGGCGGTGATACTGAATGGATGTTCCCACGTTTAATCGGGTAGGGCATTCCATCCGGCCTGCGAACCCAGACAGCGCATGCACTTGGGGCAGGTATGGAAACAGGGCCATCGGTGGTTTTTAGCGCTCACGAGAGGCAATAACACATGGAACCAGTGCAGATAATTACCGCAGAAACGCTTGTGACCAATCAGACCCTGACACCGCCAGAGCCATTAACCTCCTGGCCCAACGCAGCAGAAAGCAGTACCCAGCAGATCAGACGTTTTCTGAAATTTATGCTTCCATCAATCCCGGTGCTGGCATTTTCTGTTGATTTCCTGTACGGCTATATTGTCGAGGCCAGCGCTGATCTTGCCCAGCACCGCCCAATCAATGAGGCATCGCCTTTTTTGGGCGCGCTGCTGGTGGCAGTTGTTGCCAGCCTGCTATGTATTTTTATTTATAACGGCGTACTGAAGCTGCTCGATGAAAGGCCGCAGCGCTAGCCGTCGCTCTCTTCAAGCCAAAAGGCCCGCTGCTCAGCCGCCATCGAGGGGCTGTGCTGCACCGCCTCGGCAAAAGTCAGCGGCTCAGCAGACATTGCCTCCTGTTGCGCGGCCTTGCCTCCCTTGCGAGGGACCACCCGCATCAACGCTGGTTGCGCCTGGGTTCCCGGCGCGGCGCGCAGCAAGTTCGATGCCTGTTCGCTCGTCATCGACAGCGCTTCTGCCAGACGGTCCGTCAGCTTTTGTGGCAGGCTGGCAACGGCGATACGTCCCTGCTCCAGCTTTTGTACCACATCCGTCCCCAGAGCCAGGCGGCGAGCCAGGTCTACCAGGGAAATGCCTGTGGCTCTGCGCGCCTGCGCCAACGGGGAAAGCAAGGCGCTTGCTTTCTGGGGGGCTGAAGCTGCCCCAAAGACGGCGCCCAGCGCCCGCTGCCGCGCGCGTATGGATATGGTTTCCATCTCTGCCGTTATTGGCAGCGCCATCTCCTGCTCATCCAGATCGGTGGCATACAAGCCGGCGACAAAATCCGCCAGCATCTCGACCTGTGCTGGATAGCGCTGGGCCATCTGGCGCAGCGCGGCTGACTCGCCGCGCTCGTGCGCGGCTACCAGTTCCATTTTCATTTGGCGCATTTCTCGTGATTCTTTACGCTTCTGTCTTTGCTCCATTGCCAGGCTCCTTCTTACCAGACTCCCTCGCCAGTGGCTTCACGCTCCAGGCAGTCGCGCAGGAAGGCGCGCGCCCGTTCATATCGTAAACGCATCGTCCGTTCTGTCTTCCCACACAGGCGGGCAATCTCATCCCACTTCAGGCCATCCAGCGCCCGTAACGTCACGATGGTGCGATCCAGAGGATCGTCTAGATAGGTCAGTACCCGCCGCGCCTCCATAATCGCGTGGAAGGACTCAATATCATCCGACGGATCGGCCAGGTGCGTGCTGCTCGTGCCGGTCCCTTCTTCTTCATCTGGTGTGGCGTGAATGCGCTCGACCAGGGCCGCCGGCACATGCGTGGGCCGCCCGGCTGGCCGGCCCTCATCATCGCGTCGATAGCGCAAGCCCTCCTGGCGCAGCACCGCGTTAAAATTATCGGCGCAGAGGCAGCGCAGGTAGTGCGTAAAGTTCAGGATCATAAACTCTTCGCGCGGGTCTTGCGCCTCACGTAAGACTTGTTCTGCCATGCCGGCCATCGCATCCTCCATCAGATCAGGCCGGTGGCGCAGCCCCAAAGAGCGTCGCTGGAACTCGCCCTGGCAGCGATCCAGCAGAACCTCGCTGAGCTGCCGCACCCGTGCCTGGTCGCCCCGCGATGCAAAGGCCCGAATGCCCAGCACCAGATGCGCTTCGGGAATCTCATAGCGCCCGCTGCTGTTGCGCTTCCACAGTCGCTCACGCACCGCTGGCTGCTGTGGATCCACCTGGGCTAATACAAAATCTTTCGCAACCTGTTCAACCGTCTGGCCGCGCCAGGGAATAGACTCGCGCGCCTCTTCTGCATCAAATGCGGTATCCGGCTCAACAGGTGGTGTTCCACCGATGGGGTTGGCTGACTTGCCAGTCGAGGCAAGCATCCCTTCTGGCTGGTTCATCGATGCTCTTGCGTCCCCCAATCTCGTAACTTTCTCTCTATCGTTTGTCTTGTATTGGGATTCAGCACGGCTCCGTCCGCATATCACTCTTCTCTTCCGCCTTACCAAAAACGGAAACCGCCCTCCTTGCGGTTGTAGCTCGTCAGAGCTTTCCACATTGTACCGCACTCCCGTTGCCCATGTGACCAGAAGCACTTCTATACGTTTTTAACAAAGAATCCTCTAAAGGAACCCACCAGACAGGCAAAGAGCTAGAGGGGAACAGATGGTATGCCTTCAGGTGAACAGAGCGCAAGCTTTGAATCCGATGAGATAGTGAGCGCCTTGCAACAAATGGGCTTTTCGCTGGAGGAGGCCCTGCGGCTGGCGTTCAAGCGGAGTCATTTTGAGGAAGAGATCGAATATCAAGAGCGCCTGGCGGTCCAGCGGCGGTTTCAATTTGCGCAATGGCTGGTTCACACCGGGCGACTAAAACGATAAAGCAATGGACCTCACTCACTTTGATGAAGCAGGCCGCGCGCGCATGGTTGATGTGAGCGCCAAGGCCGACACCCTTCGAGAGGCAATCGCCGCCGGCGAGATACGCATGCAGCCAGAGACCCTGGCACGCATCCGCGCCGGGCAGATCGCCAAAGGGGATGTGCTGGCCGTCGCGCAGGTCGCCGGCATTCTGGCCGCCAAACAAACGCCACAGATCATTCCTATGTGCCATACCTTGCTGCTCAGCGGGGTCGAACTTGCCTTTGAGCTTGATGAGGCGCAGAGTGCCGTGCAGATCCGCGCAACAGTACGCACCGTTGGCAAGACGGGCGCCGAAATGGAAGCGCTCACGTCAGTCAGCGCCGCAGCCCTGACCATTTACGATATGTGCAAGGCGATTGATCGCGGCATGACCATTCAGAACATCCGTCTGCTCCGTAAAAGTGGCGGGAAGAGCGGCGTCTTTGAGCGTAACGACAACGTGCCCGGCACGCCTGAACAACCAGGCGAATAGGCATTGAAGGTTGTCTCTTTAACGTTCGCTAGAGCGCCAGTGAGGTCTCCCCGGCCCCGGTCATGCTGCGCCCAGAGACATCGCCCGCTCCCAGTGGTAAAGAAGAGAGCGCTCGTCGTTGCAACATGCGTAGATGGGATGATGACTGGATGGGAATGGCGCGCTGCGCTGCTTTCTCCTCGACCAGTCGCTGAAACAAGCGGCAATAGGTGCGACCAACTGCCGGCCAGTGCATACGCATGCCGGCGGTATAGGCCGCTTTCTCCATGCGCGCGCGCAACTCTGGCTGATCGAGCAAGAGGTTGATCGCTGTTGCCAGCGAGGCGCTATCGCGGAAGCGTGCCAGCACACCCCGCCCTTCGCTCAGCAGTTCTTGTGCATGTACAAAGGGGGTCGAAACCACCGCCTTGCCACAGGCTACCGCATATGAGAGCGTGCCGCTGGCAATCTGGTAGGGGTTCAGATAAGGAATTACATACACATCCGTCGCCTGCAGGAATTGCATCAGTTCCGCTTTATTAAGATAGTGCTTATGGAAACGCACATGCTGTTGTAACCCTAACGCGGCGACTTTTGCCTCCAGCATCTCCCGATAGGCTTCGCCGCTATGCCGGCGCAGTTCTGGATGCGTCTCACCCAGCACCAGATACAGGACATCGGGATGGCGCTGCACAATCTCTGGCAGGGCATCAAGGGCATATTCGATGCCTTTATCTGGCCCTAATAACCCAAAGGTGGAGAGTACCGTGCGCCCCGCTAGTCCTAATTCCTGCTTAAAGCGTGGCGGCGGCTCATAGTCAACGGTTGGCGTCCCATGTGGGATAAAATGGACTTTCTCCAGATCAACACGCGGGTAATATTCGGAGAGAATCTTCCTGGCGCGCTCTGCCAGCACCACAATTGCGGAAGCCTCGGCGGCCAGGTCTTCGGTCACACGCCGCATCGCTGAGGTCGGGCGCTCCAAAACTGTGTGCATAGTAAGCATCGCTGGCTTATTGAGTACCCGCAAGAAGGAGAGCAGATACTCGCCATACTCCCCTCCAAACAAGCCATATTCATGTTGGATAGACACGAGTTGCACACGCGAGCGGTTGATCGCCAATGCCGCGCGGTGGTAACTGTGTAAATCGTCGCGCTCAATCGTCCAGCGCACACGCGGGCCATAGGTATATCGATGACTATCAGCGTTGATGGCGATCACCTGGCTCCGTTGTGCAAGGGGACTGGCGCCATCAACAGCCTCGGTCAGATCGGCGGTAAAGGTAGCAATGCCGCATTCACGGGGTGGGAAACTTGCCAGAAAGGCGACGGGGGGACGGGTGAGAATAGGGCTAAGCGCCTTCTTCATGGGATGCTTAGGACGTGCATCACGCTGCGATGCTTCTTTCAACATTATCACTCCTCCTACTCCTGCCCGGAAACGCTTGACCACCCTGTCTTTCCCCGCTTCTTCACCGGCAGTATCTCCTCCTTGAGACCGGCGTTTCTCAGGCAGCAGCATGGCTTGATTTCCTGCATCGGCGTATTGGTAGTGAGAGCGTGAACGAAGCCAACCAGCAAGAGCAGAACACTTTTGGTCAAATGGTGTTCTCTCTCATGCCCATAGCGCACCAAACGGCGCCCATTAAGTTGGCTAGCAGCTAATCAGCCATGCACAGGCATAACCCTTCGCAATATTTATGCCTACAGTTGAGCAGTGGGGTGATTCCTGGATGCCCCTGATGTATCCTGCAGGAGAGGATAGAGGTGGCGAGCAGTGGTCAACCTGGGAGGAGCCTGCTTCGGCGCCAGAGCGCCGAAATCAACAAATGTGGGACGATGCGCCTCAAGCAAGAGAGCCACATTGGGTGGGTCTGAGTAAGCAATAAGCCGAATTCTGTTTTGTCTGGCTTTGCAGCCGGGCAAATGGCAATCATCTATCTAGGACGGCGGTTGCCCGCCGCCTCACGCGGCCTACCCGGAGGTCTGGCGGGCGAGCCACCCGCGAGCGCCACCAGCGAACCGGCGCGCTCCTCCTCCTGTCTGGCCTTGCTCCAGATGGGGTTTACCCGGCCAGCCGGTCACCCGGCTGCCGGTGAAGCTCTTACCTCACCATTTCACCCTTACCCGTTGCCGGGCGGTATGTTTCTGTGGCACTTTCCCTGGGGTCGCCCCCGCTGGACGTTATCCAGCATCCCGCTCTGTGGAGTTCGGACTTTCCTCAAGTGGCGCGAAGGCCACCCGCGATTGCCTCGCTTGCTCAGGCCCACCAGGAAGTATATCATCTCGCCCAGCGCGCGTCAAATGCTGCCTGCTCTCATTCGAGATAGCTGTTTCAAAACAGCAAGCTGGAGAGAGGCAGGCCAACTCACCGCTGGGGTGGCCCGCAGCGCCTAAAAACCCCTACACAGCCAGGGCTATCTAGCGCAGTTGCTCGCTGGTGGGCTGAAGCTCGCTGTGCGCCTCCATAAAAGCTCTGGCTTCTTTGGCAGCGGCTTCTTTATCGTCTGGCGCCAGCATCCCATCGATCACCAGTCCCAGCAGGTGTTCTTTGATCGGCTTGAGCCAGGGGCCTGGACCTTGCCCAAAGAGTTGCATCAGTTCATTGCCATCCAGTGGACTCTTCAGGGGAACGCGCTCCGCCTCTTCCTTCAAGAAAGCTGCCCGCGCCCGCAGTTCTTGCACGCGCGCCACCGCCCGGCTGACCCGCTCAGGGCGGTAGCTGGTAATATCCGCTTGTGAGAGGTCCAGCAGGTCTGGAAGCAAATGATCCATCTCCAACATCAGCCGACGCACCGCGCCATCGGTCCATTCGCTGGTATAGGCATTCGAGCGCATGTGCATGCGCACCAGATGGCTCACGCCGTCGATATGCTCGCGGTCAAATTTGAGCCGGCGCAAAATATCGCGGGCCATATACGCGCCAACCTCATCGTGCCCAAAGAAATGGACCTTGCCATCCTCAATGCTGCGCGTGCGCGGCTTGGCAATATCATGGAGCAGGCCCGCCCAGCGCGTCAACAGGCGCGCCGGCGTGTTTTGCACGACCTGCATGGTATGGACGTAGACATCCTTGGAGTGTGCCGGGCGCTGGCTGACGCCACGCAGTTCCAATACCTCTGGGATGACCCATTCCATCAGGCCCAGATCAACCATGAGCCGCACCCCCAGCATTGGCTGTGGCGAGAGCAGTATCTTATTCATCTCATCGCGGATACGCTCGCGGCTGATCTTTTCTAGCGTATGGGCCTGTTTGACAATCGCCTGGGCCGTCTTCTGTTCGATGGTAAAGTCAAGCTGCGCGGCGAAGCGCACGGCGCGCAGCATACGCAGGGGGTCTTCGTCAAAGCGCTTCTCCGGTTCATCGCCTACCGCTCGAAGCAGGCGTGCTTCCAGATCAGCCCGGCCCCCGAAGGGGTCGATCAGCGCGCCGCTCAGCAGATCGCGCGCCATCGCGTTGACGGTAAAGTCGCGGCGCAGGAGATCCTCTTCCAGCACAGTGCCAAAGCCCACCTCTGGCTTGCGCGAGTCAGGGTTATAGCGCTCAGTGCGAAAGGTGGTAATCTCGATGACATCATCTTCTTCGCCAGCCTGCGCCCCATTTTGGGCTGCGGCCTCGGCTGTCTCTGAGGCTGGCACTTGCCGACGGAAGTGCAGACGTACTGTACCAAACTGCTCGCCCACCAGCACCACCGCATTGGGACGCGCCTCTACCACCAGGCGCTTGATCTCCTGGGGTGTTGCATCGGTGGTGAGATCGGCATCTGGGCTGGCCTCACGTTGCAGCAGGAGATCGCGCACCGTCCCGCCCACCATATAAAGCTGCCTGTCATGCGCGTGAAAAATGGTTGCTAAGTGTAAGATCGTTTCCAGCATCGACGTTCGGTTCTATTATGATGGCTCAGCCGCTCCGGCCTGATGCTTGATCCAGTTGGCAATATCATCATCCATTGCGCTGCGGTCAGGCTCAAACTCGGAATCATGAGCATAATTAGGATACGATTTCCAGGTTTTATCGGTGCTGCCTAGCTGGCGAAAGGCATCCTCTGTCGCGCTGTAGACCACCGATTTATCCTTCTCTGCTTGCAGTACCAGAGCGGGCACCATCACCCGGCGCATCTGTTTGAGTACACCGCCGCGCATCAACAGAATTTGCCAAAAGAACGAGGCGCTTTCGGCCCGTACCCAGTAAGGATCGCTCTTCAAGAGTTTTTCGGCCTCAGGATTTGCGGTCATGACCTCCGGGCCGCCTGCCAGCGCGTAAGGCCGCGCCGATTTGAACATTCCTCGAAGAGCGACTACAAGCGCTGTACCTGCTGAGACGGTTGACTGATCTTTAATCCAGGGATTCAACAGCACCAGCCCGGCCATTTTCTCAGGATGGGCCGCTGCATAATAGGTTGCAAAGATGCCCCCCATGCTGTGCCCCAGCACAAAGAGGCGCGTGTCAGGCAACGCGGCACGGATCGCGTCAACGACGGCATCGATGTCTCGCAGATAGCGCCGGTAATCGCTGACATGCCCCTTCGGACCCTCAGAGCGCCCAAAGCCACGATGATCGACCTGCCAGACGTTGACCCCGCGCGCTGCCAGCGCGTTGCCCATATCCAGAAACCAGCCCCCATGCGCGCCCAGACCATGTAAGAGCAGCAACGTCGCCGGGGCGCCCGCGCGCCAGAGCCGACAGTAGAGCCGCGTGCCATCATCCATTGTCAACCATTGCTGCGCAGTTTCAATGCCGGACACCGCTGGCTCAAACGCGCCCCAATCACCCTCGACCCCAATGTGATACAGCACCTTCATGGGTGGCCCTCCTCGACGCGGGAAGTAATGCTGGCATCTGCCGCAGGATACCCCAGCATTGTAACACGGGCGTAGCAAGACAACAATGCCCACCATAGGCTATACTATCAAGGATTACACCTTTCCCTGTTGAGAAAGAAAGATACTTATGCGCGTCTTGATTATCGGCTCTGGCGCCCGCGAGCATGCCCTGGCCTGGGCGGTGCAGCGCTCACCTCTCCTGAGCGCGCTCTACTGTGCCCCTGGCAATGGGGGCACAGCGGCCATTGCGCAAAATATTTCGCTGGACATCATGAACTTTGCTCAATGCGCCGATTGGGCTGCCGCCCACGCCATCGACCTGACCATTATCGGCCCGGATGATCCGCTGGGCAAGGGCATCGTCGATGTCTTCCAACAGCGCGGCCTGCGCGTGTTTGGCCCTACGAAAGCCGCAGCGCGCATCGAGAGCAGTAAAAGCTGGGCTAAAGACCTGATGCAGCGCTCTGCCATTCCTACCGCCCGCGCTGCCACGTTTGATGATCTCGACGCTGCTTGCCGCTTCCTGACCTCCAGCGAATGCAGCTATCCGTTGGTTATCAAAGCCGATGGGCTGGCTGCCGGCAAGGGAGTGAGTATTGTCCAAACGCGCCAGGAAGCCAAGGCAACGCTGACCGCGCTGTTGGAAGAGCGGCGGCTGGGCGAGGCCGGCGCCAGAGTGCTGCTGGAGGAATATTTACAGGGGCCTGAGGTCTCTTTCTTTGCCTTGAGCGATGGGGAAACGATGCTGCCACTGGCGCCGGCCTGTGATTATAAGCGCGCGCTGGATGGCGATCAAGGATCAAATACCGGCGGCATGGGCGCCTATTCCCCGCCGGGCTTTGTCGATGACGAGCTGGCTCGGCACATTATTCAGACGATTCTCCAGCCAACGATAGCCGCGCTGGCGCGGGAGGGCTGTCCGTTCATCGGCGTCCTCTACGGCGGCCTGATGATCACGAGCGATGGACCCAAAGTAATTGAATTCAATGCCCGCCTGGGCGACCCCGAAGCCCAGGTTATTCTGCCGCGCCTGGAGAGCGATCTGCTTGATCTCTTTCTGGCGGCCAGCGAGCAACGCCTGGCCGATACGCGCATCGCCTGGCGACCAGAGGCAGCCTGCGGCGTTGTACTCGCCTCCAGCGGCTATCCCGATGCGTACCAGACCGGCTTCCCTATCAGCGGCCTCGATCAGTTGCCCACAGACATCCTGGCCTTTCACGCCGGTACGCGCCTGAGCGAGCAGGGGCAACTGGTGACCTCTGGTGGCCGGGTCATGACACTGGTTGCCCTGGGCCAGAGCGTCACTGCTGCCAGGGCGCGGGTCTATGAGGAGATGGATCGCATCCAGTTCCAGGGCTGCCGCTATCGCCGGGACATCGCCACCCGCGAGGAAGGATTGGGGCTGCAACGATGGTAGCAGAACAACCTATCAGTATTGTTCGGTATGGGATCGCCAAAGAACTGCGGCTCTATCCTGATCGTCTGGTTACTATCGCCTACGAAGAGGGCGAAGAGACCGAATATTATTTCGATTCAATCAAGCGGTTGGTCCTGACACCTGGCGAACATATCCCCAGCAAGCTGATGCTGATGCTGGACATGGAGGATGGCAACACCATTATCGCCGCTGAGGGCATGACGAACGTGCGGGATTTTCGCAAACTACTCGCCAGGCTCAGCGAGGTTCAGCCCGACATTGCACTGGACCCACCCAACATGGATGAGCAACTGAGCCAGGCATTAGAAATTCGCCGGCGCAGCAGTTGGGGCTGCTATGGATTGGTCCTGCTCACCTTCGCGGCAGTGATCGGCCTGGTCTGGCTGCTCTACCTCATTGTTGGCTTCATCAGCGGGCTGTACCATTGAGTCCGCCGATGGCTCCGCTCAGGGCAGTCTTTTCGGGCCGGCGCCATTTACGCCGGGTTCATCGGTCTGCTCCACCGAGCTTGACTGGCTAGCAGGCGCGCTCTCATCCTGCGACTGCGCTGGAGACGAAGCGCCAGGCTGGCCGGGCCGCACTGGACCACGCTGGCCGCGCCGGGCAGGTGGAGCGGGCATCATGCGCTGCATCATGCGCCGCTGCTGATAGAAGAGCAGCAAAAAGAGCGCCGCCAGAATCGCAATCACGAAAAACTCCACGATCTGTCCGCCTACTGAAGCCTGCTGACTGGGGTAACGATACACACCCCCTGCCGCGACAAATACTGTCCCCAGGCTAGCTTTGTTCCCTACTACCACCAATGCCAGCGCCGATTGCCCGGCTGGCAGGCCAGCGGCCAGTAGCCCCCAATTGGCACCCCCATCAGCCGAGCGATAGACCCCTGTACTGGTGCCTGCAAATAGAAAAAGCGGACTTTGATCGTTCAAAGCCAACGCAAAAACCTGCGGCGGCGTCTGGCCCAGGCCATCATTAATCGCTTTCCAACTTGTGCCGCCATCGGCGCTGCGATAGATGCCCGCGCTGGTGCCGGCATACAAGCCACCAGGATTCGAGGGCTGCCAGAGCAGACTCAAGACATCCACGCCAGCCGGCAGACCAGTGCTGCTGGATGACCAGCTTTGCCCACCATCGTCAGACCGATAGACACCCGCGCCCGTCAGCGCGGCATAGAGATGCAGCCCCTGGTTATGCCCTTCTGCCAGCAGCGCATGCACCGTTGCTCCTGCGGGCAAACCCTGGCCGGTGGCGCTCCAGGTCTTGGCGCCATCATGGCTGATAAAGAGGCCCTGATGCGCTGTAGCGGCATAGAGTGTCATCGGATCATCAGGGTTGAGGAGCAGCGCCGTGACCGCGCCGTCTGCCCCGGCGGGCAGCCCCTGCGAACTCTTCTGCCAATGATCGCCTTCATCGCTGCTCTGGAAGACACCAGCATCGGTGCCCAGATACTCCAACAGATTCTGCGAGGAATCGACCACTACACTGTTCACCATCAGCCCCGATGGCAGGCCGGTGTTATCTGCCGACCAATCTTGTCCGCTGTCCAGGCTGCGAAAGAGACCCTGGCCGTTCGTGCCGGCAAAGAGCGCCGAGGTATTGTTTGGGCCAAAGGACAGGCTGATAACCGACTGCCCACTCGGCCCAATCCTCTGCCAGGCTGGCCCGCTGGCGGAGCAGCCACCCAGCAGCAGCGCCAGTAGAAGCGCCACCATACCTACTACGGTCCAGCAGGTTGCATGGTGCGGGCGATGTGCAGTCTCTCTCGTCGGTTGGTATCTACTCATCGTTTTAGTGAACGTATCCAACTTCTCCGCTTATCTGCTCATGGCAGGAACTCTAATTCCTCGCCTATTCCACGCTCACGCGCCAGTTGATAGACACGCTCAGCCACAGCAATATCTTCAAGCGCCAGCCCCAGGGACTTAAACAGCGTGATCTCCTCTGGCCCCTGACGACCAATCGCGCCGACAACCACCTCGTGCAGTTCATGGACCCGATCCCAACTCAACGCGCCCTGCTGCGCCGGGATGAGCAGATCGCCCGCCTCGATCATGCCCTGCTCTTTCGAATCAATTACTAGCAGATCGCTGCGCTCAATAGCCGGGGTATCGACCTCGCGGCGGTTGTCCCAATTCGACCCCATCACGTTCAGGTGCATGCCTGGCTTCAACCACTCGCCAAACACCACTGGCTCTTTTGCGTTGGTTGCGGTAATTACAATGTCGGCGTCGCGCACAGCAGTCTCGGCGCTCTCTGCCGGGGTTACGGTGACACCAACCGCTTTGCTCATCTCATCGCAGAAGGCGCGCAGGCGCTCAGGATTTCTCCCCGATGCGCGGATCGTAGTGATTGGGCGCACGGCACAGACAGCCTGCAACTGCGAGCGCGCCTGCCAGCCGGCGCCAACCATGCCAACGGAAGTGGCATCCTGGCAAGCCAGATAGCGTGTTGCCAGGCCGCTGGCCGCGCCGGTGCGCATCTGCCCCAGCGTATCGGCCTCAATCATGGCCTTCAGGCAGCCATCTTCGGTGCTGAAGAGCATGACCACAAAGCGCGCCTTGCCTGGCCGGGCAACAGTATACGCCTTGAATCCATACACGCCCAGACCAGGCGCGGCGGCAGCCATAAAATGCAGAATCGCGCCCGGCGGCTGGAGACGGCTGCGTGGGCGGTTGAGCGCCTGCTGCTCGCCGGCAGAAGGATGATGCTGGCGAAAGACGGTCTCCAGCGCGGCAATGGCATCAGGCATGGTCAACAACTGCGCAACATCGGCTTCTTTGAGAACCAGCGCCATACACATGCTCCCATAGATAGCACTGCGCGTACACGCGCCCTCAAGCTTGTATACGCGCAGCGTTTCAGTTCAGTCTTTCGGACCGATCACGCGCTTCATATACACGACGGTCTCAGTCACCTGATAGCCTTTGCGCAGGCGGCCCTCTGTGCCGCTGTGCAAGTTCAGTAAATTGCCGAGCGTTGGCAGCGCCGACAGCACCGGCAAGGCGCGTTCCGGGCGCCGCAGCCAGAGCTTCAGCCCCCAGCGCAGCAACTCATAGCTCACGCCCAGCGCCACAATGCCAGCACCCGCTTTCGCGCCGGCTTTCACGGGCGCCAGCGCCCGGCTGGCGCGCTCAGGCACGGCTGGAAGCGCGGATTTTGACGGCACCACCGTCGTACTGGGAATGGTTACATCCGCCCCACAGCGGCGACAATAGCTCTCGGCGGCCTTCTGCGACCCGCCACATACCGGGCAAACCATAGCGCTTCCTCCTCACGGCTTCAGGAAAATAGATAAAAACAAGCAAAACAAGATCAGACACCCCAGGTGTTGCATCTTATTGTGCCATCTTTGCACCTGCGCCGCAACTGGATTGAGACTCTTTTCCCACGCGCTCACTCGCGCTCGGCCAGAATGCGGCTGATCTCTTCAACAACGGCCTCGTTTTCGGCCAGTGTGTTATAGAAATAGGGGGAGATGCGCACCAACCCTGGCCGGTGATCGACGATAAAGCGCCGCGCTACCAGCTTCTCGACAATCTCAGCCGGGTTCTCCAGCGCCAGCATCACAATCGAAGAGCGCCGGTTTTCATCCTCCGGGCCGCGCACCGTCCAGCCCTTTTCTTTCACCCGCGCAATCAGATCATTGGTCAACAGTTTGGTGCGCTCATAGATGCGCTGCACGCCAATCTCCAGCACAATATCCAGCCCACCATTGGCAATATGGATACTGGGCAGCGCCGGAGTGCCGGACTCAAAGCGCCCTGCGTCTTCGCGGAAATGAAATTCCCGGCTATTAAATTGGAATTGATCGCGGTTGGCAAACCAGCCGGTCATCGTCGGCTCCAACTTGGAGATTAACCCCTCGCGCACATAGACCAACGCCAATCCCGGCCCGCCCATCAGCCATTTCAGCGTGCCGGTCACCAGAAAGTCAATATCCAGCGCGTGGACATCAATCGGAATCTGGCCGGTGCCCTGATAGTCATCGATCAACACCAGGGCGCCCTTGCGATGCGCCGCCTGGGCTACCGTGCTGACATCCTGAATATAGCCGCTGGTGAAAAAGACGCGCGAGGTGGCAACCAGCGCCGTGCTATTATCAATCTTCTCGATCAGTAGTTCGGGCGGCACATGCACCCGGTCGGGACTCTCGACGAAATCCACCTCCACGCCCAGGCGCTGCTTGACCAGCCATTGATAGGTCAGCGTGGGGAAATCCATATCCGCCATCACCACCTTCTTGCGCTCGCCAAAATCGAGCGCGCTGGTAATCTCGCTGACCGCCGCCGAGACGCTCGGCGCAATCGCTACCTCGTTAGGTTTAGCGCCGATCACGCGGGCAAACTTCTCTTTTACCTCTGCAATCTCGCGCAGCCAGAGCTTGTACCAGGCATGCGCGCCAAATTCGTTCCAATTCTCAACAAAGCGGCTCAGGTTGTCCATCGAGCGCTCAGACAGCGCGCCCAGCGAGCAGCTATTCAGATAGGTCTTGCGCTGCAAAATGGGAAATTCGGCTCGATAGGTTTCCAGTTCGGGATGCAGCAGATCAGCGTTGGAGGACACATCAAGGCTCATGGTTGAATAACTCCTTTGTTTTTTTATTCCGCTGGCGGCTGCGCTCCCTCGCGCAGCGCCAGGATCGCGTCGCTCAGTTGTTCGATAGCGCTGTCAACCTCTTCAGCGGTGGTCCAGCGCCCCAGCGAGAGGCGCAGCGCGCCCAGCGCCAACGCCGGCTCGATGTCCATTGCCAGCAGCACCGACGATGGCTCGGTCTGGCCGGCATGGCAGGCCGAGCCGGTTGAGGCCGCCACGCCAGGCACGTGTGCCAGGACGTCCTCACCCACCACGCCCGGCACGCAGATATTGAGCGTATTCGGGAGGCGCTGCTCAGGGTGCCCGTTGACCTTCACCAGACCAACCCGCGCCTCTAGTCCGTGCAGCAAGCGCTCACGCAGCGTCAGCCAGCGCTCGGTCTGGGCGGCAAGCTGTTCTTGCGCCAGCGCGCAGGCCGCGCCGAGCGCTACCGCGTAGGGCACATTTTCAGTCCCGGCGCGCCGCCCGCCCTCGTGGCCCGCGCCATGAATCAGCGGATCCAGTACCGTCCCGTGCCGCACATAGAGCGCGCCCACCCCCTTGGGCGCGTAGAGTTTATGCCCGGCAATCGTCAGTAGATCAACACCCAGATCATCCACACGCACCGGCACTTTGCCAACAGATTGCGCCGCGTCAGTATGAAAGGCCATGCCATGCAGGCGCGCCAGCCGGCTCATCTCGGCAATCGGTTCCAGCGTGCCCACCTCATTGTTGGCGTGCATAATAGTGATAAGGATGGTTTGCGGCGTGATCGCCTCTTCGAGCATAGCCGGGTCTATCAAACCATCCTTATCAACCGGGAGATACGTCACCTGAAAGCCGTGCCGCGCTTGCAGATAGCGGCAGGTGTTGAGAATGGCTGGATGCTCAATCTGGCTGGTGATGATATGGTTGCCGCGCTCGCGCCGGGCAAAAGCAATGCCCTTGATCGCCTGATTATCGCTCTCCGAGCCGCCGCTGGTGAAGATCACCTCATCCGGCGCGCAGCCCAGCAGCGCTGCTACCTGCGCGCGCGCCCGCTCCAGCGCTTCTTTTGCCGCGTACCCATAGGCGTGTCCGCTGGAGGGGTTGCCAAAGTGCTGCTCCAGATACGGGCGCATTGTTGCCACCACCGCCGGATCAAGCGGGGTAGTCGCGTTGTAGTCAAGATAGATTGGTTGCGTCACCGGACTCCCTGCCTTCTGTGTTTACCTCTATGCCAGGCGCTTGTTCTTGCCAGAATCATACCAGCCAGCGCCCACTAATAAAAAGAATGGATAGCACCACCAGCAAGCCGGTAGAGACCATCACGAGCGCTTGATGTGTGGCCGGGCGTTTCACCAGCAGGCCGAGGGTCATGAACGCTGGAAAGACCTCCAGTGCGAAGCGCTGATTGGAGGCCAGCGGGTCCAGATAGCCGGTTGCCCCTCCGCCGGGGAGCAGCAGCATCGTCGCCAGCAGCAGCAGCGCGTAAAGGCTATACGAACGCGGCAAGCGCCTCCAGCCCAACACGAGCAGCACCAGCACAAAGAGCGTCGCCGCCAGATCAAGCAGATCATGCGCCTGGAAGAACGAAGCCGGCCCGGCTTGCCAGAGTCCAACGACCTGGCGCCAGAGGCCCATCCAGGGCCAGTTCAGCACCCGGTCCCAATGGATTTGGGCGTGCGCGTAGGCCAGCGGGTCGCCAAAACGCACCCAGCAATAGAGGCTGTAGAGCGCCTGCCCGCCTGGGATCAGCGCGACAGCCAGCGCATCCGCTCGCACGCGCCGCCATTGCCACTCGCGCCGGCTCAGATACTCCACCGCAAAGGGCAGCACCAGAAAAATACCCGCGCTGCGCGTGGCCGATGCCAGCAAGCCAAGCGCGCCGGCCAGCCACCAGCGCTCGCGGCGCAAGGCCAGAAAACAGGCCACCGTCAGCAAGACAAAGAGCGACTCATTATAGGGAGCAAAGAAATAAAGGGCTGTAGGAAACACCGCCAGATAGACAACCGCCCGCGAGGCTGCTTCTGGCCCGCACTCGCGCTCGGCTAGCACCCGCAGGGCCCAGAGCGCAAAAAAGAGCGCCAGATTCGAGATGAGCAGCCCGGAGAAGTATATCCAGCCGGCATCCGGGGCGCCAGCCTGAAATGTTCCCAGGCGGATGAGCAGCGGATAAAGCGGAAAGAATGCCGTTTGCGGCAAGCTTTGATAGCCGGCGCGAGCGATGCCTGCATACCAGAGCGCATCCCATTGGTTCCAACTGAACAGCAGGTTGTTGACGCCCACCGAGGCCAGCGCATATTTCCCGGCGTTGAGCAGGACATAGCCGAAGTAGGTGACGAGTACCAGCAGCAAGCGCGTTACACCAAACAGTACCAGCGCTTGTCGCAAGGCAGGCGAGGGATGGAGCAGGGGCATCAGCCATGTTGGCAGTTGTCGCCGTTGCCCTGTCAAGGCCGTTGGTCGCACCTCGGCTATTTCTGCTGCCCCCGTCTCAGGCAGCATCTCTGAGTCCTGAGCATTCTGCATAACACTCCCAGGGGACAGTGAGATATCTATGGCCCAATACTGGCCGGATTCGAGGCCAGAATATAGCAATACACCGTTGCTCCGCCCATGATAGCATGTACGGTCTTGCCCTGCCACGCGGCTGGTGGCAGATAGCCACGCTGTATCAGGTGCATCGGCCAGACCAGATAGGTATAGCCGGCAATCGCATCAGGTGTGGCTGGGGTAAGCGGCAGCGCGTTTGTCTGTAAATCCTGACGCGCCAGCATCCAATAATCCAGCGCGTGTGGTAAGGCAACGAGCCCAACGTTTCCAGGCGTATGCGCGTGCGCGTGCAGCCAGACTACCGCGTCGGCATAGCCTGGATAGGCGACCTGCAACACCCTATTTTCTGAAGAGAATGCCTCGCTGGTATAGCCCTCAGCGTCAGGCGAATTCACCAGCCCCAGCGCGTGCGGCAGCACTAGCGCCACTGCCGCCACTGCAATTACCAACACCTGAGCCAGCGCTGGATTGCTTAATCGCCCACTCGTCCCAGCCTGCGCAGGTAGGCTTGGTGGAGCGGCCTCCAGGCGCGGCTTCAACCGCCAGCCCAGCACTCGCAGCAGCGTATACGCGCCCAGCAGACAGATCGGCGCGGCAAGCGGCAGCATATAATGTGTGCCCACCACGATGCTTAAAAAGCTAAAGGGCAGCAGCAAGCCACCAAGCCAGCACAAGCCAAATGCCACCGGCAGGTCTTCAGGGCGCGGACAGCGCCCGCGCCGCGCCAGATGCCACAGCGCCCAGGGCAGGAAGAGCAGCGCCGGAATCACGACAAACAGGCTCATCTTCACGAGCAAGATCAAAAAGACGGCTCCTGGTGGCACATGCCCCCCATAGGAGCCGGCAAAGAAGGTCTGGTGCCCAGTTTCGGCATGCCCAAACTGGAAACCAATGCTCTCCGCCAGTCGCACCACCGGATTGACCCAGATAGCCGGATCGGCGAGATAGAGCGCCCCAAGTCCAGCCAGCGCGCCCAGCCCCAGCATGCGCCAGGGCAGGCGCGAGCGCTCCACCAGCCGATAGCGATAGAAGAGGAACACGGCTATTCCAGGCAGCGCCAGCGCCGCCGTATATTTTGAGGCAAAGCCCAGGCCCAGCAGCGACCCCGCCAGCAGATACAGGCGCGGACGCTGGCGCGCGTACCAGAGCGTCAAAAACGCCAGATTGACAAAGCTGGCGGCATAAATATCGAGGTAGGCGATGCTGCTGAAGTAGCTAAACCAGGGACTCAACGCCAGACAGAGCGCGCCCAGCAGCGCGGGCCAGCGGCCAAAGATTGGCCTGCCCAACGGGTAGAGCAGTGCCAGAGCCAGCGCGCTCAGCAGCGCGCCCGGCACCCTCGCCGCCTGTACCATCGCATACGACGGCTGGCTATAGCCGGCCAGCACCGTCGCCACGCCTATAAACAGCTTGGGCAGCGTCGGCGCCTCATAGTTGATGAGCCAGGAAGGCGAGAGCAGTTGCCCACGCGCCAGCAGCGATATGTCCATGCGCCCAACCGGCACGTACACGCTCTCATCGGTGACAATATCGAGTTGATGGAGCAGCAGCCAGCGCGGGACAAGCGCCACGAGGAAGAGGGCAACAGTCAGCGCCAGATCAAGCCAGCCTGACCGCGAGAGCCGCAAGCGCAAACGCTTCGGCAGAGGAGTGCCAGGCAATGCAGAAAGCGGGGCGTCGATAGGGAAAGAAGATTTCATATCTCGCAAAACAAGCCTTTTGTGTTGGTTGGGTAATGGCATTGCTCTTTGTCACGATTATACGACGAGAGAACAGGGCGAAAAGACACCAACGCTGAGCTTGACAGACGGGGCAATTCGATGCTATGCTATTGATACCCAGGGAGGGTATCTTGAGACCCCCTGGCAGAAGAAAATCAAGAGCCAGTGTCGCCAGTAGGAGGTTTTCGATGGCGGGTTCTTATGTGCATGTCAGCGATCAGGACTTCGACCAACAAGTTTTGAAGTCGGCTGATCCCGTTGTGGTTGATTTTTGGGCGCCCTGGTGTGGCCCTTGCCGGGCAATGGCGCCAGTGTTCGAGGAGTTGAGCCAGGAATACCAGGGCAAGCTACGCTTTGCCAAGATGGATACCGACGAGAATCCCGATACGCCCGGCAGGCTTGGCATCCAGGGGATTCCAACGCTCATCTTCTTCAAGGATGGGCGCGAAATTAACCGGGTCGTTGGCTTCGGTGGGCGCGGTGCGCTCAAGAGCCAGATTGACAAGGTACTCGCGGCTGCTGTCTAAGCGGCCCACGACTTTTCTGCCTGTCTGAGAGTGTTACTGCATTCTTGCTACGCCCTCAGACAGGTGAGTTGTAACAGATGCCGGTTTGGCGCGCTTCCTGCAAAAGCACCCAGATCGTTCTCCCCAGTGAGTTTGGATTATGGCCTCACTTGAAGAACAAAACGACGCTGATATTAGTAACCGGCTGCGCCGCATCGAAGGCCAGATACGCGGAATCATCCGCATGCTGGATGAGCAGCGCCACTGCGAAGATATTATCACGCAGGTACTGGCTGCGCGCTCAGCAATGGACAAAGTTGCGGCTGAAATCCTCAAACATCATGTAGATGAATGTTTGAGCGAGATGGACCCAGTCCAGGCCAGAAGCGCCATCAGCCGGGCCGTCCAGCTTATCAACAAGATCGCGTGATCCTGGCAAGGAGCATCGCTGATGACTGTATCCGGGGCAGGGCTGCACCCGATTCACCTGCGCGCCAGTTTGCATGAAACCATCTGGGGGGGCCAAAACCTGGCCCACTCTGCTGGAAAACCCGTGCTACCAGGAGTAAAGATTGGTGAGTCCTGGGAGACTGAGATTGGCAATGAAGCAGTCAATGCTCCCTATCAGGACCGGCACCTGAGCGAACTGGTTGCCGAACTCGGCGAGCCGCTGTTGGGAAGTCAGGCGCTCGCTATTTTTGGGCCGCGTTTCCCGCTGCTCGCCAAGTTTATCGATGCTCAGGACAAGCTCTCTGTGCAGGTCCATCCGGGTGATGAATTCGCCAAACAGCATGAACATGGCAAGCTGGGCAAGACCGAAGCCTGGTATATTCTGCACGCCGAGCCTGGCGCTGCCCTGATTCACGGTCTGGAGCGCCCAGTCACTCGCGAAGAGGTCCAGCAAGCCATTGCCAACGTGACGCTTGAATCCCTGGTCCATGAAGAGCCGGTGCAAGCCGGCGATGTCGTCTTTGTGCCCGCCGGAACGGTCCACGCAATTGGCGCGGGCATTGTCCTCTACGAACTGCAAGAATACTCCGATGTGACCTATCGCCTCTATGACTATGGCCGCCTGACCGCAGAAGGCACGCCACGCGAACTGCACATCGAGCGCTCGCTCGATGTGATGCACTACGAGCCAACTCCCCTTCATAAAGTGCGCCCGGTGGTTCTCAACGATGCGAGCGCCGGCAACCTGCATCGCTGCCTGGTGGCCTGCCGCTACTTTGTGCTGGAAGAACTGGCCTTCCAGGGGTTGCTCAACGGGGAAACCGCCAGCACCAGTTGCCAAATTGTCTCGCTGCTAGATGGTGAATGCGCCCTGAGCAGCGGCCAGGATGAGCCGCTCTGGCTAGGCAAAGGCGATACCGTCGTGCTGCCGGCCCAGATCGGGGTCTATACGCTGGATGGCTCAAGCTGCCGCCTGCTCCGCTCCTATGTGCCCACGCCAGATGATGATCTGCTGCGCCGCTTCTGGTCGGCGCAATAAAGCACACCTCGGCACATTGCTGCACCTGGCCCGCTATTGTACAATACGAACAGGGCATACGCTACCTGTGCTGTAGCGCGGCGAGAGTTGATGACAAGGGCATCCGCGCTGGCACACGCGCATATTTATGCAATCTCCAATATGAGGTGTATCTATGGCAACCACACTTGAACGCCGGCCCGAATGGCTCAAGATTCACGCGCCGCAGGGCAAGAACTATACTGAGCTAAAAACGCTGATGCGCGATAAAGGGCTGCATACGGTGTGTGAAGAAGCCCGCTGCCCAAATATCGGCGAGTGTTGGGGCCACCGCACCGCTACCTTTATGATTCTTGGCAGCGTCTGCACCCGCAGTTGCGGCTTTTGCGCTGTGGCGACGGGTCGCCCGATGGCGCTGGATTGGGAAGAGCCGCGCCGTGTTGCCGAAGCGGCGAAGACGATGGACCTGCGCCACTGCGTCGTCACCTCCGTCAACCGCGATGAACTGCGCGACGGCGGCGCGACGCTCTTTGCCGCAACCATCCGCTGGATTCGCCGGCTGAATCCTGAGTGCGCCGTCGAGGTGCTGACCCCCGACTTCAAGGGCGATCAGGACGCGCTGCGCATCGTCATGGATGCCAGGCCCAACGTCTTCAATCACAACATCGAAACGGTGCCGCGCCTCTACAAGCGCGTGCGCCCGCAGGCCGTCTATACTCGCTCGCTGCAAGTGCTGAAGTGGGCCAAAGCGATGAACCCTGAGCGGCCCGTCAAATCCGGGGTTATGCTTGGGCTGGGCGAGGAACACGACGAAGTGATCCAGACCTTGCATGACCTGCGCGAGCATGACGTGGATATTGTGACCATCGGCCAGTATCTCCGACCCTCGTTCAACCACCTGCCCGTCGAGCGCTATGTGACGCCAGAAGAGTTCCGCCACTTCGCCGCCGAGGGCAAGAAGCTGGGCTTCCGCCACGTCGAGTCTGGCCCGCTGGTGCGCAGTTCGTACCACGCCTGGGACCAGGCCAAAGCAGCAGAGGGAGCAGAGTAAGGTTCTCTCAGCAAAGAGGGCGCCGCGAGCAATGTGTTCGCGGCGCCCTCTTTGCTGCGCAGGCTATGCCAGCAGCGGGATGAGTTCCTCCTGTATCGGCACACCCGTCACCTCGATGCCCTTCTCAAGGACCAGCACATCCACCTCGCTGCGGATGCCAAACTCCGGTAGATAGATGCCTGGTTCTATCGAGCAGCAGGTATTAGGCAAAATCAGCCGCTCATCGCGGGTCTCCAGGTTATCCAGGTTGGCGCCGTCGCCATGCTCGACGGTGGTGATGCTGTGGCCGGTGCGATGGACAAAATAGTCACCATAGCCGGCAGTGGTAATCAGGTCGCGCACGGCCTGATCGATCTCCCAGCCCTGCACCTGTTTCCCCTGCTCCACGCGCTCGCGCAGGAAGGCAATGCCATGATCACGTGCCCGGCGCACGATCTCAAACACCTGTTGATGCTTCTCCGGCACGCGAGCGCCCAGAAAGGCCGTCCATGTGTAATCGGCAAAGATGGCACCTGGCTGTGGCAAAAATCCCCAGAAATCCAGCAAGAGCAGATCGCCCTCGCGCAGCGGCGCGGAGCCAGTCTTGCTGGGACTGTAATGCGGATCGCCGGCGTGTTCGTTCACGGCTACAATCGGGGCGGAGTCGGTTTCGACACCTGCCGCCTGGATGCGCGCCAGAAAATCCTGCTGCACTCTGTATTCGGTCAACGGCTGGCCGGCGCGCACTTGCTCGGCGATAGAGCGCAGCATGGCATCTTTCACGGCCATGATCCGGCGGCCCGCCTCGCGGTGCAGCTCCATCTGCGCCTGGCTCAGAACGGCCACAAACAATTGCACCAGATTAGCCGAACTGACGATCTCTTTGTCCAGCAAGCGCACCAGTTCCAGCGTGCCGCCATCCACTTTTGCCATCGTGGGGATGGCGTTCATCGGCGAATACTCCATTGCCACGCGATGCGCTCCCTGCAAGGTCTCTTCCAGCAGGTGGTGTAACTCGCCCCAGGAACGGAAGAACAGCCGTCGACCAGGCAATTCGCGCAGTACATGCGGCTCAACCGCGCTGATAATCGCCGTTGGCTCGCCCTCTGCGGGCACAAAATAGAACCAGCGCCGGGTGTAGAACCCATCAAGCGATAGCCCCAGCACCCGATACGCCAGCGAATTCGACTTGCGGAAATCAAAAAAGAGCCAGCCATCTATATCTGCATTGCGAATGGCCGATTGAATGCGCTCCTGCTCCATCGCGTCTTCTCCTCACGAGTGAGTTTTTCTCATAGAATAGGAATTACCAGCTATAATAACATATGCGTCGGGCACAACCAGCGCCAATCCAGCATATATACTACTTCTGCAATTGCGCCAATGCGGGAAGCATAGGCCAGAGAGGCGGCAGCCCAACTAACGGTACATTGTTTGCAAGAGAAGAAGTAGTATCCTTCCTACGTGGCTGCTCTCATATGTCTGCTATGGATTGTAGACGAAAGGAGCGTGTTCCTATGCGCATCCAGATAAACGGCATTCATCTTGGCTACGAAGAATGGGGGAGTGGAGAACCACTTGTGCTGCTCCATGCCTTCCTCTGTAACCGCTCGCTGTGGGGGCATCAGATCAGCGCGCTGACCCAGAGCCGCCAGATGCGGGTGATTACCCCAGACTTTCGAGGCTTTGGCGAGTCGGATGTGCCAGAGGGCATCTACCCAATGGAGACGCTGGCCGATGACATCGCTGGGCTGCTTGACGCGCTCCAGATCGAGCGCTGCGCGCTTGGCGGCCTATCGATGGGCGGCTATGTCGCCTTCGCCTTCTATCGCAAATACGCGGCCCGTGTACACGCGCTGATTCTGGCCGATACACGCCCACAGGCCGAGACCCCGGAAGGCCGGACCAGTCGAGAAGAGGCAGCCCAACAGACCGAGCGCGAGGGCAGCCAGACCATCATAGAGCAATATCTGCCCAAGATGCTCACCCCGGCGACGCTTCAAGAGCCAACCGGAACCACTGCTCGCCTGCGCGCCATGCTGGAGGCCGCCCCTCCTGCTGGTATTATCGGCGCGCTGCGCGGCATGGCACAGCGCCCAGACTCCACTGATCTGCTGCCGCAGATCACCTGTCCCACACTCGTTGTTGTCGGTGAAGAAGATGCGCTTACGCCGCCCGCCGATGCCCAACTGATGGCCGAGCGCATCCCATCGGCGCAGCTTCTCACCATCCCTCACGCCAGCCATCTCTCCAATCTGGAGCAGCCAGAAGCATTCAATCAGGCGCTCAGCCACTTTCTAGAGCAGGCTCTCTTGACTCCCTGAAGAGATGGCAAAGCACAGCATCGTCACTCAACTCAGCGGCGGCAGAAAGAAGAGGCCGCGCGCCAGAATCTCGCCGGTGAAGGCAAACGCCACCGCCAGATAGAGCATGCCGGTGGCCGACTGGAACGAGCGGCCCCTGGTTAGCTGGTAGGCCAGGAAGCCCATGCCCAGGGTAAGGAGGAAACCGAAGAGAAAGCGCATTACCTCCAGCCCGCCAGCAGGGATAGGTGGGGTGCCAAGCTGCGCCTTGCCAGCAATGAGCGTGCTGTGGGTAAAGAAGCTGAAGAGTAATTCCGCTCCCACGCCAAGCAGCATCACCAGCGTGGCAAATTCCAGCGGCTTGCCGGAGGCTGTCGGGGTATTCAGATACCAGTGTCCGAGCAGCATCGCCGTCAGCACGCCACCCAGTCCCAGCGCGCCGGCCAGAATGCCGCCAATGGTGAAGGCTCCGCCCAAGCTGGCAGCAGCCAGTGGGCGGTAGGCCATACCGATCACCAGCAACTCCACCAGGCCAGCCAGGCAGGTAAGCGCGCCGACAATCCAGCGCGCCAGGCGCAGGTTAAACCAGAGCAGCACATTATAAACCAGCAGAAGGCCCATGAAAACCAGCAGCGGGATAAACTGCTGGTTCATCCAGGCGCGATCAACCGGGTATTGTTGATAGACCCTGGGATCAGCAAACACGGCAGACGTCGCAAAGAAGGAGCCAAACCAATATGTCAACAGCGCCAGGATGAGATACAGGATGGCCTGGAAGACCAGAAAGCCTTTGGTCACGCCGACGCGCTTCTGCGCTGCCGCAACGGAGAGCGTTTTCGGCGTTGCCGCTGGCGCGTCATCTGAGGGTACGGCGTTTTGCACGCTCTGCTTCGCGCTTGTTTGAACGATCAGGCGAGCCGTTGCCAGGCCGCCATAGACATCCAGCAGATAGAGGACAAGAAAAGAACCAATCGCAGTTTCCAGCATCACCAGGAAGAAGGACAGTGGAAGGGCTAGTGCAAGCATGATCTATCTAACCTCAAGGTAATCTCTCAAAGAAAGCGTGTATCGGGTATTGGATATTGCATCAGGATTATATCGCTTGCGCCGCAACGCTGCAAAAAAGCAATGCCCGCTTGCCATCCTCCGATAGTACCAACAGCCTTGACAGGACCAGATTGCAGTTGCTAGGCTGCACCTGATAGGAACGACTCTTTATCCTGAAGCACTCTCACTACTCATAAGGATTTTTTATGGCGCAAGCGCTCCCATCCTCAGATGCAGCGACGGACGAGATGATCGGCGCGCCGGTTTTGTATGACCGGCGTCGCACCATCATCTTTTCCTGTGTGCTATTTTTTCTCGCGCTCATTTCCCTGCTGGTTAGCAGCGTCAAGCTGGGTATCGATCCCTTTGGCAGTTCGGCGTCGAACCACTTTGTCTATCAGGCACAAAGCCTGCTGCATGGGCATCTGGACATTCCTAAGTTCACGAAAACCGATATTATCCTGGTCAACGGCAAGCACTATATCGTCTATCCGCCCTTTCCGGCCATCCTGATGATGCCCTTCGTTGCCATCTTTGGCCTGCAATTCAGCGACATTTTCTTTACTCAGATATTCTCCGCACTCAATATTGTCTTGCTCTTCTGGTTGCTTGAAAGCTTGCGCCTCAGCGGGCGCTCCCGGCGTAGCTTCCAGCAAAATTTTGCGTTGTGTATCTTCTTCTTTTTTGGTACGATCAATTTCTATCTTTCGCTCGGCGGCACCATGTGGTTTACGGCGCATATCGTCGCCGCCACATGCACGCTCTGCTTTCTGCTCTTTGCCTTCAAACGGCGCTACGCGCTGGCTTCGTTCTGCCTGGGCTGTGCTTTTCTCACACGCGCTCCGGCGTTGGTGGGCGCGCTGCTGCTCGTCTACCTCCTGCTGGAAGAGCGCACAGGCGCCACCACGCTCAAGGCTATGTTCAAGGGCGCGCGCAGCCTGCCCTGGCGCAAGGTTGGACTGGCGCTGGCGCCGCTGGCAGCCTTCCTGCTGCTCTTTCTGCTGCGCGATACGCTGGCCTTTGGCAGCCCGTTGCAGACCGGCTATCCACTACTCGTGCAGCAGATCTATACTCAGGTACACTACGGCGTCATTGGCCCGCATTATATCTGGCCTGATCTGGTTGCTAACTTCCTGTCCTTCCCCAGCTTCAACTATCAAAATCCCTTCGACATCTCGCCCAGCCTGGACATTCTGCGCAATGGCATTGGGCTGAGCGTCTTCGCCACGACACCGCTCTTCTTGTTCCTCTTCTTCAGCCGCAACCGCCAGCCCTCGGCGCTGCGCAAGCTCCTTTGGCTCATCGTTGGGCTGGTCATTGCCGCCACGCTGCTCTATCACGCCGCCGGCTGGTTCCAGTTCGGCTCGCGCTATCTCTTCGAGGGCTACCCCTACGCCTTTTTGCTGCTCGCCCTCTCCGAGATTGAGATGGATTGGCGCTTTTATCTGCTCGGTCTGGCTGGGATCGTTATCAACTTTATCGGCGCTCAGACATTCTGGACTACGCTGCTGACCGCATTGCGACACCCAGCATAACAAAGGGGCCAGCGCATATCACTGCGCTGGCCTCTTCTTTTGTCTTAGGTATTCAGATGAATAGACTAGACCATTAGACCGAAGGCTTGACCTTTGCCAGATCAGGCTCGGTGCCAGGCACTACGTCTTCCTGGCCGGTGACCGCTGCCAGTTCCGGCAGGTGATCGGCCTTGCCGCTGAGTACCAGTTCATTCTGCACCGACTCAACGCCTGGCAGCGCCAGCGCGATCTCTTCGGCCACCTGCTTCACACGCTCCGTCGGCACCAGGCCACGCAGATGCACCTCGCCCAGCTTGGGATAAACGCCAATCGGCTGGCCGCGTGTCTCCGCATGCTTACCCAACGCTGCTGCCACCTCCATCGCCAGATCGGCATCGGCGACAAGTTCGTTATGGATCACACGCACGCCCTTCACCAGACTTGCCTGGTCTTCCGCCAATCGCCGGTTAGTATCACTGGAGACGTGGCCGGTCAGCCAGACCTCATTGCACTGCGCGTGGACCGTAACCGCCTCTATATCGACGCGCAGGCGCGCATAATCCCAGATGGATTGGCGCACCGCCTCAGCCAGTTCAGGATCGGGACGATAATGCGGCAGGATGGCAAACTCTTTGGCCGGAACCTTGACCTCCAGCCGGTCTGACAGCAGCGCCGAAAGCTGGTCAACGCCGAGCAGTACCTCGCCGCCGGCCAACGAGTGCCGGTGAATGACCAGATGCGTCAGCCGGCGCGTCTCCCGATCAAAGAACAGCTCTGATAGGCCACCCAGCTTCTCCGAGCCGCTCCCAACCAGCAGATGCTCTTTGAGGGGCAGCAGATCACCCTTGGATGTCTGCGCCTTTTGCAGCAGGTCATCAACTGTCAGGGAAAAGTGCAATCCATCAACGCGCGCTTCTGTCACCAGTTCTATTGGAACCGCCAGGAGTTGCTTCATAATCAGACCGCGCTGCACCACCACATGGCTGATCTGCCAGGTGCCGGGCTGGACTAGCACCTGGGACACTTTGCCCAGTGTATCATCCGTTGCATTCGCCGGGCTGCCAAAATTGACTTGAAGCAACGGGCGAATTGAAGAGGCTATTGCTACCATAAAGATTTTTCTCCGCTTGTGTTACCTGGAGGTTAGGATGAGAGAAACAATACCAGACAAAATAGAGATAGTTCCCACTATCAGGGAACCTGCGAGCATTGCTGCACTGGAAGTGTAGCACGCTTCTCAGCGCGCTGCAAGAGAAGCAGGCGGTTGAAATAGCCGCTTCTCTTTCACCAATCGCTCTGGCCGGTTGGAAAGATTTTGCCGGGATTGAGAATGCCGAGTGGGTCCAGCGCAGCTTTGATGCGCCGCATTGCTTCAATCTGGGCCGTACCCAGATCGCGCTCTAGAAACTCCTTTTTCAGCAAGCCAATGCCATGCTCACCAGAGAGCGTTCCGCCCAGCGCAATAGCCGCCTCGAAAATCTCTGCTGCCGCCAGCCGGACGCGCTGCATCTCTTCAGCGTCGCGGCGGTCACAGAGGATATTGGGATGCAGATTGCCATCACCAACATGCCCAAATACCGGAATGAGCAACCGATGGCGAGCCGCGATCTCACGCACCGATTGCACCATCGCCGGAATGGCTGTGCGTGGAATGCTTATATCCTCGCCCAGCTTATTGGGCCGCCGACGCGCCAGCGCCGGCGAAATCGAGCGCCGCGCTTTCCACAAGCGGTTACTCTCTTCAGCATCTTGCGCCACGCGAACCTCAGCAGCCCCCTTGGCGCAGCAGGCCGCTGATATGCTTTCTAGCTCAGCACGTACCATCTGCTCGTAGTTACCATCGACAGCAAAGAGCAACAGAGCCTCAGCTTCCAGGGGCAGCCCGGCATGCAATAACTCCTCAACACATTGCACTGTCGTTTGATCCATCAATTCCACGCTGGCCGGGATCAGCCCGGATGCCATAATTTCCGTCACCGCCTCCGCCGCATCGGCCAGACGCGGGAAGACAGCCAGCGCGGTCAGCGTGTGTTTGGGTTTGGGCAAGAGCCGCACCGTAATCTCCGTTACCACCCCCAGCGTTCCTTCGGCGCCAGTGAAGAGGGCGCGCAGATTATAACCGGTTACATTCTTGACCATCCGCCCGCCGGTGCGAATAATCTCCCCCGTCGGCAGCACGACTTGCAGGCCCATCACATAATCAGTGGTTACGCCATATTTCAGGCAGCGGGCGCCGCCGGCGTTTTCCGAGACATTGCCGCCAATCGCCGACACGCTCAGGCTAGACGGGTCCGGTGGATAGAACAAGCCAACTTCTTCTACTGCTTTCTGGAGATCGCCGGTAATTACGCCGGGCTGCACTACCGCTACTGAATTCCCTCTGTCTATCTCCAGAATGCGATTCATGCGGGTCAGGCTGAGCGAGATGCCGCCGGAGGCGGCCAGCGCGCCGCCGGAGAGGCCGCTGGCCGCGCCTCTAGGCGTGACGACAACGCTCTCAGCATTGGCAAGGCGCAAGACCGCGCTGATCTCTTCGGCGCTGTTGGGCAACACCACTATCTGTGGCTCACGCTCGACCCAGGTGCCATCGATGCCATAGGCCAGCAGGTCTTCAGGGTCTTGTAGGACATGCTCAGACCCAACAATCGCGCGCAGCGCTTCGACGACACGCGCGGGCAGGGCTGCAAGGGAAAGATTACTCATCGAAATTCATACTTCCTGGCAATGAGACGAGACCGACTCAGCAAAGCACAGCAGTCAGTCGGTGGTACGGAGTTTGCAAGAGTGCATTGCTGGTTTTTCTCTCAGCATCACCCTGGCAATAAGCATAGACCAGACAGCGGCACTCCGCAACTCCCAGAGGTGATGCCAGGCAAAGACATATGGCAGTAATGTATGAGCAGAGTTATGCGTTTACGAGTGATAACATGCTTCTCCAGGGTACATATCTTTGAGCGCAGCATGGCGATAGCAGCCATGCTGGTGACGCTCCTCCTGGGAGGGTGCAGTCTTTCGCTGGCCTCAACCAGCCAGGGACTCAGCGACTCCGGTAATCCTATTGTCATCGCCAACACGACAGAAGCCATCTATCTGGCTTCCAATTGCAATGGTCCGGCAGTCGCAACGGTGAGAGCCGGAACGAATTTGGTTGACCTTGGCCCGGTGAGTTCTGCCTGCGAGCAGGTGGCCTATCCAACCGAGGTAGGCTATAGTCTAACTGGCTATGTGCCGGTCTATAGTATCCACCGGGCCACGAATTCTCTTCGCTGCATCAGCCCAAACGGTTGCAATGTGCGCGCCGGTCCCAGCCCGACAGACACCATCATTTCGACGCTGCTGCCAGGCCAGCGCATCTTTGGGCGCGGAACTGATGCCACCGGCGCGATTATCACCGATGGCAACAATTATAGCTGGTGGGAAGTCGTCGATCCCCAGACCGGCCAGCCCGGCGACATCTACGGCACGCTGGTCATCGCCTTCTGAGCCATCGATCTACCATCATATATGCAAGCACGCACTCATGCTGGCGCAATCTTCCTGGCTTTGCTATGCTTATGCCAAAAAGCTTTTTAAGCAGAAGGAACTTCAGCATGAATACCGAACAATCTCGTGATCTGTTTGCCCGCGCCCGCGAGTTGATCCCTGGCGGTGTCAATAGCCCCGTGCGAGCGTTTCAGGCCGTAGGCGGCCAGCCTCGCTTTATTGCGCGTGGCGAAGGTGCCTATCTCGTTGATGTCGATGGGAATCGCTACCTTGATTATGTTCTCTCGTGGGGACCGCTGATTCACGGCCACGCCCATCCACAGGTGATCGAAGCAATCACCAAGACCGCAGCGCTCGGCACCAGCTATGGCGCGCCCACCGAACTTGAGGTGCGCCTGGCAGCGATGGTCATCGAGGCTATGCCAGCAGTGGAGATGGTA
Organism: uncultured Ktedonobacterales bacterium; assembly: GCA_964522745.1. Lineage (GTDB taxonomy): Bacteria > Chloroflexota > Ktedonobacteria > Ktedonobacterales > DATBGS01 > DATBHW01. The sequence continues at coordinate 44,708 of CAZFWN010000015.1, forward strand.
CGCTTCGTCAACTCTGGGACCGAGGCGACGATGAGCGCGCTCCGGCTGGCCCGCGCCTATACACGCCGGAACAAGATCATCAAGTTTGCCGGCGGCTATCACGGCCACGCCGATTTTCTGCTGGTTGCCGCCGGCTCCGGTGCGCTGACGCTGGGCATCCCAGATAGCCCTGGTGTGCCACCGGCCACCACCGCCGAGACGCTCATCACTCCCTACAATAGTTTGTCCACCGTTGAGGAGCTTTTCAACGAGTTTCCCGACAGCATTGCTGCCGTCATCATCGAGCCAGTGGCGGGCAATATGGGCTGCGTGCCGCCGCAGCCGAGGTATCTGCAAGGGCTGCGTGACCTGACGGCGCGCTTTGGCGCGCTGCTGATCTTCGATGAAGTCATGACGGGCTTTCGCGTGGCCTATGGCGGCGCCCAGGAACTCTATAGCATTACGCCCGATTTGACCTGTCTGGGCAAGATTGTCGGCGGCGGGCTGCCGGCAGCAGCCTATGGCGGCAGGCGCGAGATCATGCGCCTGATCGCCCCCTCCGGGCCGGTCTATCAGGCCGGCACGCTCTCCGGCAACCCGCTGGCAATGGCGGCAGGCATCGCTCAGCTTGAACTGCTGCAACAGTCAGGCGTCTACGCGCAATTGGAGGCGAGTTCCGCCCGGCTGGCAGAAGGCATCGGCGAGGCCGCCAGAGCCGCCGGCATCGCCATTACCCAGACGCGCGTTGGCTCGATGTTTTGCACCTTCTTCACCGATCAGCCCGTTATTGACTATACGACAGCCAAAACGGCCAGCACTGAGTGCTACGCGCGTTTTTTCCAGTCGATGCTCGATCAAGGCATCTATCTGGCGCCGTCACAGTTTGAGGCCGGATTCCTCTCACTCGCGCATCACGAGCCGGAGATTGAGCGCACCATCGAAGCAGCCCAGATCGCCTTTGCACAGGTCGCTGAGGCAGCAAAAGCAGGATAAAGACGCCAACCAGATGCCCAGCGCTGACGCTTCTCTCCTGCCCGCTGTATCCTGCATGGCTGCTGGCTGGCATACATATTGCAGACTACTCTAGCCCGTAAAGCGCAAAACTGCGCGGGACCAGAACACTGTGTTCTCGCCCGCGCATTGTCTTGAATTTGCACAAGTAGGAGGAACGAAACATGAGCACTATTCGGGCCTTTATATGGGGCAGCGCTATCGGCGCGGTAATCGGCTTACTATTCGCGCCCAGGCGTGGCGAAGAGACCCGCGCTCAGTTGCAAACCCGATTTTCGCAGTTGCAGGACCAGGCGCAGGAGCGCCTGGGCGACCTGCGCGGCAAGGCCACCAGCGCCATCGAGCAGGGCCGCCAGAGCGTCAACACCACGCTCGGCAAGGCGCAGACTACCACTAACCGCACAGCAGAGAGCGCCAAAGATCAGGTCAGCCGCACCAGTTCCTAGCAGGATAGAGGCTGCCAGAGCTATGAACCCGGCGGTTCTCTCGAACCTCGCTTGTCCTGGCCCCTGAGGTACTTCAAGGGGCCAGGTGTATTCTTCGATCACCAGCACTGGACAGGCAGACGCGATCAGATTATCATACTGCCATGAATGAATACGAACTGATCGCTCCCTACTATGACCTGGAACACGCCAGGTATCAGGATGATATAGACCTGTATCTCAACTATGCTGCTGTCTGCGGGTCCCCAGTGCTGGAGATTGGCTGCGGCACCGGGCGCCTGCTGCTGCCGCTGGCGCAGCAGGGGTTCCAGCTTGTTGGCGTCGATTTATCTCCAGCTATGCTTGCCCGCGCCCGGCAATCCCTGGAAGAGCAGAAGATGCTTTCGCAGGTAGAGTTGGTCGAGGCCAATGCTCAGACGCTCCAGTTGAGCCAGCGCTTTCGGCTCGCTTTTGTGGGGCTGAATAGCTTTGCCCATTTCACCACACGCGACGCTCAACGCGCGGTACTTGCAGCCCTGCACGCGCACCTGCTGCCCGGCGGCCTGCTCATCCTCGACCTGCCCTATGGCGACCTGCGGCGCTACCAGCAGGCGGAGGGCCAGATGTTCCACCAGGGCACCTGGATCGATGAAAGCCGAAACGAGGTCGTCACTCATCTGCTTGCGGTAACCCGCGATGCAACAGGGCGCGCACTGCATCTGACCCACTTCTATGATGTTCATCCGCAGGGTGGTTTGCTGCACCGCACAGTTGTACAGAGTACGCTGGCGCTGCTCAGCCCCGGCGAAGTCGAGCTTCTGGTTGAAAGCTGCGGCTTTCGACCGCTGCATCTTTTTGGCGATTATGATCTGAATCCATGTGAAGAGGAGAGTCCTCGCCTGATCGTAGTTGCAGAACGTCAGCAGGCATAAGTCTCCCAGCGAGCGTGGCATATGCAACGAAAGGAGGGAAATCACCATGTCTCAGCCACAACTGTTCCATCGCTGGGATCTGGACCCACAGGAAGCCATCCAGGTGCAACGCGAACTGGCCGATAAGGTTATCCGCGAAGACAGGCTGGGAGAAGTCAAGATCGTGGCAGGCATCGACATCTCGGCCAATGATCGCACTGGCGTGGCTCGCGCCGCCATTGTCGCTCTGGCCTATCCCTCAATGGAGGTACTGGAACGCATCCGCCACGAGGAGCCGCTGCGCTTCCCCTACATTCCGGGGCTGCTCTCGTTCCGCGAAGTGCCATCCATCCTGGGTGGCTTTCAACAGTTGCAGAACCGCCCCGATCTGCTGATGGTTGATGGGCAGGGCATCGCGCATCCCCGGCGCATCGGCATTGCCAGCCACCTGGGGGTGCTACTGGACCTGCCTAGCATTGGCTGCGCGAAATCGATCTTAACCGGGCGGCTGAGCGGCGCATTAGGAGAGGAGGTGGGGTCGCGGGTTCCGCTGCGAGCCGGCCAGGAGACGGTGGGCATGGGCGTGCGCACCAAGGTCCACACCAACCCGATGATCATCTCTCTCGGGCACCGCATCAGCCTGGAGACGGCGGTGGACTATGTGCTTTCCTGCTGCCGGGGGTATCGGCTGCCGGAGCCAACTCGCCAGGCGCACAACACCGCCAGCATCAGCGGCGAGGGGCACGACATTAAGCAAACGGAACTCCCTGCTGAGAAGATTCAGGAGCCGACGCTGTGGGAATAATCTGGCCGTATTGGACAACGGCAGTGGCCGCCAACATATCTCCTCACGCCAATTAAGGTTGCCCGGAAACACCACGTAAAGCTCGCCTGCTCTGGCGAAGCAATGGAATAGTGAAACGAAAGGTTGAGCCGCGCTCCGGCTCGCTTTGCAACCAGATATGGCCGCCGTGCTGCTCGACGATCAGTTTGGCTATCGTCAGGCCCAGGCCAAAGCCACCGTGCTTGACCAGCAGGGCATTCTCCGATTGATAGAAGCGCTCAAAGACACGCGGCTGATCTTCAAAGGGCACGCCACAGCCAGTGTCGGCCACGCTGATCTCGGCCATCTCACCCGCGCGGCGGGCACTCAGTGTGATCGAGCCACCTGGAGGCGTAAATTTCAGGGCGTTGTGGATCAGATTCATGAGTACCTGATGCAGCCGCCCGGCATCAGCCCAGAGTTTTGGCAAGCGGTGAGGCACGCGCCGATGCAGGGCTACCTCTAGCTTGTCTGCTACTGGTCCGGCATCGCGGATCACCTGGGCAAGCAGGTCCGGCAGATCAAGCTCGGCGCAGCGCAAGGCAAAGCGCCCGGTATCTGCCCTGGAGATAAAGAGAATATCGTTGACCAGCATAATCAATTGATCGGCGCTGGAGCGGACATAGCCCAGAAATTCGCGCTGGCGCTCGTTGAGCGAACCTACATGCTCATCTAAGACAATCGAGAGAAAGCCGTTAATGGTGTTCAGAGGCGTGCGCAGTTCGTGGGAAACCATCGAAATAAAGTTACTGCGCATGCGGTTGGCTGCATTGAACAGCGTCATATCACGGGCAATAATGACGCCGCGCAGGCCATCTGGCGCTTGTCCAGCGGTGAAGCTGGCGGCAATCTCTTTCTTGCGCCCCTGGCGGTCACGCAAGGCCACCTCGCAATAGGGGATCGGCTGCTGGTGGGTAAACACCTGTTGCAGCGGGCAGCGCTCAGTTTTGCAGAGGGGCGTATCGCGCTCATCCCGGCACTGTAACACCTCCAGACAGGTGCGCCCAAGTGCTTCCTGGCTGGGCCAGCCAGTTATGGCGGCAAACGCCGGATTCACCTCAAGAATCCGATACCCGGCATCAACCGTCAGGATGCCCTCAGAACTGGTGGTAAAGACCGCCTCCAACTGCTCCTGTTTGCGGCGCGCCTGTTCGCCCATCTTTCGGTTGAGCGCGTAACTGAAGGCCAGCGCCAGCGCCGGATGCACCGCCTCCAGCAGGGCCACCTGATCGCCTGTGAGGGCCGCGCCGGCGCTCACCAAGACCATCACCCCGGCAGGGGTGCCTGCCGTTTCCAGCGGCAGCGCCAGTAGACGATAGCTGCCCTGAGCAGCATGAGAAGATGCAGATGAAGGTTCCACCTGAAGCGGGCGATGATCGAAGGCAGATTGCCCAATCACCAGCGTTGCGGCAGCAAACATCTGAGCAAGCAGACCAGCATCAAGGGCTATCTGATCTTGTTGAGATATAGCTAGCGGGAGCAGCGGGCTATCAGCCGGAATGGGAGTGGTATCAAAGCGTTGCGAAAAGAAACATACCGCCAGGCAGCCAAACCACTGCCGCATCTGCCCGGCCAGCGCTTCGAGGAGTTGTACGGCATCTGCATGCCGGGTGCAGAGCGCCACAATGGCCTGGGAGAGCGCAGCGCTCATCTCGGCCTGACTTGCAGTGGTGGGAAACTCACTCCCCTGGAGAAGCGGCTGGGCACCGCCCAATTCAGGCACAAGTGGAACTGTAGCGACCCACTGCGAGGCTTCCGTGTTCACGCGCACAAACTCCCTATTCTCCCCAGGATAGCCAGGCTATGCGCCCGGTGGGGCCGTGCTGCTTCCTGGATAGCGTTATTTGCCCACGAAGCGATAGCCAATGCCACGCGCAGATAGGATATATTGAGGATTGGCCGGGTCACGTTCGATTTTCAGCCGGAGCCGCCGGATATAGACATCAACGATATTGCTTTCCCGGCCATCTTCGCCCCAGATCTCACTAAGCAACTCTTCTCGTGGCAGAATCCGCCCGGCATGGCCTGCCAGCATCACCAGGATTTTCATCTCTCTGGGAGTCAACAGGACGCTGCGCTTATCGGGGAGCGAGACCTGGAGATCGGCCATGTTTAGCTCAAAGGCGCCGCTGCGCAAGACCTGCTCTGCTGCCTGGGCAGTTGCCTTGCGATAACGCCGCAGGACGGCTTGCACACGCGCCAGCAATTCAGCAGGGTCAAACGGCTTGACGATATAATCATCGGCGCCCATGCGCAGCCCCAGAAGCTTATCTTCCAGCTCACCCTTGGCCGTGACAAAGATCACCGGAATATCGTAGTCCTGCTCATGCAGCCGTCGATAGAGATCGAAGCCATTCATCTGCGGCATATTAACATCCAGCAAGATCAGGTCAGGAAGCTGCTTTTGCAACATTGCGTAGGCGCCACGCGAGCTATCAACGGCGGTGACCTCATAGCCCTCTTCGGTGAGAATAAACTGGACGAGCCTGGTATTGACGGGTTCATCATCAACAACTAAGATTTTCATGGTCTGCTGCGCGGCAAATACCCTGCGCCCAACGTTCAGGCAGGGGGCCACGTCCTCCTTGCGCGTAATTGATTCTCCAGCAGCCCAACCACTTGCAACGGGTATGGTAGCGAGTATGCGTCAACCTGTCAACAGGCTTACGCGGGCAGCGCGCTCTTTTGGCGACGCTGGCGCTCGATAGAGACCAGCAGCACGGCAATATCTGCGGCAGTCACGCCGCCAATGCGCCCGGCCTGCCCCAGCGTATATGGGCGCAGACGCGCCAGCTTCTCACGCGCTTCGGTGCGCAGATTGGGGATGAGCGCGTAGTCAATCTCCTCAGGCAGCAGCATCTCCTCCAGCCTGCGCACGCGCTCGACGGCACGCTCCTGTTGGCGTACATAGCCCTCATACTTGACCTGCAACTCCACCTCTGCCGCCACATCTTCCTCGACCTGTGGCAGTCGCGCCTCCAGCGCCGCCACCTGCCAGTAGCGCGTCTCTGGACGGCGCAGCAGTTCCCGCGCCGTCAAGCGCTGGCCCAGCGGCGCCAGCCCCACCTCGCGCGCGCGCACCTCCATTGCCTGGCTGGAATTAAAAGCAAGCGTATCCAGCCCTTCCATAGCTGCGGCAATCGCTTGGCGCTTGCGCTCAACTGCCTCCCAGCGGGCATCATCCAGCAAGCCCAACTCGCGGCTAGCGTGGCTCAGCCGTAGATCGGCATTATCCTGGCGCAGCAGCAGCCGATGCTCGGCCCGCGAGGTATGTAGCCGGTAGGGTTCTTTCATTGGCTGTGTCACCAAATCATCCAGCATGACGCCGATATAGGCGTCATGGCGCGCCAGGATAAAGGGCGCTTTGCCCTGCACCTTGAGCGCCGCGTTGCTGCCGGCCATAATGCCCTGCGCCGCCGCCTCTTCATAGCCGGATGTGCCGTTGATCTGGCCGGCCAGGAAGAGCCGTTCGACCTGCTTCGTCTCCAGCGCCAGCGTAATCTGATCGGAGGGCACAAAATCATACTCAACGGCATAGCCGACGCGCATCATCTCCACGCGCTCCAGGCCAGGAATGGTGCGCAGCATGGCAAGCTGTACATCTTCGGGCAGGCTGGTATTCATGCCCTGCACATAAACCTCGCCAGTCTTCCAGCCCTCCGGCTCCAGAAAGACCTGATGTGTTTCCTTCTGCGCGAAACGCACGACCTTGTCTTCAATCGAGGGGCAATAGCGCGGGCCAATGCCCTCGATGACACCGCTGTAGAGCGGCGAGCGGTGCAGGTTCGCCCGGATGACCGCGTGGGTCTTCGGCGTGGTATGCACCAGATAGCAGGGCAATTGCGGGCGCCAATCGGTCTGCATCTCCTCAGGGATGGGATAGATCGGGTTCGGCTTGCCACCGGGCAACTGCACATCCTCGCGCGCCGAGCGATCCGCCGAGAAATACAGCGGCGTCGCGCTGCCCGGCTGGGGAATGGTCTGGCTATAATCAATCGTGCGCGCATCGATGCGCGGCGGTGTGCCCGTCTTCAGGCGGCCAATGGTCAGGCCAAGCTGCTTTAGTGACTCGGAGATGCCCAGCGCCGGGCCTTCGCCGGCGCGCCCGCCCGGCTGCGTCTTTTCGCCGACGACCAACCGCCCGTTGATGAACGTGCCGGTGGTCAGCACGATGGCCTGAGCGCGGTACTGCCAGCCCTTGTCCGTAATCACGCCGCGCATGATTGGACGGCCATCGGGGCCGGTCTCGCTGAGAAAGCGCGTGATCGAAGCCTGTTTGAGATCGAGATTGGGCTGCGCCTCCAGCGCAAATTTCATCGCCAGCCGGTACGCCTGCTTATCGCACTGCGCCCGCAGCGCCTGCACCGCCGGGCCTTTACCAGTGTTGAGCATGCGAATCTGGATAAAGGTCTTGTCGGTGTTGCGCCCGATCTCCCCGCCCAGCGCGTCGATCTCGCGGATCAGATGCCCCTTGGCCGGCCCGCCCATCGAGGGATTGCAGGGCATCAGCGCCACGCTATCTAGATTCATAGTAATCAGCAGCGTCGAGCAGCCCATACGCGCCGCCGCCAGCGCTGCCTCGCAGCCGGCGTGCCCGGCGCCGACGACAATCACATCATAGCTACCGCCCATTGGCGCCACCTCGGTCCCCAGCGCCTGCTCCCGATCAGTTGTCTCTGCCATTGTCTTGCTCGCATCTATGCGCGGCTGATAGATTGATAGCCACGCCTTCAAAGAAGCCCTCAGGGATGATTCTAACTTATGTATTATGGCCTACTGGGCTGGCGAGTGTCAATCCAGGCGAGCCGAACTTATGCAAAAACCAGCGCCGTATTCACGCGCCAGCAAACACATCACGAAGCGTTCCCACTGTTCGGGAGGGTGGAACGTTGCACTTGCCGGCGGAGCCAGACGCAGAGCGACCCGATGCGCGAGCGTTCCCATCGTTCCCATCGTTCCCACTGTGCCAGGGTGAGGGGATGATACTCTTGTTGCTACACTTCTCAAGCAGTCGCAATAGATTGCGTTTTGGCCGGTCTTATGGTATGCTAGATACCGTTTGGGGCGGTGGTGGAATGGTAGACACAGAGGACTTAAAATCCTTTGGGCGAAAGCCCGTGAGGGTTCGACTCCCTCCCGCCCTACCAAAGCAAAGCCAACGATCACAGTGTGACTGGAAGCAGAGTTTTGCCATGTGGCAAAACTCTGCTTCCAGTCACACTGTGATCGTCCCGCTCTCGCCTGATCTATTTTCCCTCCAAGGCTTGCGCAACCTTGGCCCTACGCTCCGCCGGTGGCGCGAGGGGTGGACAGAGCGATTGGGAAAGAATCCAGTTCCCCAGCTAGAGCTTCCTACTGGCCGAACGCAGCCAGCCGGCTATATTGTTCAGCAACACTCCGTGCGCATGGATCGGCCAGTGAAAGCTTATGAGCGCTGGATTGCCTAAATCCCAAACGTCTACCGCCGGGTAGTGCTTGGTGAGCCTGATAGTGACATCTCGATTGGCTCTGATCCTCATTTATTAGCACTTCTCAAGCACTACCGTAGCTTGATGCCAATGGCTCAAGAAGCGCGCAAACCCATGTTTTTGCTGAAGCCAGCCGATGGCGCTATTGGCTCGCATATTCAGGCAGTACACACTGCCTACCGGGATTTTGAGCAATTGGCAAAGGTGATTGCCCAAAGCATAGGGATTGCTTTGCCGCAGCGAACTCTCTTCTGAATCTGACATGGACTCGATACTCATAGCATGCCAGGCCCAGCCATACATCTTACTAGAGCCGCTACTTCTGATAAACGCCGAATAGTGGTGTTTTTGCGCAGCGCGACCCTATCGGGGTCAACGCCATACGTGTGCGGGGTTCTGGCATAAACAGGGGCCAGGAAATCCGCGTGCCCACAGCCAGCATCCAGCAGGTGTGTCTCTTCTCGCGTGTGAGCATCGATCACGCCTCGATAGATGAGCAGGCTTTCTTGCCAGCCTGGGCGCACACGACGGTAGGCAAGGGGAGGCTGAACAGTCAGCTTTGGCTGTTCAGCCTCCCCTTGTTACTTGACCAGATAAGCGCGTGAAGGTTTGTTAGCGCGCCTTGAAATTGGCCTTGCGCTTCTCGACGTAGGCGGCAATGCCTTCCTTAGCATCTTCGCTCTGGAAGCAAAGCTGCTGCAACTCGCGCTCAATTGCCAGTGCCTCCGAGAAGGCGACTTCCGCGCCCGATTGCACCGAGCGCTTCAGGCGCCCAACGGCTTTGGCGGCTTTGTTGGGCGGGCAGAAGCTGCGCGCAAAGTCCATGACCTTGTCCCAATAGCCGTCTGACTCATAGATATAGTTAATCAGGTCCAATTCCTGGGCCTCTTCAAAGCTGAGCAGCTTGCCCTCAACCATCAACTCGATGGCCTTGTTCTTGGGAAGCGCCCGCGCCATACGTTGCGTGCCGCCAGTGCCAGGCAGCACGCCCAGATTGATCTCGGGCAGGCCGACCTTGCCCGCGCCACGCCGGGCCACGCGCAGATCGCAGGCCAGAGCGATCTCTAAGCCGCCGCCAACGGTATGGCCGTTGAGGGCAGCAATCACCAGCTTGGGCGTTTGCTCCAGACGAGTCAGCGTCTCGTTGGCGTGCAGGCAAAAATAATACTTGAAGCCAGGTGTGACAGAGTTGAGCATGCTGATCTCGGCGCCAGCACTGAAGAATTTGTCGCCGGAGCCGCGCAGCAGTAAGACATGCACGTCATCATCAAAGCGCGCCTGCAAAATGGCTTCATCAAGCTGGCGCATCATTTCATAGCTGTAGGTGTTGGCCGGGGGATTGGTCAGTTCAATGACCGCGATGCCATCGGTGGCCGTGTAGTTGACCAGGGTTCGCTCTGCCGTTGAGGTCATGGTCCATCTTCCTTTCAAGAGTACAGGGCGTCACGAGTGCGGGCGCCCCTTCTGAGTATTCAGCCACAGCAAAGGTACGAGTATCAAGATCGTTCTGCTGCCAGCAGCGATTCGAGCGCCCGGCGGGTATAGGATTTCACCACGCGCCGCCGCAGCGCAATCGTGCCGGCGGTATTATCCATCGGATGCGCCGCGCGATAGGCGCTCTCGGCAGCGGATTCCAGCAGGTCTGGGGTCCAACGCTGGCCGCGCAAGAGCGCCTCCACCTCTGGCAAGGGCATCGGCTGTGTAGCAACGCCCTGCAAGACGACGCGCACCTCGGCGCACAGATCGCCCTCGAAGCGGGTGGCTGCGGCCACGCTGGCTATCGGAAAATCAAACGCGCCGCGCACGCGATACTTTTCATAGACCGAGCGCCTGCCAGCCGTCTGCGCCGGCAGATAGATGTCCGTCAGCACCTCGCCATGTTGCAAGCGCACCGGATGAATGCCATCATCATGATACAACTCGCTGATGGTAGCGATGCGATCACCAGTGGATGAAGCGATGCGCACCGTCGCCCCCAAGGCCAGCAGCACCGGGGCGGTATCGCAGGACGAGACGGCATAGCAGCCCTCGCCATTGGGCGCCACCCGGCAAATCTCCGATCCCTTCTTCAGACAAAAATCACGCGCCTGCCGCCAGAACTCCGATTGGTTGTAGTAATTGCAGCGAGTATCCAGGCAGAGATTGCCACCAATCGTGCCCATCTGGCGCAGCTGCGGCGTGGAGACAAACTCAGCGGCCTGGGCCAGCGCGGGATAGTGGTCGCGCACCAGCGGTGAGCCGGACAGTTCGGTCAGGGTCACGCCTGCGCCGATGCGCAGGCCAAACTCCGGATTATAGTCGATGCCGCGCAGCGCCGCCACCTTGCGCAGACCAACAACTACCTGCGGGGTAAAAATGCGGTGCTTCATATTGGGCAGCACATCGGTGCCGCCGGCCATCAGCATCGCCTGGGCCGCCGGGTCTTTATCAACCGCGCCCTCAAAATCTCCCATCCACTCCAACGCCTCTTCCACCGTGCGCGCCGAGCGATACTCAAACTTGGGCAGACGCATCATCGCGGCATCACCCCCTCCTTCGTGTCAGATATGTTACAACTCAGGGAGCCTCTCACCTTCCAGCGGAACACGCCCATTGTCAAGGAAAAAAGCATAGACCTGGAGGTACTGATACACACCATCTTTGATGTAGTCTAACCACCGCCAAAGCCCAGCAGAATACTCATAGTTCTTTTTTTCGCCCAAAGCGAGTTGGGCATCATATAACCGCCTGATCTCCTGCTCGACTTTGCGGCGTGGCTCAGCCCACCATGCCTTGATGGTCTCATAGGTCCAATGCAGATCACCACCGGCCCCATAGCCACAAAAAGGATCGTCCCAAGCAGCTCGCACCACCTGACGTAATTCATAGCGATTGACAGGTTGCCGGTAGGTGACCTGGAAGCCCTCGCTATCGACCTCCACGTTGTTGGGCGCCTCGCCGGGGCCGGTGCCGCAGTTGTCAGTCTCTCCGCAATAGAGCGGCCCCGGCGTATTCATCCAGTGCTTATCTGCCCACTTCCCCTGGAAATACTCATCTCCATGATGGCGTCCCAAGGCTTCCAAGGCTGTAGACACATCAAGAAAAATATCTTCATACATGCTGCTTGCCCCTCTACACCGGCAGCGGCACTTCCGGCTGCGGGCGCGGGCTGCCGACTTTCTGGCGCTGCTCCTTGAGCGCGCGAGCGATCTTATCGGGTGTAATCGGCGTGCTATCCACTCGCGCCTTGATGGCATCGTAGACGGCGTTGGCAATGGCCGGGATGATCGGATTGAGAGGCCCTTCGCCGGCCTCTTTGGCGCCATACGGGCCTTCCAGGTCGTGCGTCTCGACGTGCATCGCCATGATTTCAGGTGTGTCATAGATCGTCGGCAGCTTGTATTCCAGCAGCGAGGGGATTTTATGCAGCCCTTTGCGGAAGACCTGCTCCTCCAGCACCGCCTCGCCAAAGCCCATATAGGCGCTGCCCTCGATCTGCCCGGCAACTAATGTGGGATTGAGGGCGCGCCCGCAATCATGCGCTACCCAGAGTTTCCCGACCTTGATGTCATACGTCTCCGGGTCAACTTCCACCTCAGCCACGCAGGCAGTATAGCTGTAGGCCGGCGAGATGCCCACGCCCGCGCCCTTGAACTGGCCGCCAAGTTTGGGCGGCGTATACGAGCCAACCGCGCTGAGCGTGCCATGTGTGGCCTCAGCTTTTTGCGCCGCCTCGACAAAGCTCACGCGCTTCTCTGGATCGTCAAGACAGAAGATAGCGCGCTCACCGGCGGTCAGGCGGTCAGCGGGGAGTTGCAGCAATTCGCCAGCGGCCTCCATCAGCAGGGCACGCAGCTTGAACGCCGCCTCGCGGGCGGCATTGCCGGCCATGAAGGTCACACGCGACGAGTAGCTGCCCAGATCAACCGGCGTCAGATCAGTGTCGCCGGTATAGACGCGAATATCCGAGAGATCGACCCCTAGCTCCTCGGCAACCACCGTCGCCAGCATCGTATCGGACCCCTGCCCAATATCCGACGAGCCGCAGAGGACGGCTACGCCACCGCCACGATCCACCTTCACGATTACCCCGGAGTGCGGCATCTCGTTCCAGTAGATCGCTTTACCCGCGCCGGTCACGTAGGAACTGATAGCGATGCCCAGGCCGCGACCCGGCGGCAGATGATGGCGGCGCGCCTGCCAATCCGAAGCGGCGACCACCTTATCAACGCACTCCACCAGGCCGCAGCTGGTGACGCGCAGGCCATTGACGGTGGCGGAGTACGGCTCAATCGCCAGCTGCTTGCGATAGGCCGCCGGGTCCAGCCCAAGCTGCTCAGCGATCTTATCAAGCTGGCACTCGAAGGCATAGCGCGGCTGGGTTGATCCATGCCCGCGCTTGGGTCCGCACGGCGGCTTATTGGTATAGAGCCGCATGCCATCAAACTTATAGCGCGGAATCTTATAAGTCACCGTAAGCAGCGCGCCGGTATAATAGACGGTTGCCAGGCCATAGCTGGCGTAGGCGCCACCATCCAGAAACGTCTGCAAGTGGACCGCTGTGATCGTGCCATCCTGCTTCACACCCGTCTTCAGGATCATCTTGACCGGATGGCGCCCGCGATGGCAATAGAAGACCTCTTCGCGGCTCAGCGCGAACTTGACGGGCCGGCCATGCCGCATTGCCAGCAGACACGCGGCAAAATCATGGGCAAACGGCTCGCATTTGCCGCCAAAGCCGCCGCCCACCGGTGGCACAATGATACGCAGATGACTGAGCGGTATCTGCAAGACTTTGGCAACCTCGCGGTGGACATAATGCGGCGTCTGCGTCGAGGTCCAGAGCGTCACCT
>CAZFWN010000016.1:0-58059 GCA_964522745.1 uncultured Ktedonobacterales bacterium
GCACCGATGACTGCGTTCGTCAACCTGCTTTTACACCACTTCCTGAGACATTATCTGTGTATCCGGCTTTCGTCCATCTTTATCCGCTCATCCCTTTGTCGCTTGCATACTCTTTCTTGCTCACGAAGCATAGTAAAGATGATGAAACACGCTCCACTTGGGAGGAGGTCTCTTGGAAGAGCAGAAATTGCCCCCAGATGCAGTAGAAGCTCTTGAGGATGTAGCGACGTGCAGTGTGTTGCTCCATAGGGCTTTTCAGGCGGCTATTGCCCACGCAAGCGCCTATTCCAAGAAGGAGGGCGTCACGAATCCCTGGTTATATGCGGACCTGGTCCGCAATAAAGCCCTTGGGTATCTGACTGAACATTCCGCAGAAAACGGTATCGTGGTTGAGCAACTGCCCAATGCTGGGATCCGACTCACCATGAAGCACCGCTCTTTTTGGGTGCGGAAGGCAGGGAATGAGGAGCGGGAGTCAGGCCAGTATAAGGAGTATACCCAACTCACCCTGCCTGGGTTCGAGCTGCTGGGCTTCGTCAGGAAACACAATATGGTGCTGTTGTGGTTGGTTGATTCTAAGCGTGACTTTGCTGGATTTGAGCTGGCTCGCCCGCTGTCAAACGGGAAGCTGGTGTGGAAAGTTCCCGTGCCTCAGCCGATTTCACCTGCAGTCAAGGTGATGGCCGAGATGGAAGCACACTCGATCCAGTCCCAAGGGGAAGAGCTCCCCCTTGGGACGAGTGAAGCATCAGCAGAGGAGGAGTCCACGTTTCCGGATGTGGCTCAGACCTTGTGGTCAACGCTGCTCGTTTCCGGCCAGCACGCCAATGAGTTTGATTGACCGGAGCTGGATGAGCGAGTGAAGTCGGTCGCCGTGTGTGCAGTGTCGATCGCACTCCTAATGCTATGCTGCTCTGGTTGCCTGCCCAGAGACGAGCACCAGCCCAGGAGGACCGGTTTTCCCGTCAGGCTGCTTCTCCAGCGGAGACACTTGCATGATTTTCTTTGATGCCGAGCGGCCCTCAGACTCGCCGTTTGTCGAACGGATCTGGTGCTCGCACAGCGAAGGCACACACCCATTTCTCTCGATTGCCGCGAGCCGCCTGGAGTTGGTGGTGACCAAACTCCAGGGCCAGATCATTCTGACGGTGCGGGGACCTGAGACCAAAGTCAGCTCGATTGGAGACTGTCCAGCCGAGGGGGAGTGGGTGGGCATCGTGCTCACGCCGGGTGCGTTTCTGCCGCACCTGCCTGTGCGGTCGCTGGTGGATGACCAGGTGCAGTTGCCCACTGCTTCGGACACCACCTTCTGGCTGGGGGGTGAGGCCTGGCAATATCCGACCTATGAGCATGCCGAGACCTTTGTGGACTGGCTGGTGCAGGAGGGACTGCTCGTACGAGATCCCCTCGTCGAGGCGGCCCTCCAGGGGCACCTTCCCGACCTGACCCCGCGCTCGGTCCAGTATCGGTTCTTGCAGGCACTCGGGATCCCCCAGAGCACAGCCCGACAAATCGAACGCGCCCGCTATGCCACCTGTCTTTTACAGCAGGGCGTCTCGATTCCCGACGCCATTTGGCAGGCAGGCTATTACGATCAACCCCATCTGACCCGCTCGCTCAAGCACTGTATTGGACACACTCCCGCCGAGCTGCTACAGCACCGCCGACCGGAGCAGCTTTCGTTTTTGTACAAGACACCTCCGTTTCCGTGAGGCATACTCTCCCTGTCGGGGGAATCTCACCCGAACAGGGAGACGAAGGGACAGAGGCTCCACCAGGGGTAACCAGCAAGAGGTCTTTTCTCCTGCTGGAAAGGCAAGAGGGGGGCTGGTGTGCATCGAGCGTCCTCCGGTAACCATCCTCTCGATGAAGTGTCGGAAAGAAACAAGATGGAGGTCAGCATGCGAAAGATCGTGGTCTCAGAGTTTGTGTCGTTGGACAATGTCATACAAGCGCCAGGGGGCGCCGACGAAGATACTGAGGGCGGCTTCCCCCACGGCGGCTGGACAATGCCGTTCTGGCACGATGACATTGGCGTGCACTTCTTTGAGGAAATGAGCCACAGTGACGCGCTGCTCTTGGGGCGCAAAACCTGGCAGATCCACAGCGGGGCCTTTGAGCCCATGCCAGCGGGTGACCCGTTTGGCGATCTCATGAACGCCAAGCCGAAATACGTGGTGTCAACTACCCTGACCACGGCCTCCGCCTGGCGCAGCTCCACCGTGATTCGTGGTAAGGTGGTCGAGGAAGTCCGCGCCTTGAAAGCACAGCCTGGCCTGAACATCCTCATCGATGGCAGCAGCGTGCTGGTGCATACCCTGGCCGAACACGAGCTGATTGACGAGTATAGCCTGTGGGTGTACCCGGTGGTGCTCGGCGGTGGCAAGCAGCTGTTTCCCCAGGGGCTGCGTGAATCTGCGCCTGCTCGAATCCAGGCCACTCCCGACAGGCGTGGTGCTCATGCGCTACGCGCGCGCCTGATGGGCCGCTGGCTCCGCCAGAGGAAAAGGATGTATCTTCTGCGGGGAAAGTACTCCAGTTCCAAGCAAAGTGGATCGAGAGCTGATCTGATCAGCAGGGAGTTGGCCCTCAAACAGGTCCACGCATCACGCATGGGAAGTGCCCAGGGCTCGCTGGGCAGTCGTTGTTCTGCTTGCTCATGCGTGATGCGTAGTTTTGCCCGTGGCCCAACCTCCTGCCTGGGAGGGGCTGAAGAGACAGATGACCGTGCTGCTAGCCGGAGAGCCACGTCACCAGGGAGGGGGCAACCTCATCCGACGATCAAAGGACGAGCGCTACTGACGCTTCCTCCCTTGCTGAAAGCGCTGCTGGGCCTGCTTTTCATCCCTCAGATCATGTAAGACGCCAGCCAAGCCATTGAGGGCATGACCATCCTGTGGGGCCAGGGCCAGCACCCGCTCATAGAGCGTTTTGGCTTGGCTCAGTTCGCCCAGGTCGCGCAAGACCGCCGCTAGCCCGGTCATGGCCGGCAGATGTTCCGGGGCGTGTCGCAAAACCAGCTCGTACTGGGCGGCAGCTCGCTCCAGTGAAAGAGAGTCTTTCCTCGCCCGGTAGGCAGCGGCCAGCGCGGTGCGGCACTGAATGGACTGCGCTCTGGACGTACTCAGTTCGACGGCCCGCCAGAGGCACGCAATCGCAGAGCCAGCGTATTCCTGGTCCTTCTGCTCGACCCCGCGCCGGAAGGCTTCCTGATAGGTCGTGATGGTCTGCGCCTGTTTGGCAAGCGTCCATTCTTGGTTGATGCGCTGCAAGCGCTTCTGGGCGACGGCGCTCTGCGGATGGCGCTGCAACGCTTCCTGGCAGGCCACAGCAGCAGCGGTAAACTGGCGTTGTGCCTGATAGGCGCGGGCTAGGCGTACATACGCCGCTGCGTTCTGCGAGTCCAGGTGGATGATCTGCTGGTTCAGCGCGACTGCCTGGTCTGGATGGCGCTCCGGCGAACACTGTTCTGCCTGAGCCACCAGTTCGGCGAGTTCAAGCGAGTCCATCAGAGCCTCCCTTTGCTTCTTGAGTGGTGAGCAACTCGCTGCTGTGCAGATCTCTTCCATGTCCTGGTCGCCAGCCGAGGCCAGATCGTGGCTCAAAGGATGAGCCACGGCCCAGGTGACCCCAGAGCAGGCTATCATTCCTGGCGTCTGCCATAGACGAACCACTCCGGGACCTGCTCGAGCAATCCACCGCCCAGCATCAGGGCCTTGGCCACCAGCCAGAACACGCCCGCTCCGACGACGATCAGGCCCAGCACCAGCAACCCATTAAGCATCGTTCCCTCTTTCTATCTGACCGGCGCGTGCGCCTGGATGTACCAGCTATGCTCTGCTGGCGTTGGGGCAAAGGTAGCTTGTCTATTACCTCACATCATTATCGGCTCCCGCTGGATTGGCGCCATTTACGGCCACCAGCACGAGTGTATAATTTCCGAATGTCCGGTCACTGGACAACTTATAGGTAAGATGAAAGGACGAGAATTGAGACAATTCACGGCTGTATAAAAGGAGCCAAACGATGGCAACAACGACACCAACTTCTACTGTTGCTATAAATCTTTTGGCACTATTACCAGAGGGCGTTTCCAAACTTCGGACAGCAAAGCAGGATGAGGACAGAGAGCAGTTAGCCTCTGCTTGAACGAGTCTTCCGCCACCGCTTTCTTCAGATAGAAAACACCTTCCTGCTGGTGTTGAAGAAGGTCTGGTGCATCTGAGCCACATTGGGCGCCTCGTTGGTGTGGCGCATGGCGGACTGGCGCTGCTCATCTTGATTGCTGCGATTGTGCTGACGCACTGAGCGCCGCTAATGTACCCCTGCTTTCTTTAGTCGCTCTACCTGAACCAATGCCAGAAAACCCAGCACAAAAAGAAAGTCAGCGGCCAGGAAAAGCAGATCGAGAAACGGGAGCGAGGAGACCGTAGGAGAATAG
Organism: uncultured Ktedonobacterales bacterium; assembly: GCA_964522745.1. Taxonomy (GTDB): domain Bacteria; phylum Chloroflexota; class Ktedonobacteria; order Ktedonobacterales; family DATBGS01; genus DATBHW01. The sequence continues at coordinate 4,442 of CAZFWN010000016.1, forward strand.
ATTAGGTAAGATAGCATTAAAAGCACGCGGGCTCCGGCCAGGCAAAGAATGACCACCGGGTAGCGTCTCCAGCAGAGAAAACGCAAGACCATCAGGGCTACCGCAAGAGCGAGACAAGCGGCAGTTGCCACCGTTTCCGGGATCAGCGAAGAGGGAACGTGCGCCACGGTCGAAATGTAATGGACCGTTAGAATAATCCCTGCCGCAAGCTGAAGCACCGTTAAACCAGCATCCGCTGACTGCCAGCGCACCAGCGCATACGACACACAGATCAGGCTCAGCAGGTTCAGCAACCAAATCAGCAAAGATAGGTGGGTAGACAAATCCCCCAGGAAGTAGCTGGCATCAAAACCCAACGATTGAAAGATGGCAGCAATGGTTGAGAGCACTTGGAGCACAAAGCCAGCGCGCATCAGCCCAGATGCGGCAAAACGTAGCCCCACCAACCCAACCACCATCAGCGCAACAAAGGAGAGCAGAGCTACTTGATTGCTGGTAGTCGTGCTGATTTTGATGCTGCTTGCGCCAACGAGCGTGAGGATTCCCCCGGCCACCGCTATTAGCACAAAGAGAATCGTAAACCCCCGCGTCCAGATTTTGGCTGGTTTTGGCTGAGGCTCCCAGGACTCTTCTTCCTCCAGGTCTTCCTCTTCGCCTTGTGTCCAGATCCTGGTTGACTCTGGCTGAGGCGGAACAGCACCCACCCTTGGAACCGGCTGGTAGATTGGAACGCCTCCCAATGGCAGGTTTCCAGCGTATTTCAGTGGATCGGAGATTCCCCCCGATGGGGTGATCGTGGTGGCGCTGCTGCCAGCCAGGGGCGGATTGGCGGCTCGAATGGTTGTATTGAGCGACTGCGAGTAGCGAAGAGGTCCAGATATCTGCCCAATCACTGCTGTCCGAACATCCCTGAGCAGCGCGCCTGCTGTCTCGTAGCGATCTGCGGCCTGTTTTGCTAGCGCCTTGTGTACTACACCCTCCAGCGCGGGCGGAAGTTCTGGCCGAATGCTGCGCAGCGGCGGGGGCGGCTCGGACACCTGCTTGAACATGATCGCGGCAGCATTGGACCCCTCAAAGGGCACGCGCCCGGTGAGCATTTGATAGACGATGATGCCGAGGGCATAGATGTCGCTCCTGCGCTCCGGTTGGGCTTGGATATGCTCTGGCGCCATATAATGGGGTGAGCCAAATTGCAGGCTGGTGCTGCCCTCAATCGCGCCCTGCTCTATCAAATGCGCCAAGCCAAAGTCTGAGAGGAGCAGGCGCCCATCATCATGCACCAAGAGATTGAGCGGCTTCATATCCAGGTGCGCTACGTTGCGGGCGTGGGCGTAGTCCAGCGCACCAGCAATCTGCTCCAGATAACGCAGTACCTGATCTGGCGGCACCACCCCGCGTGCACGCAGAATCTGCTGGAGGGTGCCACCGCCAATGTAGGGCATCACCAGATAGGCCCGATTACCATCAAAACCAAAGTCATCCACATGGACAATGTTGGGATGATCCAGTGCTGCCAGGGTTTGCGCCTCACGGGTGAAGCGTTCGCGGAACTTTGGGCTGGTGAAATGCTGCTCTAGCAAGTTTTTAATGGCTTGCTGGCGATTCAAGAGCAGATGCCTGGCCTTATAGACTGCACCAAAGCCTCCCTGCCCTAAAAGATCGCCAAGCAGATACTTGTCGCCAAGTCTTTGATTGGTCAATGGACCCCGTGCCGCTATCAGCTTCTCCCTCCTGGCCTCTCTACGAGCGTCTTTCGAAGTGCAAGCAGTATAACCCAAGAAAGCCAAGGTGTACAGACTCCTTATCAGTAGTAGTACCGGGAGGTGCTGCAGTACCTGTCTTCGTGTGCTTTCCGAGCGGTTTTCATCTCTCTATGCCCTCCCACACATGAGCAAGAACGAGTCTGGGAGAACGGATTAACGCGGGACGGCCCGCTTGCCAGGCTGCCAAGGCGATCACCCAGATAGCGGCATAGGTCAAGGCTACCCGCGTGGCGACCGCTGACCAGCCCGAGACGGGAGGGCGCTGCAATCGAAAGAAGAGGAAGGTGCGCCCAAAGAAACGTTCGATGGAGGTACGTTTGCCCAACTCCTCGGCGGTCCACGTCGGGGGCAGCCTATCGCGTTGCTTCTGGCGTTTGGGGTTCCACGGGAGGACGGCGCTGGCGCCCAGTACGGTGTGAATCCAGGCGATCAGCTTCAGGCCCCAATAGCCTGCGTCAAGACGAACCACACGAGGACGCACCTGGAAGAGACGCATAGCCCAGGCGAGCAGCGGGCGGGCGAAGGGCGCATCGTGGACATTGGCAGGCGACAGGAAGAACAGGAGCGGCAAGCCGGTTCCACGACAAAGTAAGGTATGGACCCGATAGCCCAACAAGAGGGGGCGTGGATGGTGAGCTGGAGCATGGCCCAGCGCGGCATCGGGATCAGCCCGGCGCCAAGCCAGGGTTGGGGCACTGTCGATAATCAGATCGCGGGCATGGGTGAGGCCCGTCCACAGGGCCGCGCGCACCAGCAGTACGAAGAGGGCTTCGCTTGGTGGCGCTCCACTTGTGCGCAAGCGCTTAGACTGCTGAGACTTGCTGGGCACACGCACTCGCCCATCCGATTCCATTGGCAATCCACAAGCCAGCGCCAGAGCCGGCCAAGCGCACAACCAATCGTGTACTTCTTGGTAGGACAGGCGCCACAACGTGCGCAGGAGCGCGAGCAGGAGCAATGACTCTTCAGAATAGATGCGTGGTGCCCCACCGGGTCCAGCGGGCAAAGGCGAGGGACAGCGCCGCTGAGCAAGTTGGACCGCGACTTGGCACAGTGTCAGCAAATGTAGGCGGGTAATGAGCGTCAGGGCATCAAGATGCAGCGCTTGGGCTATCATGCGATGATAAGATGGAGGAGGGATTGGCACCTGATCTGTGACAGGGGCAGGTTTCATAGGGTGTTTCCTCTACGTGGGAGCTAGCCGCGTTTCAGGGGCATCCTACTCCTTTTCCTCAAATTAGGAAACGCCCTCAACAGACCCCCAAACGAAACGGTGGCATTTTGTCTGTGACCAGTTGAACATCCATCAATCTGAAGTGCTGGTGCGCTCTCGTGGCTGAGTTCTCAGGCATTCCAGAGGATTTGGGAGTCAAAGGCAAGCATGGTATTCTGGCATCACTGGCGAGTCGAGCCGCCTTTTTACGTTGGAAAGATCACAAAGTGGTGTTCCATTACACCCCAAAGCACAGCTCTTGGCTCAATCAAATCGAAATCTGGCGCGAGTATTCTGATACGCAAATTGCTCAAGCGTGGCTCTTTCGTGTCCGTTGAAGAGTGAGAGGCCAAAGTGCTGGCGTTTATTGCCTATTACAATCACACGGCGAAACCTTTCAAGTGGACCTATCAAGGGAAGGCTTTGACGGCTTAAACCACACGAAAATCGCCCTCTTCATAGGGAGAGGTATCTATGCAAGATGAAGAACACCCCCTCATATCCAGCGCGTTAGCCACTATGGCACATTTACTACTCCCATTAGAAATCTGACGACAACGTCAGATAGAACGTTGCTGGCGATTGCCCCCGAGCAGGGTGAGCTGGAACTGTGGGATACTTCCACTGGCGGCTGCATCTGCCGTATTCCTGTCCCTGTCAGCAGCAGGCGAAAGGCAGGGAGCCGTGGAGGAGAACGGGATGAGGTCTATTCGCTCGCCTTGTCAGATGATGGGCTGTTTCTTGCGGCCTCCTTGGAAGAAACGGGCGATATCTATCTCTGGACCTTTGAAGGGGATCTCCTGTGCCAGATCAAGGGTGAGAGCCGGTTTACCAGAACCGTGCATTTTCTGCCCAATACCTCCCTCCTGGTCGTCGTGGGACAGGATATACGTATCCAATTGTGGGACGCAACAACACAACAGCCTCATGCCACCTTACCCAGCGCAGATAACACCTCTCCCAGCTATCTCTCCGGAGTAGGTTCCCCGTATAGAATGGCCTGTTCTTCTGATGGCTCTCAGATCGCCCTTGTTCCAGCCACCGACCGAAGCCTTGTGGCTGTATGGGAGTTGAAACAGAAGGAAGAGCAGATGGTTTGTGAAACCCATCGATTTTTGCGGTGGAGCAAAGAGGAAGTTTTTCGTGAGATCAAGTTCCGACCTGCGCATCCTCAACTCTATCACCTGGCAAAGAAGACAATTGAGGGATACGACACCCATTCGTTCGAGTTGGTTACACAGATCAAGTATCCTGGAGTGAGGCCAGTGAACTTCTGCTTTTCACCTCAGGGTGATCTCCTGGCTTTTGCCGATGACGAGGGGATGGTGTATCTGTGGAGCCTGGAGAAGGACGCGGTACTCTTTCAGTTTGATGCCCGTGAGGGGGCCATCCGCCCTACCTCTATTACGAGGCCAGTGTGCAGCAAATGGCTTGGCTCGCTCACAGCAATCTCCTGGCAACGGTAGGTCTCAAGAAGAACGATGGTTCGGGGGTGAACACGATCAAGCTCTGGCAACTCATCTGCTAAATGAGCACTGCCGGGAGGCTCTCAGAGCGTGTTTTGTAATAACAGCCTATCCGGATAACGGTGGTAGAATAGGGGGTATGAGCAAACAAGAACCCAAGAAGCGTGAGCGAGAGCGCACGCCCAATAACCGTACGACCACTGGATTTTGCATCTCTGATGACCTCTGGGCCGTACTTGAGCCGCTCCTCCCTGTCCACGTCAATACCCATCGCTTTGGTGGAGGACGGCCGCGCGTGCCCGATCGCGCCTGTGCCGACGCCATCTTCTACGTCCTGCGCACTGGCTGCCAGTGGCAAGCGCTGGATCAGACCGAGTTGTGTGCCCATTCGACGGCGCACGATCGGTTTCAAGTGTGGGTAGAAGCAGGGGTCTTTCTCAAGCGCTGGCAAGCAGGAGTCAGGCGCTTTGATGAACTCTGCGGGATTGACTGGGACTGGCTCGCCATGGACGGAGCGCTGACCAAAGCGCCCTTGGGTGGGGAAAAAAACCGGGCCCAATCCCACCGACCGGGGCAAGTCTGGCGTCAAGCGCAGTCTGCTAACTGAGTGCATGGTGGTCCTATTGGCCTGGTGGTGGAAGGGGCGAACCGGCATGACATGAAATTGACGCGCCCGACTATCGAGAGTGTGGTGGTGGAGCGGCCAGAGCCAACGACAGAGCGCCCGCAAGGAATGTGTCTGGATGCAGGCTATGATTATGACGAGGTCTATGCGATTCTGAAAGCGTTTGGCTTCACCGCCCATGTGCGCCCGCGTGGGGAAGAGGCGAAGGCAATCAAGCACATTGCCGATTTCAAAGCCCGCCGGTGGGTCGTAGAGCGGGCGCACTCCTGGATGAATCGCTTTCGCCGGTTGTTCATTCGCTGGGACAAGAAGCCACAAAACTACCTAGCGTTTCTGCATTTTGCCTGTGGCTTGATTGCGTTTCGGGCAGCTGGAGTCTTGGGCTAAGCGGTTCAATGGACCCTGAACCCAGGTGGTGCCCTTTGCCAGAGGGATGCCCAGGAGTTGGAAGAGGGACAAGATGGAAACGCACCCCGCGCGCAGAGCGGTCTCAAAAGGCACCTGTGCCTTTTGCAAAGCGGAGCTGGCAAAACCGCAGATGCCGCAGCACCTCAAGTCCTGTAAAGCGCGCCGCGCCACGACTGCCGCGCCATCCCAGGAGCAGAAAACGCGCTTGTTTCATATCGTGGCTGAAGACCAGTACCTGCCAGAGTACTGGCTCCACTTTGAGATCCCAACCTCAGCGTCTTTGTGGGCGGTGGATCGCTTTCTCAAAGCGCTGTGGATCGAGGATTTAGAGCATTTGAGCGATTTTACGATTAGCGGGACGGACTATAGCACGGAGTATCCCGAGGACTTTTTTCCTGGAGAGGAGGAAGCCGCCCCAGAAGCGGAAGCAGGCTCTGCGGAAGAGCAAGTGGAAGCACTGCGCGCTGTCATCGACCAGATCGTCTCCCCCTGGGCAGAAGGATCGGCCTCCGCTCTCGGTCTGCCCCTCCCTCCAGGGCTCCTTGCGCCTGAATGGATCGCAGCCCTCACCCAGCCACGTTCGGTCGATGAGCTCGTGGAGTTCCTCAAAGAGGACCAGGCGAGACTGATCAAAGCGGGGAAAGCCGCCAGGAAGGAGGACCAGACGCTCGCCCCAGAAGCCCAACGCCAAAGCTATCAGACCTGGTATTATCAGAAACTGGTGGTCGAGGACCTGCTGGAGGCGATCGAGGATCGTAGCCTGGAGGTAGCGATCGGGCGGGTCCTCAAAGTTGGACAAAAGTTTTCCTATCTCTATGACTACGGATCTTCCACTTATATCACGCTGCGGGTCGTGGCCGAACGGGAGGGGCTGGTACCCGATCAGCAGGAACCAGTCCAGCTCCTGGCTCAAAATACCGCCCCAACGTTTCCTTGTATTGTCTGTGGCAAGCCGGCAACAACCGTGGCCCTGGGCTACTTTACGGACATCACCGACATAGCCGAGCGGGTGTTTTGCACGGCGTGTGCGCGCAAGCGAAGGGCGGAAGGGGGGATCCTGCCGCTGATCAACTCTCCACGGGTAGGGGTGTTGTGAGCTTGCTTGTCAAAGCACTTGCTGCCTGAGCAGACAACGCAAGTGAGGAGGTGTGCCACTCCAGCCGCGCTGAGCGCCATCCTCCAGTTGGCTTATTGCTTGATTGCATTTCGCTCCACGGCGTTATTCGGATAGGCTGTAAGGGCGGAAGCCGCTGGCGCGCTCCTCTTCCCCCATGCTGCCGTTCAGTTTCACTTCCTCGCGCGCATGGGAGGCGAGCAGGCGCTCTCCAGCGAGCGCCTGCTCGCCTCCCACCCAAAAGGCAGTGCCCGTCAATGGAGTTTGATGAGATGGAAAACGTTCACCAGCAGTTCGGCCCCGGCATGGTAGGTAATGACCACCAGGGCAAAGGGTACGATGGTCATGTGAATGGAGCGCCAGCTGCGCATGACGCGATTGGCACGCTGCTGGCGTCGGAGCGATTGCGACAGGCTGCCATAGGTCGCCAGCGTCTCCTGCGCACGCTGAAAATCGGCCTGTTCCTCTGTGAGCAGCGTAGGAGGCGCGCTGCGCAGCGCGCCAGGGTGTTCGAGTCCGTACAAGCAATACTGTTTGAACGGCTCCGATTTGCCCGCGCTCAGACGCTCAATCGTATATTCCAATTCCAGGAGGCGCTCTTTGAGCGCCGACACAATCCCGACGCGGTTGGCGCTGGCATCGCGCGCAATCGTGTGCGTCTGCCAGAAGTCAAGCAGGCGCCCGATGACGCCGCTGACGATCAACAGGACCATCGCGTAGAGGGCAGTATAGCCAAAGGAAGGTGGCCCCGGCTTGATCCCCTTGAGGCTTGGCCCGCTGAGACAGTTCAGGTTTGGGCAATACCCCGAGAATATGCCGAGATAGCGATCATGCAAGAACACCAGGAGGAGCGCGCCAATGCCCAACCAGGTATGCGCCCAGAGCCAGTTTTGCACCTTGCCCGGCAGCCCGCGCACAAAGCGGCGGCGCAAGGAATAGGCCGCTGTACTCATCACCAGGATGTAGGCAATCACGCCGACATAGAACGGGTCCTGGAGTCCGCCCTTGAAGGGATTAAAAATCGAAAACTTCTTGACCTCGGCGTAGACAAGATACAGCGTGGCGCAGAGGACCAGCGCGAAGGCGAGCCAGACCCAGGCGAACCTGGACCGAGGCGCTTTCCAAGTGCGCCGCGTCCGGGTTGGCGTGGCCGGGGTTGATGATGTGACGACTGCCATAGCAAACACCCTCCTTTAGTTGGCGCGCGTGCGCAAAATCTCCTCGGTTGAGCCGAAAAAGCGGGCGGGTTGCACACGAATAGCGGCGCCCGTTGGACATGCCTGCACGCAGGCTTGATTGTTGTATCCGGCGCAGAGGTCACACTTGATTGCCAGCTTCTTGCGTAGCTCACCAAACGCATCGAGCGGCTGCTGCTTGTTGAGTGGGCCAGGCGTCAAGCCCTGCTGGAGCATGGGAAGCAGCCTCCTTCCGCGCTCCTTGCCGCTGCCTTTGGCGAAAAAGCGCGAGAATTGCTGCCAGGCCGAACGAGCTTCCACTTCCTCCTCCAGCGTCATGATCGAGATATTGTCATAGGGGCAGCGCTCGGCGCAGATGCCGCAGCCAATGCAGCTTTCGGTGATGTAGACTTCGCCGCTGGGCAGACGCGCGATGCCAGCGCGGCTACAGAGCATGCACACCGGGTCTTGGCAGTGGCGGCAGGCCGTGGCAATACTGATATTGCCCACGACCATGCCTTTGCGGTTCATACGCGAATGCCCATGTCGCCGCTCGCAGGCGTCCTCGCACTGGTCGCACTGGATGCACTTCTCCAGGTCAATCACCAGCACCTCGGTGCCCTCGATCACGCCGCCGCCCACCAGCGCGTGCAGGCCCGCATGCGTTCCTGGGGCTGAGACGGGATCAGCTCCCCTTTCCACTGCTGTGGCCGTCTCGCGGTACTGGCGCAGGCGCTCGGTAAAGCGTGTGTTAACTGCTGGATAACGCGCACGGAGGGTGTGGATCGCATCGCCCGGCGCCTCGGCCACGTTGACGCGCGTAATCGCGGTGACGCTCACTGCGCGTCCGTCACCCAGCACATCCAGCCCACCGGCAAAATAGTCGCCCTTCTGGCGATAGGCGAGGATCCGCTCATCCGTTTTGTCGTGGCCGGTGCCTGAGGTGGTGTGGCGCGCCACTTTCACAAAGCCTTCCAGGACGAAATGCATCGACTCGCGCGCAGGCACGGAGGCGCCTGCCTCGCTGAAGAGCGGCTCGTCGCGGTCGTACCACCTGATCTGCGTCTGCCCGGCCAGCCAGCGCCTATCTGCCGCCGAAACCCCCTGGAAGAGATCCAGACGCGTGATGAAGGCTTCGAGGGAGCGTGCGTCGTTGACCTGATCGAAGTAGCGGCGCACGTCTGGCACCAGTTGCATCATCTGCTGCATCACTTGCTCTGGCACCTCCAGCACCAGCGCCTCTTTCTCAGCTCGGGCGGTCACATCGCGGGGCTGGCCGGTCAGCAGGCCCTGCTCGCCCAGATACTCGCCACGCCGCTCGACGGCCACCGGAAGGTCGTCACCAGCGGGTCCGGCAGCGGAGGCGAGAAAGCGGCCCTCTAGAATAAGATAGAGGTCGCGGCCAAATTCGCCCTCGTGGAGCAGCACCTCCCCTGGCAGGAGGGTCAGCAGCTTGGAACTGACGGCCAGGTGCAAGAGGTAGTTGTCGGGCACGGCCTGGGCGTCGCTGAACATCGGTTGCTCGCGTAAGCGGCTGAGCAACAGAGGCACATCCCAGCCCGGCGGAAGGTAGTCCAGGATGTGGTTCAGGTCCACGTTTCCATCCCAGGCAACCCCCAGGCGCTGCTTGAGCCAGAGCATCAGCAAGTCGCGGTGATTATCGACCGGGCAGACGGGCACGCAGGCGCCGCACATCACACACTCCTGCGTGAAGCGCGCGACCTCCGGTAAGATGTCATCGGAGATGGTGGCACGGTTGAGATCAACAATGTTGATCGTTGAGGACATGGGGATCGGGCAGGCGCGCATACAGCGATCACAGCCGATGCACATATCGATCTCGAAGTGGGCCTCCTCCTGGGTATAGGGTTGGAGGTTCGGGCGGTGTTCCAGGCCCACCACCGGCGACCGTTTCGGTGAACTGGGGATGGTCATGTACTCTCCTTCTTCGCAAGCTGGCGGTTCATACGTTGGCTTTTGCCGTTCGCTAGCGTTTGCTGCCTCCGGCGGCAGGCTGGGCATCGCTTGCCGACAACACATCCGGGGCGCGCAGATCGACAAAATACAGCAGAATGGCGCCTATCTTGACCCGGTCTCCATGCCCCAGGCGATAGGGGTTGTCGATCTTCGTCTGGTTCACCAGGGCACCATTGCTGCTGCCCAGATCCCGGATGTAGAAGCCGTCGGGGCCAGCAAATACCTCGGCGTGCTTGCGCGAGACGGTCACATCGGCCAGGGGTATGTCACTCTCTTTCGCGCGCCCAATCTGCACAGGCCGCTTCGCCGCCAGCCGGAAAACCTGTGGGCTACCCTGGCCTGCCAGGACAAGTGCCGCCGTATCTTTCAGGCTGGCAGCCACATCAGCCGGGAGTGTGCCGGCGCCGCCAGGCAATGGAAGCGAGCCATCGGCATTGAGGGCGGGCGGGCTTGATGGGGGCAGCAGCAGATCAGCAGCGGAGAGGTTGAAGCTCGTCGTGGGTCTCCCCTCTGGCACCCTGAGCAGGCTGGTGGGGCGCTCTTCAGACGGCAAAGCAATCAGGCCCGTAGGGCGCTCATCTGGCGGAAGCGTGATAAGGCCGGTGGGGCGCTCAGACTCTATGCTGGCATGGGCAGCGCCCTCCTCTGGCGCGGCCTCAGGCAGTGACTCTACGAGCCGAACCTCAAAGGTCACCTCTACCGTGCCGATGCGCAGCCAGTCCTGGTCTTTCAGGACATGCACAGCCCCCGGCGCCAGTTGCTCCCCATTCACGTAGGTGCCGTTGCTGCTGCCCAGGTCGCGCAGCACATACTGCCCACTGTCATAGCTGATCTCGGCATGGCGCCGCGACACCGAATCATGCGTCAACTGGAGAGTAGCGCCCGCCTGTCGACCGATGCTATTAACGGCGGTCTGGCTCAGGCGCGTTACTGACTTGCCAGCGCTCGTCTGCTCAGCGCTGGTCGTCGCCAGCACCAGAAATCCTTGGGTGAGCGGGGCTGGCTCGGCAGTAGGCAGCCGGATGATGCCAGTGCGCGCGGCCTCCCTGACGGCCACAACGCCCTCACGGGTCACCCCCAGGATCGGCGCGGGCACGCCCTGCTGATCGAGCCAGGCAGAGAGCTTGAAATCGCTGGCAAAAAGACGCGCGGCAACAGAACTCAGATTGACGCGATGGTCGATGGCGCGCTTGAAGGCCAACGCGCCCTTGCGGTTGCCCAGCGTGAGCGCCCCAACCGCCACGCCGTCTTTGAGGATCACTTTCTGGTAGCTGCGTGGCTGGGGATCAGCCACGATCTCCTGATAGCTCTGGCCCTCTTTGGGGATGCGGTTGAGGCCAACAGCGGCGAAGTCCAGCCCATAGAGGAAGGTGGCATTGTAGAAGGTGCCAAAGCGGAAGGGGCGGCTGGTATCGAGCACATCCAGCATGCTATATGCAGCGGCCCGCGCCTGCTGTATCGCCGGATACCACTGGCCCAGCAGGCGACGCTGTCCAGGGATGGCACCCGCCGTCTCAAGCAGGTCTCCGGCGGCATATACATCAGGCGCGCTGGTGCGCATCGTTGTCTCGTCCACCTGTACACCGCGTCCGCAGGTAATCCCGGCATCCGTGATGAAGTCGGTGAGCGGTTCGATGCCAATGGCTACGATCAGCGCATCGCAGGCAATCTGCGTGCCCTTGCTCGTCACCGCTCCGCTGATCCGCCCCTGCTTGCCGGTGATCTCAACAATCTCCTCCTCCATGCGCACCTCGACCCCATCGCGCCGTTCCTGCTGAAACATCAGGTCTGATGCCGTCGGGTCCAGCACTTCCGACCAGAGCAGGCGCCCGCGCAGTACATGGATGACCTGATAGCCGCGATGGCGCAGCGTCTCGATGGTCTCCAGGGCGAGGGTGCCGCTGCCATAGACGACGATACGCCGCGCCGTCTTGAGGCGGTCTAGCACGCGCTGATAGTCGGCGACGGTGCGCAGGGTGAAGACACCCGCCAGGGCACTGCCGGGGCAGGTCAGGCTGTTGGCGCGTGCACCAGTCGCCAGAAGCAACCGCTGATAACCAGTCTGCTTTCCGCTGGCAAGCTGTACCAGATGCTGTTCTGGCTGGATGCCCACCACGCGATCAGCGAGAAAGCGGATCTGGTGATCCAGATAAAAGCTGGTGGGGCGCGCCCACAGTTTGTCTTCGCGCACGCGCCCGCCCAGGTAGTCCTTGAGGGCCGGGCGGTAGTAGACCGGAAAGGGGTCATCGGCAATGACGGTGATCTCTGCGGCGGCGTCCTCGGCGCGCAGAATCTCACAAGCGGTGATACCGGCAATGCCATTGCCGATGACGACATAGGATGAGACCTGATCAGCCATGCTGTTCCTCCAGATATGCGCGCAGGGCACTCCCCATCCTGCTGGAAGCGTCCAGGCGGCTCTTCTTTGCACGGAAACATTGCTGCACTGAAGAGAAAGGTGGGAGCGTAGCACGAAGCTACTGCTCCCTAAACGCCTCCCATCACTTCTGCCGCAAAAAACTATCGGGTAGAGAGGCTCGCCGTGCCAGTGGTGTTGCGAGTCCGCTCCCCCGTCTCGAGCACTTCTGCTTCCTTCCGGCCAGTGTAGCCCCCCGCGTGAGCAAGCGCCAGGCAAAATGCACATCTTGTGAACATCTTTTGAACAGAATAAGCCGTCCTACCCCTCTTGCCCCTGAACAAGTGCTCTGGTAAAATGGGCCTCCGAGCATCCCACCGCCAGGACAGGTGTTCGGCTGGCGGCGGACTCAAGAGGAGGTTGAAGGACGCGATGATCCACCCACACCCACGCCCCTTTGGGGAACTGCTCCGGCAGTACCGCATCCTGGCCGGACTCACCCAAGAAGCGTTGGCCGAGCGAGCCGGGCTGAGTCGCCGCGCCATCAGCGACCTGGAGCGGGGTGTGAACCAGACCCCGCAGCCCGCCACCCTGGACCTGCTGGTTCAGGCGCTCCAGCTTTCGGCAAAGGAGCGAGCGGAATTCAGAGCGGCAGCCCGCTGGGAGAAACTGGAGCATCAGCCCACTCCCCAGCCGCTAGCGGCCTGGCGCCTGCTGCCCACTCCACCGACCCCCCTCTTCGGACGGGCCGAGGAGGTGCAGACCGTCTGCGCCCTGCTCCTGCGCCAGGATGTGCGCGTGCTCACCTTGACGGGGACCGCCGGCGTCGGCAAGACACGCCTGGCGCTGGAGGTGGCGGCTGAGGTCGTTGCAGCGTTTCCCGATGGGGTTCTCTTCATCTCCCTGGCTGCGCTCACTGACCCGGCGCTGGTCTTGCCCACCATCGCTGAAGCCCTGGGGCTGCGCGAGGCCAACACGCTGCCGCTCCTGACGGTGTTGGGCAACGCGCTGCGCGATCAGCACCTGCTGCTCGTCCTGGACAACTTCGAGCAGGTGATCCGCGCGGCCCCCAGCCTGGCGGCACTGCTGAAAGGGTGTTCACTGGTGAAACTGCTGGTCACCAGCCGGGAGGTGCTGCATCTGCGCGCCGAACACCAGTTTGTGGTGCCGCCTCTCCCACTGCCCACGCTCCCGCCGGGGGAGACCCGCCAGACGCTCGACCCGGCAGCCCTGGCCGAGAACCCCGCGATGCAGCTCTTTCTGTACCACGTCCAAGCCGCGCAGCCTGACTTCCAGGTCACCCCGGGCACAGCGATCACCCTCGCCCGCATGTGTCAGCACCTGGAGGGCATTCCGCTGGCGCTGGAACTGGCTGCCCCACGCCTCAAACTGCTCTCGCCGCAAACCCTGCTGGCGCGCCTGGAAGGGCGCTTGCAGGTCCTGACGGGAGGCGCCATTGATCTGCCAGAGCGGCAACGCACCATGCGCGCGACGATTGCCTGGAGCTATGAGCTGCTCGCTCCTGCCGAGCAGGCGCTCTTGCGGCGGCTCGCGGTGTTTGTGCATGGCTGGCGCCTGGTGGCAGCAGAGCAGGTCTGCCAGGCCGCCGGGGCGCTGGACCTGAATCTGCTGGAGGGATTGGCCTCGCTCCTGGACAAGAGCTTGCTGCGCAAGGAGCCAGGGCGCGACGGGGAGCCGCGCTTTGGGATGTTGTCCGTGCTGCGCGAGTTTGGGCTGGAGTACCTGGAGGCGGCGGGAGAACTCGCGGCCACCCGCTCGGCCCATGCCGCCTGCTATCTGGCGTTGGCCGAGGAGGCCGAGCCACATCTGCTGGGCGCCAAGCAAAAAGTCTGGCTGGACCGGCTGGAGGAAGAACACGACAACCTGCGCGCCGCGTTGCGCTGGGCCTTAGAGCAAGCCAGGCAGGCTGGGACAGCAGAAGGCGAAGCGCAGGCCAGGGCAGGCTGGGAGATGGCCGGGCGAGCGGCGGGCGCATTCTACTGGTTCTGGCTCATCCGGTGCCACTTCAGCGAGTTGCAGACCTTCCTGACGCAGTTGCTGGAGGCGCCCGTAGACGTAGCCGGCGACGTCCGCGCGAAGATCCTCTTTCACGCGGCCTGGGCGGAGTTCGCTGCTGGGGACAAGGCGCGGCGTGCGCAGCTCATTGCGGAGTCGCTCACGCTGTACCGGACCCTGGTGCAGCGGTCCCCGGAAGATCTCACCCTGCAACGTGGGCTGATTGCGGCGCTCAATGGGGCCGGGCACATGGCGCTGAGTGTCGGCGAGTATCCCGACCTGGAGCGCGTGTGCGAGGAGAGTCTGGCGCTGTGTCGCCAGGCTGGCGAGCGCTGGCGGGAGGCGGAAGCGCTCCACCTCCTCGCGCTTGGGTACGCCCGGCGGGGGGAGGAGGCCAGGGGACGTGCCACTGCCGAAACGAGCCTCTCCATCTGCCGGGAGCTTGGGGAAGGGGGCGGGACCAGTATCCAGCTCCTCAGCTTAGGCTGCTTCGCCTGGCGGCAGGGCGACCTGGCGGGCGCCCGGCAGTATGTGGAGGAGAGCCTGGCGGTCAGCCAGCAAAGCGCGATGCCGGTGCTGATCGTCCCATGCCTGGTCTGGTTGGGGATCATCCTGGTGTCGCGGGGCCAGCCCACCAGCGCGGCGCGCCTGTGGGGGGCCGCCGAACGGGTGGGGGAACCCCAGGGGGTGACTGGGCAGCAGCTGTTTGCCATGCCTTTAATCCGGGAAATCGACCCGGCGGCCAGCACGTATTATACACAGGCGGAAGCCACCGTGCGTGCCCACCTGGGCGAGGACGCCTTCGCTGCCACCTGGGCCGAGGGGCGCTCCCTGACCCCCGACCAGGCAGTGGCCGCCGCCAAAGCGGAGGCGCTGGCTCACCCACCGGACAGGCCTCCCACCTAGCCCCCGTTTCCAGGCGCCAGCCGCGTGCAGGATGCCACCGCACGGGTAGGCACGCCCGCCAGGCCATGTGCCCCTTTGCACACTGGCACCTAGCGTTCGCCTCCTTATGGGTCAGCTTTGTGCCGCTCCTTCGCTTGGCGGCGGCTGGCTGGCAGACCGAACCTGCGCCTCCTTTTCATCTGCGGTGCTTGCCTACGCCACCACCCATTGGAGGCCGACGTCAAAGTGGGGCTACTCTCCCGCCAGGCGGGGTGGGAGTCGTATCGGCCAGCAGGACTGCCCGAATGGGTCACCCATCACCAGCATGGGTAAGGGTTGCTGGTCTTTCATCCCTCATCGCGCTTCCCGCCCGAGGCGCGCGAGCAGGAGCCGAATCATCGCTACCTCGATCAGCGTTTCGCTCGTCTGCACCTTCCGTTCATAATCCTTGCTCATGCGCCGGTTGCGCGAGAGCCATCCGAACGTGCGCTCCACTACCCACCTTTTGGGAAGCACGCTGAACCCACGCATGCCTGGGGTGCGCTCCACCACCTCCAGTTCCCACCCACCCTCCGCCATGCACCAGTCGGCCAACGCTTGCCCCCGGTAGGCCGCGTCGGCCCGGATCTTCTTGAGACGGGGAACGAAGTCTTTCAGTCCGGCCAGGAGATGCCGGGCGCCTATGGTGTCATGGACGTCGGCAGGCGTGACATAGTAGAGGAGATCGGCAGGCCGAGGGTATCGACCAACAGATGCCGCTTACGGCCTTTCACGCACTTATGGGCATCAAACCCCGAGATACCCGCCGACTCCTCCACCGTCTTGACGGACTGGGCATCTATGATGGCGGCACTCGGATCCCTATGTCGGCCCACGCGCTCGCGTTCGGCATCTCGCAGAGCGGTGAAGAGCCGATACCCGATGTTCTTGAGACGCCAGCGGCGAAAATGATAGAACACCGTTTTCCAGGGTGGAAAGTTGCTGGGTAAATAGCGCCAGGGGCAGCCCGTGCGGAGCAGGTAAAAAATCTCATTGAGAATGGTGCGTAACGGGTGGGTGCGTGGTCGGCCACGTCTGGGCAAGGTGGGAACATGCCGTTCGAGGCACGCCCACTCAGCATCAGTAAGGTCGCTTGGATAGATCGTACTCATGCGCACAGTCTATCAAGTGCTCTCACCTCATTGCATTGCAAAACACGCTCTCAGGATCTTTGGTGTGCTGGACTACCCTTTGGTTAATCGACTTGGTTAATCGACAAGCCCAAATCATCAAGCATGAACACGTCTTATTTCTTTTTGGTAGTGGGTCACATGGAAAGGATATGGTAAACTGAAGGAAAAGCCAAGAGGGCAACCATGGTAACGATCACCATCCGCTGTCGCCATTGCGGGAGCAACCAAGTGGTCAAGAATGGGCATGCGCCCAACGGGAAACAGCTCTATCGCTGTCGTGCGTGTCAACGGCAAGGCCGCGAGCGTCCAACTCCGCATGCTTATCCTGAAGACCGTCGGCAGGAAATCTTGCGGGCCTCTCAGGAGCGCAGCAGCCTGCGCGGGTTGCAGCGCACCTTCGGAGTCTCACGCAACACGGTGGTTGGTTGGATTAAAAAAACGGCTGACCCTCCCTCCGCTCCACGAGACGCTGGTTCCTGCCAAGTCCCGTGAAGTGCTCGAACTGGATGAGATCTGGTCCTTCGTGGCTCACAAGAGCCAGCAGGTGTGGATCTGGATTGCCTTGTGTCGTCGGACCCGCCAAGTCGTGGCTTATGCGATTGGGGATCGGAGCAAGCGGACCTGTCAGCACCTGTGGCAAGCCATTCCTGAGCCGTATCGCACCGGGGTCTGTTTCACTGATTTCTGGGCGACCTATCAGGCCGTTATTCCTGACGAACAGCATTGTGCGGTGGGCAAAGAGACGGGCCAGACCGCCCATGTGGAACGATGGAATAACACTTTGCGCCAGCGCTTGGCTCGGTTTGTTCGCTTGACGTTGTTCTTTTCCAAATCGCTCTTCATGCATGAAGCCTGCCTCCTGCTCTTCCTCCATCGCTATAATGCCGACTGTGCCGTCCTTCTCATGTGATCCACTACCCATCGCGGGGAATCGAGCGCTGTCGGCACTGGGGCTGCAGCCAGCGCATCCTCTCACCTGAACAATGCGAACACCATCCAGGGAGAGGTCCGCGAGGTCTCACCAGGCCGAGCTGGACAGCCGCCGCCGGGAGCTGCGTGCTTGCGCACCACCCGGCGGCGGCTGTCCAGCTGCCTAGTTCGCCCCTCAACTCGGCATTCTCGGTTAGAAAGGCGTGATGCCATAGCCATATGGGAAGAGAGTACCCGTGCAGCCATTATTCTGATTGCAAGGTTCCTGCGTCACCGCATTGGGCCAGGTAAAGGTCAGTTTGCCCTGAAAGCCATAATCGCCAAACAGTACGTCGGTGATGCCTTCCCCTTCCGTTGAGCCAATCCACGCGGCGACGAAGGCGGAGGATTGATTCAACTGGGTGTTGATGATGACCGGACGCCCGGAGAACAACAACACGATACACTTGGTGACCCGACTGCACACGTCCGTGACTTCAGCCGCGCCAGTGCTGTTGAGCGCGAGGGTGTTTGTGTCGCCATTGCCTTCGGCATAGGGCGTTTCCCCCACGGCGACGATGCCGACGTCCCCGTGATAATTGCCCTTGGTGCGGGTCCCGACGAAGTTGAGTTTCACCGAGGAGGACAGTCCTGCTTGCTGAATTGCTTGCCAGAGTGTGGTGCCAACAGTAGTGGTCCCACTCCCTCCCTGCCAGGAGATCGACCACCCACCTAACTGATAGCCCAGGTTATCCGCATGATCGCCGCCAACCACCAGGGTATAGCTCCCCGTCTTCGAGAGAGGCAGCACGCTGTTGTTCTTCAACAACACCAGCGATTCCCGTTCGGCTTGCCGCGCGACTGCGCGATGCGCTGCCGACCCGACATTGGGGGTATAACTGCGGTCGGTATAGGGCTGCGTAAACAGGCCCAACGCGAACTTCTGGGTCAAGATGCGCGTGACGGCATCGTCAATGCGGGACATCGGAATGTTCCCCGCCTTGATTTCGGTATCGAGGGTGCTGATAAAGGTCTTGTAATTATCAGGGACCATCACCATATCAATGCCCGCGTTGATTGCGGTGCGGACATCATAGTTGTAGTCCGAAGAAATCTGGTCAATAGCCTGCCAATCCGAAACCACAAAGCCCTGGAAGCCCAGATCAGCCACGCCATTGCTATCGGTTCCCGTGCCTTTCAGCTTGGTGGTGATGAGGTATTGGTTGGCGTGGTCTTTGAGTCCATTCCAGCTGCTGTAGGAGATCATCACCGAGCCAACCTTGTTGGAGACCGCTGATTGGTAGGGCGGGAAGTCAATGGTATCCATCTGCTGCTCAGTAATCTGCGCGTCACCTTCGTTCAGGTACGGAGAGCCGGTGCCCCAGGCGGTATGCCCATCGCCAATAAAGTGCTTGGCCGTCGCCAGGATATTGCCGACCCCAAGTGCGCCATTGGGCCCCTGGAACCCGACGATGGCTGCCGAGCCGTCCGTCGCGTTATCAGATGGTACTTCGCTGTAGCCCTCGTAGGTGCGGCCCCACCGAATATCCTGTGGGGTGCAGACGCAGGGCGCAAACGTCCACCGGACGCCCGTGCCCAGCACCTCGTCACGAGTTACCTGCTCGATTTGCGTGATAAGTGTTGGGTCGTGCATAGCGCCCAGCCCGATGTTGTGTGGGAAGAGGGTCGCGCCATAGACATTGTTGTGGCCGTGAACGGCGTCTGCGCCATAGATGATGGGAATCCCCAAGCGGGTCTTGAGCGCGTAGCTCTGGAAATTGTCCACCATATCTGCCCACTGACTCGCCGTACCGCCCGCGCCATTTGGCCCGCCGCCACCGCCACTCAACACCGAACCGATGAAATAGGTCGTAATATCCGTGATCGAGTTGCCCGACTTGGTAAAGGCATTTTTCTCTACCTGGGTCATCTGGCCTTCTTTTTCAGCCAGGGTCATTTTCGAGACACAGTCGCTTGGCGAACTACACCCGTAAGTCAGCGTAGCAATGAACCGCTGCGCTGGAGCAGCAGAGGCTGGCGCTACTGATGGCAAGAGAACAAAGAGTAGCGCGAGAAGCAGAGCGGGTGTGTTGAAGAGACCCGTGCGGCGGTTCCTGCCGAATTGTTGAAAGAAGTGCCTGGAAGGAAGCATGTCTCTCCTCTTTTCTGGTTCACTGGTAAAACGTGACGACGAGGTCCTGTTGAGCGGGTGCCATTGACATGTACCTGGGATGGTGCCTGGTCAAGACAAGGGTACCGCTGACGCAAGGCGAGTCTTAAAAAACGTCCCTCCTCCTTTTGCAGAGTTATCTCACGCCAAGAGGTGAGGCCAGCGACAAAACGAGAGGACAGGCGCGCAACCAGCACCTTCTGCGTGATCCACGGCGATCCATTGGCAGGGCAGGTTCAACGAGAAAGAGGCAGTCATCGTGGGTCTTGGGTGGATGGTGGGCTATCACGAAGCCCAGGCTATGCCGTACAGGAATGGTGGCAGGAGTGAACCCTTCCCTACCGTGAGCATCTACACCGCCTCAGGCGGTGTGTCCCTCCTTTCTTCCTCGTTGGTCAGGGCTGAAATGTGCATTCCCTGATGGGGGTACAACCAGAAGAGCGCTCCCTGGTTCAGGAATGCTTAGCCAGGGAAAAGAACCGAGTTGCACCAAGAAGGGATAGAGTGCGGTGTCGTGCGCCGACGTACCGGCGCTAGAAAACGGCTAGCTCCAGGGGTAGAGAGAGGCCATGAGAGAAAGAAGCGAGAGATAGCACTGAAGAGAGAATGTATTACTGATCTCTGCGTAAAGAACTAAATTTGGTTACGAGGACGTATATTTGCGAAGCCTCTCTAGAAGTGCCTTCGTTCCGCATAAGAAAGTTTAGCAACTTATGCAGAGGTCAGTAGGTATGTAAAGCAAGTTTCTTTACAATGGTTGTGTTTAAAGTGTAATCATAAAGCGCCCCTTTGTCAAGAGGCTGTACCGGCAATCTAAAAGCCCACACATTCCAACGAAGCAGCTTACCAGCACGTATTGTAACTGCTCAGAAGCCCGAAAGGCCGACCGAGAAAGACCGCTTTGAGAGCGGGCAACATGGCATGGCCCCATAGGCATTAAGTTAAGAGAGGATGACAAGCGGAGGCTCCATCAAGCATCATGAGCAATGCCAAACAAAAGCACTCATGATGACGAAGGAGCCTCTGGGAATGAATGTAACACAACAAGCCGCTCTCTTGCAGCAGATCCTGGGAAAAGAAGCCGATGAATTGGCTCGTGAAACTGGCTTTATCCAACGAGAACGGGCCTTCAGCGGCGCCGATTTCGCCCAGACGTTGATCTTCGGTTGGTGACAACGGCCCGATGAGCGGGTGGAAGGCTTCGTCCAGATCTTGGGACGCCGTGAGGTGACGATCACCGCCTCGGGACTCTGCCAACGGTTTACTCCAGAGGCTGCTACCTTTCTGCAGCGGCTGCTGGAGCGGCTGGCCGCGAGGCAGATGGAAGCGGAGCACGTCGAGATTCCCTTGCTCCGCCGGTTCAGCGCGGTCGTCGTGGAAGAGAGTTCTTCGATCCTGCTCCCCGCTCCCCTGGCAGAGGTCTGGCGCGGATGGGGCGGCAGCCAAGAGACCGGTGCAGCGATGGTCAAGCTGTTCGTGCGCTGGGACGTCCTCAGCGGCAAGCTGGAAGGTCCACGGCTCACCGAAGGCCGACACAGCGATAACCGGAGTCCCTTGAACGAAGACGCCCTCCCAGTCGGTGGGCTGTATCTGGCCGATCTCGGCTTCTTCAGCCAACACCGACTCTGTCGATTGGCCCAACGACGCGGGGGAGGCAAACGGTATTTCGTGATGCGCCTGCAGTGCAAAACCAGGCTCTCCACGCGTAGTGGGCATCAGATCGACCTGCGTGGGATTTTGCCTTGGGGCGTAGGCCACGCGATCGAACGAGGCGTGCTGTTGGGCAAGCAGGCACGCTTGCCCGTGCGCCTGCTGCTGGGGCGGGTGTCGGAGGAGGTGGCCGAACAGCGGCGCAAACGGCTGCGGGAAGCGGCACAGGACCATGGGCATGAAGCCAACCCGGAGCTGCTGTATCTGGCAGGGTGGACCATGGTGGTCACCAATGTCCCGCGGGCTCGGCTCAGTATTCCCGAGGCGTTGGTCCTGTTGCGGCTGCGCTGGCAAATTGAACGCTTGTTTCGGCTCTGGAAAGAGCAGGGGCAGATTGACGAGGGTACAGCTCTCGGAGAGAGGGGATAATTCAAGAAGCCTCTGCAAAGCCGTTTTTGGGCTCATTTTTGCTACATCCCCTGGGAGCACAGGTCGATAGAGTCCCAAATCCGAGACCTCTTGGCCTGGGGAGAAGCCCTCCTGTGGCCAGGAAAAACCTCCCTTTCGGCTTCCGTGCCTGCTCAAGCCGGGAGCGGCGGCAAGGGGCACCCGAGGAGGTGCTGCGTGGTCCAGCGGTGCGTCGTCCGCCCAGCGGCCATGGCTGGGGTACGCTGCCGATACCGCGGTCTCCTCTGCGAGGTCTCGCCCGCTTGCCATTGAATCACCACGCGCAGTGAGCCGTGTGGTCGTACGAAATGATAGTAAGCGAGCCACCAGTGCAAATGGGCTTCCAAATGTGGAAGTTGCAACGCGGTTGCCCACGTGCGGCGGGCTAGCGCCGACACGCCGCGCCGGATCGTCAAGTTGACCCGTTCGATAAACGCCGTATTCACCCGACCTGACAAGCCCAGCGCCTGCAAGGCTTGTTTGAAGGCAGGTTCCGTTCCCAGTCGGATCACCTGCTTGACCTGTGTCAGCTTGCGCCGCTGATACCGCTTCTGCACTTGCCCATACAGCAAGCCTGCTGCCACCTGCCACTGCGGCTTGCTGCTCCTGCTCCCAGCCCCCTTGATCCACTCACCAAAGTGCGCGGTCAACGCGTAAAAATAGGCAGTGAGTCCATCGCTGGTGAAGAGCGGTAGACATCCAGGAGCCAGACGCTCTCTCAGGCGGTGGATCAGCAGGTGGGCCATCTCGTGAGTGCGCGGACCCAGTTGAATCACCGGAATGCATTTGGTGAGCGGATCAATGGCCACCCACAGCCAGAGGACCTGCGTGTGACAACGCAAGCGCGTGCGTAGTTCATCCAGTTGCACAGGCTCAGATCTCCAACTGCGTGAAGGAGCGCTGTTGCAACCTCTGGGCATGGGATCCGGCACGCAAGAGCCACCGGGTGATGGTCGCATGGCGAACACCAAACACCCGTTCGGCCGCAGACACATCCAATCCTTCCGCCAGCGCGCTCAGCACTAAAGCCACCCGGTGTGCTGGCGTTTTCAGCTGATACATGGGCGTATGCAGACGCGCACTGAAGGTGGTCTGGCACGCTTGACAGCGCCACCGTTGGATCCGTTCCACTTTTCCAGAGCTGCCATCGCTCACGACGGCATGCACTTGGACCGCGCTGATGCCGTAGTACGGGCAAGCTTGATTCGGGCAGGCCACTCCCTCGGTGTTCGCACGTTTGGGCGCTCCCCGTCGGCTCTTGACCTCCCGCCAGGGACGCACCGGAGCATGCGATGGCTCCTTCCCCGCTGCAGACAAAGCAGCCGAACAACAGGCAGGACAATCGAGCGGGGAGCGAGGCTTGAGATGGCGCGGGGAGAGAGAACAGTGTGCTGCCTGAGAACAAGAAGGATGGTGGGAGAATCTGGAGCGCAAATAGAACCAGACTCCAACCAGAAGAAGCAAGGAGGCGATCAGGGTCCAGAAGACGTATGGAGGCATACCGATGTTCCGTTTGCAAGCATGAAATTGAGGAGTTCTTTACTAGATTACAAAGCATCGAGGGGCTCTGTCAAGGGCTTGGCTGATTGGTTCGAATTATCCCCTACCAAAAGCAGAAGTACCGCTCTCCACCTATCAGTGCCCACCTTTTCTCAGGTTGGAGAGCCGGCACTCTACCGGAATTGACAAGCCACCTCTGCCCCTGCTACACTGATAGCCACCGATGTAAATACTGTCCATTGCTCTTGGTCAACGGAAGACGGTCCGCATCTGCTGCTCATCAGCAAAGGAGAGAAAAACATGAGCGACCCTGACAGCACGAATCGGTATCCGCCAGAGGAAGCAGCACAGCCGCTCGACGAAGAAGGACAGATAGCAGTATCCCTCCCCGTCTTATCAGAACACAATCGTATCAATAGCGACAGCTCCCCATCTCACTTTCCTACCCGACCCATCGCGTTACACACACGAGCCGCCAGCCAGCACCAACAGACCGAGGCAGAAAAAGATGAGGCCCGCCAGGATTTGGCTCAAATCATTGGCCGCGCTCGCGCAGAAATCAAGCGACTTCGCCAGGAGCTTGTAAAGCTGGAAACCCACGCTGTCGCCATCACCCAGGAACGCGACGAGATTCAACAGCGGTATCAAGATCTCTATGATACCTTTTTGGAAACGGTGCATGTGGCCGCAGAAGAAGAGATCAAGCAAGCGGCAATGGGACTGCAAGCAACCCCTGAATATCTTCCAAGCTTGCTAGCCCCCATCTATGGTGCGCTCACCCACTGGCACGAAACACAACAAGCCGAGCGCGAACACCTCCTCCTCCAAAAACTGGCAGCTATTGAGAAGCACGCTGAAGCAATGCGTGAAGAATTGCTAAAGGAACGGCAGGCGCTCAATACAGAACGGAAGCAGATCGTCCAGCAACGCCAGGCGCTGCACGATCAAATCAAGCTCAGAGAAGCTGGTATACGCAACCGGTGGTTTGCAAAAACATGGATAACCACTATCTTCATGTTCCTGATTCTGCCAGCGTTACAAATTTATTTGCTGACCCAGAAGGCCAGCACCTTGAGCATCATCATCATCCCTACTACTCTCTGCCTTGCGGTCATCGGCCTGATTAGCTTTGTGCGCGCCAGAAAGAAACCGGCACCCCAACCGACAGCTAAATAAACGCTCTTGATTCCACCATGCCTGCCTAGCTCATGAGAAGGCGTGAAGAAAGAAAAAGGAGGCTCTATGCTTCTAGGGAACACTGAATACCTTGAAGAAGTTGCCAAGCGCACGAACAGCGACACAGAATATCTGCAACTGGCAAGAGGCCAGAACGAGACCTATACCCTGGCACTTGAAGCAGAGCCAGCACATCAAATCAACGAGCGCATTGTGATTGGCTATCGCATCGAAGACGGTAAGATCACTGAAATCTGGCAGGGCGAGCGCCCGACCTCGTTTACCCTCTCTGGCCCATATGGTGTCTGGGTCAGTATTCTGCGCGGCGACCTGGACCCTATCCCAGCCTTCATGAAACAAAAACTCCACGTCAAAGGGAATTTGATCAAGTTGGTAAGCGGAGCCACCTTTATCAACCGCTGGGTAGCCATCTTGCGCACCATCCCAACCGAATTTGCTGGTGATTATCAGTGAGAGAACCGTGAAGGTCTGAGTCCTTCTTTCTGCCGCATGAATTCTGGATGGGCCATACTTGACATTGCGCCAACAACACGCTAAAGTCATGAGTAATACCAGGCGACTTTCCTCAGGTTAAGCACACCCATAGCCCCATGCCAGGAGGTAGCACATGAACGGCCTAATGATGGATTACCCACTCACCTTGCAGCACATCTTCAACCGCGCAATCACCCTCTTCCCAGATCGAGAAATTGTCACACTGACAGAAAACGGCACCCATCGTCATACCTACGCCGATTTTGGACGGCGCGCCACGCGGCTTGCCGCCGCGCTTTCCAAGGCCGGAATCAAACCCGGCGAGCGCGTTGCTACCTTTGCCTGGAATACCTATCGCCATCTGGAATTGTATTTTGCCGTGCCTTGTATGGGCGCCGTACTCCATACCTTGAACATTCGCCTGTTTGCCGAGCAAATCGTCTATATCGCCAATGACGCGGAAGATGCGATCATCTTCGTTGATGGTGATCTCATTCCGCTGCTTGAACCACTGGCTGACCGGCTGCCAACGGTGCGTCAGTATGTGATTATGGGCGAACCATCGCCCAAGGCCACCGGAAAGCTCTCACCAGCCATTGATTACGAAGAATTTCTCAACAGTGCCTCAGAAGACTTTGCCTGGCCGAAGCTTGACGAGAATGCTGCCTGCGCCATGTGCTATACCTCAGGCACCACTGGCAATCCCAAAGGTGTCGTCTATAGCCACCGCTCCACCTACCTGCATTCAATGGCAACCACCCAGGCTGATTCCCTGGCGCTCTCTGAACGCGATACGCTTCTTCCCATCGTTCCTATGTTCCATGCCAACGCCTGGGGTCTGGCTCACGCAGCGCCGATGGTTGGAGCCAAGCAGGTCTTCCCAAACCGTTTTATGGACCCGGCTAAGATCGCGGCGATCATTGCGGAAGAGCGCGTGACGGTCGCCGCTGGCGTCCCCACCATCTGGATTGGTTTGCTGCAAGTGCTTGCCAAACAGCAGTTTGACCTCTCTAGCCTGAACCGCATCCTCTGTGGCGGCTCAGCCGTTCCTGTCAGCCTGATCGATGGGCTGCAAAAGCACAACCTGCGCATTATCCAGGCGTGGGGCATGACCGAAACCTCTCCGCTCGCCACCATCAGCAATGTGCGGCCCCAGTTCCAACACCTCTCAACGGAAGAGCAGTATGCCATTCGCGCAAAGCAAGGCTATACCGTGCCAGGCGTCGATCTGCGCATCGTAGACCTGGCGACAGGTCAAGAGGTGCCCAGGGACGGCAAGACATTTGGCGAAATCCAGGTGCGCGGACCCTGGGTTGCCAGCGCCTACTATCACGATACTGATCCCGGCGCCAAGTTTATGGATGGCTGGTTCCGCACAGGAGACGTCGCAACCATTGATGAAGCTGGCTACATCCAGATCGTTGACCGCACCAAAGATCTCGTCAAGTCTGGCGGCGAATGGATCTCCTCCATCGAGCTGGAGGGACTGATTATGGGCCATCCCAAAGTGCTGGAGGCCGCCGTCATCGCTGTACCTCATCCCGTCTGGCAAGAACGTCCTGTGGCCTGCGTTGTGCCAAAGCCTGAATTCAAAGACCAGATCACCAAAGAAGAGATTCGTGAATACCTGAGTTCGCGGGTCGCCAAATGGTGGCTGCCAGATGAAGTCTTGTTCATCGATGCCGTTCCAAAAACCAGCGTTGGCAAATTCGACAAGAAGGTACTGCGCAGCCAGTTCGCTGGAGTCACCCTCTCTGTGTAGTCGCATTATCAATCTGCCGGAGTTCTCTGGCTTGCAAGAGGAAGAAGCGAGATGCAGCCGACACCATCTGGCACAGCACTTTCTCTCGGAACCACGTTCCTGGGTGTGGCACGCAGCCGCGCCCAGGAAACGGCCCTCTTCTTTGAGGGCCATGCAATCCCCTATGGCAACCTGGCCCGCCAGACGGAAGGTTTTGCTATCGCTCTGCGCCTGCATGGCATCCAGCCAGGAGATCGCGTAGCTGTCCTGCTCCCGAACTTCCCGCATATGCTACCTGCCTACTTCGGAACCATGCGTGCTGGCGCTATTGCGATTACCGTCAATCCTACCTATCGCCCACCAGAACTCCGGTACATCTTTTCCGATGCCCAAGTAACCGCCGCCGTTGTCTGGGCCGACGTTCTTCCCTTTGTGCAACAGGCCATTGCCGGGAGCGAGCGCCCACCGCTGCTTATTTCCGTTGCATTGCCCACTGCCGATGGATCAGCCGCTCCGCCGCCAACGCAACCAGCAGCGGAGCCAGACTTTCCTCAGGTAGTGAGCTTTGAACAATTCCTTGGTGAAGCTGCTGCCGCTGTGGCGACAGGCAAGGCGCCTCTGCCGCAGGCAGAACCGCTTCCAGATGACGTAGCGCTCATCCTCTATACCTCAGGTACAACTGGCAAACCCAAGGGAGCGATGCTGAGCCATCGCAATATCCTCTCAAACGCGCAGGCAGTCATCGAACTCGCCGAACTGACCCCGCAGGATGTCCTGCTGAGCATCCTGCCATTCTTCCATGTGTTTGGCTCAACGGTCTGCATGGTCGCCCCGCTGCTGGCCGGCACCGCCATTGTCCTGGTGCCCAAATTTGACCCACGCAGACTGCTGCCGGCCATCCAGCAATATAACGCCACCATCCTTGCAGGCGTTCCATCAATGTACGCGCTCCTGCTGCGAACACCACTCGAAGCCAGTAATATCTCAACCCTCCGGCTCTGTGTCTCTGGTGGCGCTGCCTTGCCTGGAGAGATATTGCGGGCCTTCACCAGCAAATTTGGCATCCCTTTGATTGAGGGCTATGGCCTGACCGAGTCGTCGCCTGTTGCCACCTTCAACCCACCCAAAGGTGTCCAGAAAGCTGGCTCTATCGGCTTGCCACTGGCCGGGGTCGAGGTCCAGGTACATAACATCAACGGTGAGCAACTCCCAATAGGAGAAATTGGGGAAATTGCTATACGCGGCCCAAACGTGATGAAGGGCTATTATCATTTGCCAGAGGCTACCGCACAGACCATCCGTAATGGCTGGCTCTACACCGGCGACCTAGGCTATCAAGATGAAGATGGCTATTTCTTCATCGTTGATCGCGCCAAAGATGTCATTATCAAGGGCGGCCTCAACGTCTACCCGCGAGAGCTGGAAGAAGTCTTACTGACTCACCCCAAGATCGCCGAAGCGGCTGTCGTCGGCATAGGCGAACAGACAAAAGGTGAATCGATCAAAGCCTGCATCACACCACGCGAAGGGCAGGAACTAACCCGCGACGAGGTCATTGATTTCATGCGCGAACGGGTAGCGCCCTTCAAAGTGCCCAATCAGGTCGAGTTTTATCATTTGCCGACAGGCTTGCCCAAAAACGCTACAGGAAAAGTCCTCAAGACAGAGCTTCGTCAAGGGCGACCAGGCTGAGAGGAAGGAGTCCCTATCAGTGGAAGGGAAAAGCGTAGAGGATTCAAGAGTGGTGATGGCGCGCCTCATGCAACCTGCCGATGCAAACCCAAGCGGCAATGTACACGGCGGCGTCATCATGAAGATGGTCGATGAGGCTGGTGGCGTCTGCGCCATCCGCCATGCCCGGCAGCGCACTGTTACTGCCGCAATGGACTATATGAGCTTCCGCGCCCCCGTCTATGTAGGTGATCTGGTCACGGTCACAGCCCAGATCACCTACGTTGGACACACCTCAATGGAGGTTGAGGCCATTGTCGAGGCCGAGAACGTGCGTACCGGCCAGAAAACCCACACGTCTACCTGCTACCTTATCTATGTGGCGCTGGACGAACATGGCAAGTCGGCCCCTGTTCCGCCTCTGATCCTTCGCACATCTGAAGAGCAGCGACGCTGGGATGCGGCTATTGAGCGCCGGACACACCGGCCACCGCGCGACTGAACGCCAACTATGCCAGATACCTTTGACCTACACACACAAGAGCAACCGCCACCTTCAACTTCGCTGGCATCACTCATCGAGAACCTTCAGCGCTTTTTCTCCCAGCAGCGCACTACCTGCTATCTGGTGGGTGGCGGTCTGCGTGATCTACTTCTTGGTCAACAGCCCCAGGACATTGACCTGGCTGTGCCAGGTGAAGCGCTCACACCTGCACGATTGCTCGCTGATACCCTGGGAGGCGCTTACGCTCCGCTCCGCCAAGAAAAAGGCGTCGGGCGAGTCATCTTGCCAACAACCTTTGCAAACCTGATCCTTGACATCGCGCCGTTACGAGGAGACACCATTCTTGATGACCTCTCGTTGCGAGATTTCACGATCAACGCGCTGGCACTCCAACTGGAAGATATGCCTTTGCCCCCAGAACTCCTCGCCAGTCCGGCATGGCTGGCACAATCTTTCCTCATCGACCCATTTCATGGGCGCCATGACCTCCAGAACAAGACCCTCCGCGCCGTTC
The DNA here is from genome assembly GCA_964522745.1 of uncultured Ktedonobacterales bacterium. Lineage (GTDB taxonomy): Bacteria > Chloroflexota > Ktedonobacteria > Ktedonobacterales > DATBGS01 > DATBHW01. The sequence goes on from CAZFWN010000016.1 coordinate 33,390, forward strand.
GGGAAACGATCTTCCGCGACGATCCGCTGCGGCTGCTGCGGACAATTCGCATCGCACATCGCCAGCAGTTTCAGCTAGCACGCTCTACCTCAGCTTTGCTTCACCGCGATGCCCCACTGCTCACCAGAGTAGCCCCAGAACGCATTCGAGATGAGTTGCTCCAGATCATCAGTTTACCTTTACCTGATGTCACAAGGGCTGCACAGGCACTTGAGGAGTACCGTCTCTTTCCATCAATCTTTCCCGCCCTGCACAACAGCGGGAACCTTGCATCGATCTATTCTCAAAGTCAACAACCGGAAAGCAAAGGCTGGAAGACCCTCTCGCTCACTGCGAGGCTGCTTTGTGCCTTCCAAGGCAAGACAACGCTGCTCAATACCACCGAGCAAAGCATTCTCGCCCCGCTCTTAGGCTTGAGGGAAGCGCAGTCTTTCCGTCAGCATTGGCAGAACACCCAGATCGGACATTATTCCCAATCGGTGCTTCTCCTTTATGCAGCACTCATCGCCGACCTCTTTTACGCCAACTCTGAAGCATTTGTTTCCCCGCTCACTGAGGCAGGCATCCAGGTGGACCAGAGATTGCAGGCCATCAAAAGAGATATTCAACGGCTCACTATTGGACGCCAGGCAGCAGCTTTCATCGCATTGCTTCTAGAGCAGTATACTGTCCCCTGGGAGGTTGCGCCTCGCCCAAACGAGGGGAGCGTTGCTACATGGACCGCCGCACGGCACTACTTTCAGCAGTATGGCAAGCAGGGGGGAGAGCTTGCCCTCTTCTGCCTGCTATATCAACTTGCCCATCTGGAGGAGTGGCCGCCTGATGAGCAGTGGCAGCAGCATGCCAAAACGCTTATCGAGTTACTTGATGCCTACTATCAGGCACACGATGAGGTTATTCCACCAGCATTGATCGATGGTCAGGATATTCTGGCCTCGCTGGGCATCAGTCCCAGCCCTCTCATTGGAATCTTGCTGGCGCGAACTCGCGCTGCACAACTAGATGGTCTGCTGTACTCCAGGGAAGAAGCGCTAGACTTTATTCGAGAACAGGCGGATCACATAATCCGGTGACGCTGCTGATTAAAATAAAAATGCCGGACAGATGCCAGTGAGCCAGGCTGCTCTTGTGCTGATGAGTGTTCACGATACGACTGAAAAGGCGTTGGCACCTCTTGCCAGGAGCGCTTTCCTGATTCGACAACCCAGCCCAAAGAGAGGCGATGAGTACGCCCGGCTGAAGCCAACTGAGCAGACCCTATCGACGCAGCAAAGCGCCGCATCCTACCACCAAACAAGATAACAAAGCTTGCCAGGATGGCGACATTACGCGCTACGAGGGCCAGAATCCCGATCCAATCACCGGCCAACAATGGCTGCCAGGCAACTGTCTCAAGCTGCCCCAGCAACAAAGCTGCCAGCATTGCGCAGACGAATACCGTCTGACGTCGTCCCTCGAAGCGAACGAGCGCCGCCAATGGAAGAACCGCCAGCAGATAATGCCCTGGCAAAGCACGGAAGGTGATGATAAACGCCAGCATTACCAGCAGCGAAGCCCGAACGAGCGCCTGGTTCCGGTCCTGAGGCCGCGATTTGAGCGCGCGATAAAACTGCCAATAGATCAGTCCGATCAGCAACACCCCTAACGGCGTTGCAATGGTATCCACCAGACCATTCAACGGTGACTGAATATCCCGCGAAAGATCAGCAGTATTGGCATAGCTGAATGTTGCCAGGCCAAAGATTCGCCCGGCAAGCAGCATAAACCCAGCATACATGCTCTCAATCTCGGTGCCACGATCTACATGATAGGTGACGGTATGAATCAGCGGCTGTATCCCGGCCATCAGCACCAGTGGAGCCGAGATTATCACACTCGATACGACTGCTGCCCGCAGCCCCTCATAGAGTCCACGATACCCGGAGCGCCCCTCCATCAGCCGGTAGGTGATGAACAGAGGCGCAATCGCCAGCGGAAATCCCTTGGTCAGTGTCGCCAGCACTAACATAATCCACGCCAGGCTATCCCTGCGTCGTATAAATGCCACCACCGCGAGCAGACAGAACGTGCCAGCAATCAGATCAAATTTCTGAGCAATCGCGCCGCTAGCGGCAACGAAGGCTGTGTAGAGCAGCCCAGAGAGCAGCCCAGAAGAATCACCAGGGATGAGCTTTCTCGCCAGGTACACAACCAGTCCCAGCGTCAGCAGATCAAGCGCCAGCATCTCCAGCGCAAAATCGGTGCCGTAGAGCCAGGGCGTCAGCGGCCCACTATGGAGCAGACCTGGCAGTACAATCAATGCTATACCCAGTGGCGGGTACTCAACCGGAAAATTAAGATAGGGCAATGAGCCATGCGAGAACTGCTGCGCGTAGGCAAAAAACTCATCATCAGGGTAATGATGCCCCAGCATGACATTGAGCAAATAGACCAGCCGCGTGACCAGCCAGAGCGCCCCCAACAGCGTCCAGCCAACCCATCCATCAAGCGAGCGCAACCGTAGCAAGGGCGCTTCCATTGACCGAGGAGCTAAAACTGCCATTCCCTACGAACCCTCCTCTTATACAGCAAGCTGGACCGGCTCCGCCTCAATGCCCGGCATTACTGCCCTGGTTTCACCAGTCTCTTGAGTGTTCAGTCCACGTGCCAGCGCCAACAACAATGCCGTCGGCAAAATGCAGAAATAGAAATACGTTGGTAAGCTTCGCCAGGCCAGGAACAGCGGCACTATCGCCAAGACCAGGGCTGCCTCTGGGCGCTGGCGCCCCCATTTGAAATACCAAATAAGCGCCCCCGCCATTCCCAGCTCTTCCAACACCGCATAAGCCCCATGTGGCAAGAACGGCACTAGCTTCCCAACCGACAAAGCCACCAATCCAGCCCCTTCAGGGAACATCGGGTCACGCATCGGCGCCAGCACCCCCGTGATCCAGGCGTTGCTATTCATCAGAATGAATGGTACGTTTATCGCCAGGAACAGCAAGGCGGCCAGCCCTAGCCGCGCTGCCGCATCACGAAAGCCTCGCCGCTGGTAGACAAAGATCAAGTAAAACGGCAGATAAAACCAGGCAATCTGTTTGCTTGCCAACGCCAACCCCATCAGCACTGCCGACAACCACCAGCGCCGCCAGGTGAGCCAGGCCAGAAAGACCAACAGAATGTAAAGCACATCCAAATCACCTGCCATCACCGAGTTCAAGACTGGTATATCCGCCAGAAAGAGGACAGCCAGCCACCAGCGCAAATCACGCCGCACAAAGCGCAGCCCAATAACCGCCAACAAGGTTAGACACAGCAGATAGAACGGCAGCATCGTTGGAAAACCAGCCCAAACCAGCGGCACCAACGTTAAAAAGGCCAGTGCCGGATAGCTGACATGCGACTCAAACTCCAACACCTGATCTGGGTGTCCCGCAGGCTCCTGCGCCATCAATGCGCTCAGTTGATCGGGGGTCGGGTAATCTTGCTGATGGAGCAGCTTGCCTTGCTGCAAGGGCGTTGTAAACTTCGCTGGCTGGTGAAAATCCCGAATCGCCGAGACAATATCTGACTGCGTATAGGGATTCTGCCCACGCAACAGCAGCGCTGCCGCATTGTGATCGAGCAACGTCCCATCGTTGTAATACACCGGCGCCTGGAAGCTCATCTCCACCATCACCACAATCTGACGGACCCCAAGCACGGCCAGGGCCAGGCACACAAAGAGGGCCATACGACCAACAGCCAGACCGATCTTGCCATCCAACCATCCGGGGAGACGAGGGCTAATTGCCAGGCAGATACAAACCAGGCTCAGCGCCAGTATCAAAAAAGAAATGAGGTTAGCGCCAGGCAGACCAAACAGTGCATTGGTCAACTCTGGTGGAATCTCGTGATAGGCTTGAATGCCAATTGCCAATCCCAGCAAAAGCAGGCGCAGTGGCAGAGGCTCTGGGGCACTCTCGCTCAGCCCAATCGTTCCACCGCTTCGGGTAATAGATCTGCTTCCCGGCTCACCCTGCTTGAACGACCACCCACCAAGTTGTAAGGGCCATATGCGCTCAGGAATCAACCCTGCTCGCCGGAAGACTGACATACGCCCTGTGACCTCCACAAAAAAATCGCTCCGCACCCCAACCTACGCAACCTGTGCCGGACTTGCCTGGCCGGACCCTCAGATAAGAACGAGCAGCAGTAAGAGGTGGTCACAAGTTGCGACAGAGAACAAGCGCCCTCCATCCCTCGCAGCATAAAAAAAGCGGGAACCGGCAATCTCTTTGCTTCTGGTTCTCACAACATCCAGAGGGCTATATGTAACCACAGACTTTCAGTTGCAGTAAATGCGGCGGTATTTTGCAGCAGGTACTGGAGGGACTCCATTCCAGGGCAATTTGCAAGCACGCAGCTTTTTGATTGTAAATGGTCATCTCTATCTTCTATCCCATTCCTTGGCAAAAAGTTTCCAGATGTCCTCGTCAACTCCGACAAGAGAGGCGCAGGAAGGGGTACTTTCTCCCATGCTGAGGTCCGGCATGGTATCGGTGAGTAATGGGATTTTGGAGCGGTGGCGCAAGGTGACATGGGAGCGGCCAGATCCGTGGGCGTATTTGGGAAGGGCGAAGGGACGGAGGGAACACTCGAAGTGGCTAACCAGCGGCAAGGAAAAATTATCCTCTCTCAACTTCAGGTACTCAGTCTATTTGTCTGTTTCAAGGCCAGGGGCACTATCCAGAACAGTTGGCATCCTGAGTATTTAAAACGACACGTCTTCGCGTAAGAGCCTCAAGGCAGCCCTGGTCTAGGCCCTACTCCGCTCGGTACCGGCACCATGGAGATTATTCGCAGGTGACCAGATCGAACCCCGATCCTTTCGGGAGAGGAGGCGCCAGTATCTGTTGGAGATGATCCGGTCCCCAAGGGCGCGATCCCTTTTGGATATTGGTTTTCTGTTAGCTCTCTGCTGACGAAAACTGATGTGCCCGACAGCTAGCAAGCATTCTATGAATGAGCTGCATCAGTTCAGGCTTTGCTGTGCCCATTGGGACAGCCCCATCAGTGCATTCTGGCAATGCAGAGGAAGAAGGCGGCCAGTATCAGCCCTCTCCACGACTGAGACGACGGTGCGGTTAGAGCGTGTTGCCAGAAAACTGAGGGAAGATCTTCTGGGCATAGCATTGGTTATCTTTGTGATCTGGCTGCTGCTAACCCTGATGGGCAAGGAGGCTTCCGGATCAACCTGCTCTAGATTCTGATCCTGATAGCGCTCATCTGGTGGCTGGTGAGCTTCTTCTCAGGACGCCAAAGGGCGCTCTAGCCAGCCGTTGCGGCTGCCAGTGGCGTTTCCCTCTTAGGGAGAGACGGAGCGCAGCGCTTGCCGCGCTGCGCTCCGATTTTAATGCTGGCGGCCCGTTGAGGAAAATCCCCTGAGAAAAGGCTTGCAGGGAACGTTACATCGCGCCACTTGGGCCGTCTCGTCAGCGCGTTCACTTCGCTTTCTCAGAGTGCTCCAAAGAGGAGGCCACCGCCAAGAGCACAAGCGCCAGAAGCAGCCGAAGGATGGTCTGCTGGTGTCGACGGAGCACCGCGATGAGCGCTGCCATCATGACCTGGGGCGTCTCCTCGACTGTTTTCAAGGCGCCGCCGAAGTCCCCACGCAGCGCCTGCTGAATGGTTTGTTGGCCTCCCTGCTGCACAGACGTGCGCACGCCTTCCGCGAATACCGCGTCGAGCGCCTCGCGCAAGATGAGTTGAAGCGTGCGCTCGGTCTTCTCCCGCATCTCCTGGTTGGCGAAAGCGGCTGGCGCAGCCTCGAACGCCTTCTGGAGCAAGGTGTGGAAACTCTGCTCCGCGCGCTGCTGAACAGTCGCATGCGTCGTCTCGGCCAGGAGTGCGCCCAGCCCAGCGACCAGCAACGACTGGAGCCACTGCGCGCTGGAGCGCCCCACCATCTGCACCGCGGAGGGAAGGACGCCGGCTAGCGGGCGCTCTCTGACGTGCTGGACATGCTGGACCTGTGTGGGCGGCGGCTTTGGCTGAGACTCCAGCGCCTGCTCACCCTCACTCTGCTGCGGCGCGGCCTCCGGCGCTGCGGATGGTCCGGGCGCCTGGCGTGTTGGAGGCTGTTGGGTCGGCATGGTTGGCGCCTGCGTATCTGGTACGTGTGGCGCCTCCTGGCCGGTGTCTAATTGACCCGCGCCACGTATCGGCATGGCTGCCATTGGGTCTGACAGCTCCTGCGCCATCCGCTGCCGAAATTCATCCAGCATCGGCTGGATGGCTTGTGTGATTTGCTGCTCAAGCGCCTGGCTGAATATCGGCTGGATGGCTTGTGTGATTTGCTGCTCAAGTGCCTGGCCCAAGCCCACGTCAGCGCTTTGCGCCTCTCCTCCAGCAGTTCCCTGTGGCGATTGCGTCACGGGCTTGCGGGTCGGCTGGCGTCGCGCCGACGCCGGGTTGGTTGAGCCTGCTTGCGCATCCGAGCCATGAACCGGAGCATGCTCTGATTCGGCTGGCTCAGGCTGTTGCTGCGGCACATTGTCCTGCGAGACAGCCATGTTAGCCTCCTTCTCCAGATCGGGGATTCCGGTTCACGCGGTCACTATGCCGCTTCCTTGGATGGCCGCGCTGGTTGGCCCTGCTTGCCGGCTTCCGGCTCTGGCATCAGACCCTTAGCCAGTTTCTTGACCATCCCCCCGGCCATCTTCTTCAGACCGCCGGCGATGGCGCCGCCAATTGCCTTCAAGCCGCCCCCTGCGGCCCCCCCTAGCATCTTCAAGCCCTCAAACAAGGCCAGCAAGATGACCACGAGCAAGTTCACAACGGCCTTGAGCAGCTCGACAACGGTTCTGAGCAGGGAGCGCAGCGTCCGGGCCAACCATTGCATCGTCTTCTTCAGGGCCTTGACCGTCCGCTGGATCGCCTCTTGCAGCTTGGTTTGCGGGGGCTTCTCACGTTCCTGCTTGGCGTCTTGTACCGTCTGGTCCGTTTGCTGCTGCACCTCATTGTGTAGCGGCTCTATCGCCTGGTTGATCTGACGGTGCAGCTCGTCCTCGCCCAGCTTGAGCACGTATTCGATCTGCTGCTCTACCCCCTCCTCAATGTTCTCCCGCAGATCATCGAGGACGGGATCCATGGCATCGATCACCTGCTGTCGCAGTACCGCTACCAGGGGACTCTCACTCTCCTCGTCCGATCTGCCGTTTTTCCCCTGGTCGTCCTGCCCTTGTGGAGTTTGCTGCGCTTCCTGCTGCGGAGGTCGGTCCTGCTGCCTCTGTGCCTGTTGGCTCGTAGCTTGATCCAATGGCTGCTGGTTCGCCGAGGAGGGACCGCCCTGCGAAGCGGCGCCTGCTCCCTGGCCCGGCTGCCCTGCCTGATCCGCCGCAGAAGTCGCACCACCGTGTGGCTCATTGAGCGCCTGCTCGAACATCTTGCCGGCACTCTCGCGGGTCTGCTCCATCTGTTCCCGGACCATCTGCTCGATCTGCTGCTCCAACTGCGACATGATGGGTTGGAGTACTTGTGTCAGATCGGCTTGCGAGATTGGGCCCGTCTCCCGCCCATTGCCTGACTGCGGCGGTGTTGATGGTTGCTGTCTACTCATTAGCGTCAGCCTTTCTGAACGTTGCCGTTCCTCTCGTCCGAGCGTGAGCCACGTTGCCCGCACCATGTTGCCAACCCTCTAGCATCACCCCAGAGGAACGGCACATCACTCATGGCGCGTACTGTCGCTTCACACGTGTGACAACAGATGGCTTGATACTCATACCAATGGCCTGTCAGTGGTTCCACGCTGGCGGAACGTCCTTGAGAAGGACATCTTGCAACTTTTATACCCTGGCAGCAGAGCAGGCAGCTTCTGACCATCAGCCGCCAGGGGCTTGCGTCCGGTTGGCCCGCCAGGGAAACAAATCCGGCAACGGGTCATCCGTGCAACGTGATGCGGCACAGCGAAACAAGGCCAGAAGTTTGCTGGCCCCTCTGGAAGAGGCCCAGTTCCTCTCGTAAACACACATCTGGTTTCCATTCGGGAATGCGGCTTGGGCGACGCGGGCGATTTCATCAGGGACAGGGTCAATGGAGCTTGGTTTCAAGGACATGGAAGCTCCTTATAGTCTGGCGCGGCGTTCATGGCGTCGGAGCCGTCCAGATAACGCGAGGTGGGGAAGCAGATATCGTAGGATGTGAAGTTGAGAATGGTGGTCGCCAACTGTGTTCCTTTGATATCCATTGATATCTATTTCTGTCCTGGTATGCAGGCACATGGAACTATGAAAGCTGGCTTATTTCCTGCCCTCACGGTTCCATTTGCCTGGCAGCCCCACAGCAACAAGGCAAGTGAAAAACGTGGTTTAGCTCGTTATCTGGTGGTTATCTACATAGCCACGATAGCCCGTATGGTGCGGAAATGCTACGGATAGCATTTGACCAGGGCCATAGTATATGACCCCGGCACGACCAGCCACAGTGGGGCGCCATCACCGGGGTAGCAGCTTCCCGTTCATCTCATAAACCAGAAGGAGGTCTACCCCGCGATCCAACCCGTCGCGGCGGAGTGCCCGCCTGTAGGCCATATCGAGGCTGCCTTTAAAGGATCCCTGATCGCCGCCTTCCAAGAGGAAGGTGTGCCTTTCGGATTGGGGCTGCGCTTGGTCCAGGGTCGGCCCGTCAGCGCGGTGACCACCCAGTTCTTAGAGTGGTGCTGCCTGAAGCTGCCCAAGCAGCATGTTCCCGTCTGGCTGCTGGTCTGGGATAACGCCTCCTGGCACCTCAGTCGTGCGGTACGCAGTTGGATCAGTGTACACAACCGACAGGTCAAGCAGGAAGGCAGGGGGGTGCGCATCGTCTCCTGTTTCCTGCCAACGAAAAGCTCCTGGTTGAATCCGATTGAACCCAAATGGGCAATGGCAAACGCACGATCATCGAACCAGCGCGGCTCTTGACCGACCAGGAAGTTGCCGAGCAGATCTGTGGATACTTTGGCTGTGATCACGAAGCTCATCTTCTTATTCCCGATCAGGCTGCATGAGTAAGCACTAGGTTCTGATTACTGCCTCCTGAGGCCGTGTCACTCCACTGTGTCAGATACTTGGGAATCGAGGCTTGGGTCTTGGCCGCCACCCCAGATTGAACTGACTCGAGACAATGGTGTCAAAGTGTGCCTGATTGTCTAACTGATCCGCAAAGTACACGAACGCTTCTTTGTTCTGCAGCGGCCCGCCGGTATAGGAGACCCTTTTTACCGTCATGCCGACTGGCCCGTGCATCGTATAGACGATGTGGTCGATCGTCGAGCCATCGCTTCTGGTCACCTACACCGTCATCACGAAGAGCTATCCATTGGTCCAGGTGATGATCGGATCTCCCTGACAGGACGCAATGATCGCCTGGGCTTGGAGCGTGGGGGCCATCAGCGCCACTAGCCCGCCCAGCAAGAGCGCAAACACCAGACGCCACTTCATGCCAGCCAGCACCCCTCTTTCCCTGACAGTTTTTTAGAAGCGCAGGGAGAAAGCCCAGCCATCCGTACCACGCGAAGTTGGAATGCCCAAGATTCCAGAGATGGATTGGAAGCGATTCCGCCGACACTTCCCGGCGAATGTACCGCTGGCAAAAGCAAATCGTAACATGCAGTAAAGGATGGTAAGAAGCAAGCACATGATGAAGTTCTCCCCCAGGGGCTTCATCAGTGAGCCACCAGGAGAAAGCACAAGCAAGGTAAATGTTATTCTCCGAACACGCTTCGGATACAGAGAAGCATCTGCCCAGATGCTAGCACTCTACCTGTCAGGGACTTCTTCAGTTTGCTTTACAAGGGAAAACTGAAGCAACCTGAAGGGTTGAGGCAAGCCCCTTTGAACGAACAGAATGATTGCTGAGGCTCCCATGACGCAAGTGGTACTACATGAAACGTCTCGTCACGAAAATCTAGCAACCGGCGTTTACCTTGCAAAGCAAGGAAGGGCTGCGGAGATATTTTGCAGTGATCTGTATCACTACTTATTTGTAGCAATTTCTAGGGGTCTAAGACCCCAAAATCGCCTGTTGCAACTGAAAGTTCTACGTACTGCAGCCGAAAGTCTCTGGTTACAGGTTACACAGGCTATACACAATTTAACGCGCCGCCAGCCAGGCTGCGACCTCTTTCGCGTGATACGTAATGATAAGGTCCGCGCCAGCGCGGCTAATCCCGGTCAAAATCTCCATCGTAATGCGCCGCTCATCGATCCAGCCGTTGCGCGCCGCCGCCTTGACCATCGAATACTCACCGCTGACGTTATAGGCCACCAGCGGCAGATCAAACTGTACCCGCGCCCGCGCCAGCACATCCAGATAGGCCAGCGCCGGCTTCACCATGATAAGATCGGCGCCCTCGCGCACATCCAATTCGATCTCGCGCAGAGCCTCGCGCACATTTGGTGGATCCATCTGGTAGGCGCGGCGATCACCAAACTGTGGCGCAGACTCTGCCGCCTCGCGGAATGGCCCGTAAAAGCCGGAGGCATATTTGGCCGAATAGGCCATCACCGGCACCTGGCTGAATCCCCGGTCATCCAACGCCGCCCGAATTGCGCCCACCCGGCCATCCATCATATCCGATGGCGCAACCATATCTGCGCCCGCCTCGGCGTGCGAGAGCGCCTCACGCACCAGGAGTTGCAACGTTGCGTCGTTTTGCACCTCGCCATTGGCAACTACTCCACAATGGCCGTGACTGGTATACTCGCAGAAACATACATCGGTAATGACGACTAGCTCTGGCGCCAGCGCCTTGATCTCCCGAATCGCACGCTGCACAATGCCCTCTGGATGATAGGCTTGCGAGCCAAGTTCGTCCTTCTCCGCTGGAATGCCAAAGAGTAAGACCGCCGGGATACCCAGGCTCACAATCTGCTCAATCTCACGCCCCAGCCCATCCACCGGCCATTGATACTGGCCCGGCATCGAGCCAATTTCTTGTGGCTCTTGCACTGTCTCGGCGATAAACAACGGATAAATCAATTGATCCACTGACAGCCGGGTTTCGCGTACCATCCGCCGCAGTGTGTCCGTCCTGCGCAGCCGACGCATTCGGCGCCCAGGGAAGCCTTCCCCGCTCACAATCGCGGGCACGGCAGCCTCTGAAGCGCCTTTTGCGCTCACTGTGATGAGATCATCAGACATAGCTCCTGGCTCCTGTAGAATCATTCTCCATGCTTGAGGCGCAACCGATAATAAATTTCTCGATGCTCTTCCTCAAAGCCCAATTGTTCATAGAGGCGAATAGCGGGAAGATTCTGCTCAAAAACATGCAGATCGAGAAAGGTAAGACTCTTTTCTCTCGCAAAAGCGACTATCGCTTCCATCAACCGCCGCGCAATACGCTGCCCACGATACTCAGGGTGAACGATGACTCGCTTAATATATCCCACTTGTGTTGGCAGCGTCGCTGGCGCCAGCACCAGTTCCGCCTTCCCAACTACTGCCGCATCAAGCTCAGCCAGGAATATCACATTCTGCTCGTGCATACTCGGATCAAGCGAGCCAAAGTATTTTTGGAGATCATGATGAATATTACGCAGTGGAGAGGTGCTGTAGCGGTCTAAGGCTTCTATGACGGGAAGATCATCTATCATTGCCTGCCGGATCACCAACCCCATTGTCGGTCCACGATCAGTCATACATATCCTTGAAATCGCCCCTACGCGCTTTTGCGTGGCAGGCGCAGAAGGGCAATAAAGGCGATCAATGCAGTCACTAAATAGAGGGAGGCAATGACGATCCCATCAACGGCTCCTTGCCTAATGGCGTCGCGGATACTGATAGCGCCATAGACAAAAAAACCGATGCTGATCGCGCAAAGCAGCAGGGTGCTGGTGAGTTGTCTCGACATCGTTTCTCCTCCTCGATCAGGAGGCTCCATTCTTGAGGCTCTGAATGCAGAGGGCATTACGGTAACATCTGCTGGTGAGATACACCTGCGGCATTATACCACAAGCCACCAATCAAGACCCCGCTTACGCTCAAGCGAAACGGCATAAACATTGCGTACTCCCTCCTGGCAGAACCCATCTCTAAACATGAGCCGGCCAGATAAGGAGAACGCTTTATGCAATTGGAAGGAAAAGTTGCTCTGGTGACTGGCAGTTCGCTTGGCATTGGTGAGGCCATTGCCCGCGCCTTTGGCCGCGAGGGTGCGAAAGTCACCATTGATTATCATACCCACCGCGAGCCAGCCGAGCGCCTCTGCCAGGAACTTGGCGAGGGCAACGCTATCGCCATCCAGGCTGATGTCAGTAAGGTTTCCGACATCAACAATCTAGTGCAGCAGACGGTTGAAAAGTTTGGCCGGCTGGATATTCTGGTCAATAATGCCGGCATTGAGCAGCCCACGCCCTTTCTTGAAGTGACTGAAGAGCAATGGGATAAACAATTGGCCGTAGACTTGAGAGGACCGTTCTTTGCCGCGCAGGCTGCTGCGCGACAGATGACAAAACAGGGCAAAGGCCGGATTATCAATATCTCATCTGTTCACGAGGACTTGCCTATGCCCGGCAACGCTCCCTATTGCGCTGCCAAAGGCGGTCTGCGCATGCTTACCCGCACACTGGCCGATGAACTGGCTCCGCATCACATCACCATTGTCAATATCGGGCCAGGCGCGATTGCGACCCCCATCAATAAGCAAACGCTGGAAAACCCGGAGAAGAAAAAAGCGCTGGAAAACAGTATCCCGTTGGGGCGCATCGGGCAGCCAGCGGATGTAGCCGGCCTGGCGGTTTGGCTGGCATCAGATGCTGCCGATTATGTGACCGGCACAACCTTCTTCATCGATGGCGGACTCATGGTCTACGCTGGCAGCCTCTAGTGCGCAGGTCTGCGGAATTTATATCCCAGACCGCGCTCGGTAAGGATATAACACGGGTTGGCGGGATTGGGTTCAATCTTGCTGCGCAATCGCCGAATATAGACTTTGAGATAATCCAGCTCGCCAACATATGCCTCACCCCATACATGCTTGAGCAGCGTCTCATGCGTAAGTACATGCCCGGCATTCCGTACCAACAGATAGAGCAGGTTATATTCCGTTGGTGTCAACTCAACCAGATAATTATGAATGGTCACCTCGCGGCAATCATAATTCATGCGGAAGTCATCACAGCAAAAAGACGGCGCTCGATCAGTCGGGGCAATCATCTCTGCCCGGCGGAGTACCGCTCGTACCCGCGCCAAAAACTCAAGATGCCCAAACGGTTTGGTAATGTAATCATCCGCCCCCATCTCCAAGCCGCGCACCTTATCTAGTTCATCCCCTTTCACCGTCAGCAAGATCACTGGAATAGCGCTGACCTGGCGTACTCGGCGCAGCACATCCAGACCGCTCAAGCGAGGCAGAGCAACATCCAGAATCATGAAATCTGGCTCATCATCGAAAAAACGCCTCAGTCCTTCCTCACCATCTCCCGCGTGGATAATCTCGCTCTGCCCCCAATGGAGGGTAAAAATAGTGGAAGTGACTGCAAGCAAATCTGGCTCATCATCAACCAGCAAGATACGCATCATATTCCCTTATTCCAGGCCACCGTAGGGCAAGGTGAAATAAAATGTTGTTCCTCTTCCTGATATGCTCTCGACCCATATCTGCCCGCCTTCTGCAACGACAAGTGCTTTCGTCAGCGCCAGCCCAATGCCAGCAGCTCGTGAAGAGGCCGCACAATTCGCCCCTCGATACGAAAAATCAAACAAATAACTCTGCTCTTCCAGCGAAACTCCAGACCCTTCATCATGGACAGCAAAGAGTACCTCTTGCTGATGGGTCGCTATCGTCAAAGTAATGGCTGTTCCCATAGGGGCATACTTCTGGGCATTTGCTAACAAATTGACCAGCACCTGCTCCAGCCGACGCGGATCAGCCAGAACACCTATATCCGGCTGCTCAGCTGCAATTACCAGCCGCTGCTGCCTGGCGCCCAGCAGGGGACTCAGCGTTTGTGCCACCAACTCTGCCACCGGCAGGCAATGAAAGGGCACTGGCACAATCTCAAGCTGGTGTTGCTGCTTGCGCCACATCGTCAGCAGATCATCAAGCAGCACATCCATGCGAGTGCAATTCCGTTGAATGACTTGAGCAAGCTGCTGTCTCTGCTCAATTTGAAGCGTAGCGCCTGGCGCAGAGAGCAGCGCAGCGCTCGTCGTGATCGCACTCAGCGGCGTATAGAGTTCATGAGCAAGCTGTGCAAACAAGGTCTGCCGCAACAGATGCCACTGCCTGCGCTCAGCCTCCCATGCACTTCTAAGGTGCAAGATAAAGGCTCTGGTCAGGCCGATGCCCAGCGAAACAATACAGAGCAGCAGCAGATGCTCGGCAATCAACATCACCTGTAACGGCGAGGGTGGCTGGTGAAGCGCCAGAAAGCATCCTCCTACAAACGCCCCACTGGCAAGCACCGTCAGGAAGAGGTAACGTAGAGATGAAGCCTCATCAACCAACATCACCACCCAGCCTAGATAGAACATATACAGTGGACTGACCCACCCACCTGTCAGGGTAAGCAGAAGAGTTATTACCAGCAGATCAACCACGAGCAGCGCGCGGAATCTGCTGCACCAATATCTCCAATGCTTCATCCAACCGCTGCTCCACCAGCGCGGCCAATAGAGTGAGGAGCGTAGCCCATAATACAGCACAAAGATGCCCACCCAGCCAGCCGTCACCGATGAAGAGCCGCTCGCACGCACTTGTTCATCAACCACCACCAGAAAGAGAGTGGTCGCTATAAGAAAGCAGAAGATACCCTGAGAAAACCGGCGAGGCATCAGAGACATCATTTCAGGAAAACAGACCTGTGTGCAAGATACGACTCCGTTGGATAGCTGATAGCGCCAGAGGAGGGTTGCAGGAAATATGCCAGAGCAGCCCTTATCAGATAGCGAGAGAAGAATAGGCACTCTATTCGTTATTTCAGATGACAGGTTGTATGGGCCTGCTCGGCAGGCACGAGACGTTTTTGACAGCGCGTGATACAATTTACGACGGCAGCAGCCGTAAGTGCCTGACTTCCTCCGCTGATCGCGCTGATCGGCGGAGTTGTTATCACCTGGCCGCATTCCTAACTTACCGCTTAAGGAGACTACCTTGCGGCGAGCAGAGAAGGTCTCAAACCCGCATCTTCATCTTAGACCCTCCGCTTGCCCTTTGGAGGCACATTCATGATCTCTGGACTTGCCACAGTGGCATTCTGGGTTATCGCCGTGCTGCTAGTGGGCTCAGCGCTGGCAGTCGTCCTGCGGCGCAACATCGTACATGCCGCCCTCTTTCTGGTCCTCGTCTTCGGGGCCGCTTCCGGTGTATTTATCCTGCTCAATGCTGAGTTTATTGCTATTGTGCAGATACTCATCTACGCAGGCGCGGTAACTATCCTGATTCTCTTTGCTATCATGCTTACTCGGAACAGCATGTCGCGCCAGAGCAACCCGGCGAACAAGCAGCTTTTACCAGCGGCGGCGGTCTGTCTCCTGCTGGGACTCAGTATTATTATTGGGATGTTCGCCCAGAGTTCTCAACTTCCAACAGGAGCCACCACCAGTGTTGCTACTACTGGAGTAGGGAACATCGCCCGTATTGCCCAGCTTCTGTATAGCCCAGTTGGGTATAGCTATGTCCTCCCATTTGAAATTGCCACCTTGGTGTTGCTGGTTGCCATCATAGGAGCCGTCGCTATCACTATTGGCAGGGAGGATGAATAATGGCTCTTGTATTGAGTGACATCGGTTCTTTCTTTTATCCACTGACCCTCGGCCACTTTCTAGTACTTGGAGCAGCGCTGTTTTGTATCGGATTGTTTGGCGCACTCACCCGCCGCAACGCGGTTTCGGTGCTAATGAGCATTGAAATTATGCTTAACGCCGTGAATATCACGCTCGTTGCTTTTGCTTATTTCAATCCGACCAAACATACCGCTGTTTTGCTGACCGGCCAGATCTTCGCTATCTTTATCATTACGGTAGCGGCAGCCGAAGCAGCCGTTGCGCTAGCGATGGTCATTGCCATCTACCGGAAGCGCAATACGATTGATGTGACTGACATCAACCTGATGAAATGGTAAAAAACCCTTCCTTGCCGAAAGCAAAGGCGCTTTCAGCAGTCTAAACGCGATAACGAGAGGATGTCTGAGGTATGGTAGAGTATGCCTGGCTTATTCCAGCATTTCCATTAGCAGCGTTTCTCATCATTGTCTTCTTCACGCGCGTCATGGATGTGCGCTCCCGCCCAGCCGTTGCCATTCCGGCGGGCGCTACGGATGCCGGCCATCCTGCCGGCCTGACCCATGACGAAGCGGCAAGCGCCAACCGAGGGCCAACCGATCAGCCAGGCGCTCCTACCGGCGGGCACGACGTTGATACCCTGCGCGCCGCGCATGGCGGGCACGGCGTTGGGGGCACCGCCATGCACGACGACAGCGTGCATGATACACACGGTCACGGAGAACACGGCAGCGAGACCCCTTTTTGGCCTAAAATCAGCGGCTATGTTGGTATTGCCGCTATTGTCGTATCCTGGGTCATTTCCATCGCCATCCTGATCCAGTTCCTCAGCGATGCCAGCATTCGCGCGAACGGCGTATTGATCCACCTCTACGACTGGTTTTCGTTCGGCGCGAATCACTATTTTATTGACTTCCGCGTTGACTCCCTAACCGCACTGATGCTGGTAGTTGTGACCACCGTTTCCATGTTGGTCCAATTTTACTCGCAAGGCTACATGCAGGGCGACCCTGGCTACTCGCGCTTTTTCGCCTGGCTCTCGCTGTTCACCGTCTCGATGCTCATCCTGGTTTTGGCCGATAACTTCCTGGTCATCTATATCGGCTGGGAACTGGTGGGCCTGAGTTCCTACCTGCTGATCGGCTTCTGGTACGAGCGGCATGATCCGCCCCCGGCAGCACTCAAAGCCTTCGTCACTACGCGCTTTGGCGACTTTGGCTTCCTGATTGGTATCCTGATCCTCTTCTTCAATTTCCATACCTTCTCCTTCAGCCAGATTAGTGCCCATAGCGGACAGATTGATATAGCGTTGCTGACGGTTGCCATGATCTTGATCTTCTGCGGCGCGGTTGGCAAATCGGCGCAGTTCCCGCTGCACGTCTGGCTGCCAGATGCGATGGAAGGCCCAACGCCGGTCAGCGCGCTGATTCACGCTGCCACGATGGTAGCCGCTGGTGTCTATCTAGTGGCACGAACCTGGATGATATTTAATAACGCCGGCGTGCAGGCATTCGAGGTCGTGGCCGGCGTTGGCGCCTTCACCGCCATCTTTGCTGCCACAATTGCCCTAGTGCAAAACGACATTAAGCGCGTGCTGGCCTACTCGACGGTGAGTCAGCTTGGCTATATGTTTGTTGGCCTGGGAGTGGGGCCACACGATGGTGCCGGCATGTTCCATCTGTTCACACACGCCTTCTTCAAGGCGCTGCTCTTCCTGGGGTCTGGCTGCGTCATCCACGCCATTGCCAACCAGGATATGCGTAAAATGGGCGGCCTGGCACCCTATATGAAATGGACGGCCATTCCATTCCTGATTGCTACACTCTCCATATGCGGAGTGCCACCCTTTGCCGGCTTCTTCAGCAAAGATGAAATCATCGGTCTGACGTTTACCTACGGCCAGCACCACATTGGTTTCCAGATGGTCTATGGCTACGTCCTTTACGGCATGACCCTGCTGACCGCTGGACTAACAGCCTTTTATATGTTCCGGCTCTGGTTCATGACCTTTGGAGGTCGTGGCGGGAGGTTCGGCGGGCTATGGGGCGGCGAGTATCGTGGCGAGGGTACGCCGCATAAAGTGCCCTTTGTGATGTGGGGTCCGCTGGTCTTCCTGGCAATCCCCAGTGCCCTCGCTGGCTTCTGGGGGTGGGAAGCTATCGGCGGAAACTTTCCCCAGTTCTTGACCGGCAGCCCACTGGCCGAGCCGTTTGATAATCCCTTCACCTCGCTGCTGGCCTATGTTGGCATCGGAACAGCGCTGATTGGTATTGCCATTGCCTGGCTGATGTACGGGCTGGAGAAAATCCGCGCCGACGCGCTTACGCGCAATCCCGTTGGCGCGTTCATCTACCGCGTCTTGCTGAAGAAATACTACGTTGATGAGTTCTACGGCTGGATTATTCGCAACATCGTGCTTGGCCTCTCGCGCGCTGAAGAGGCATTCGATAAATACGTCATCGATGGCGTAGTGAATGGTTCGGCAGCGGTAATTCGTGCCGGAGGCAATGTTTTCCGCCGCACCGAGACAGGCAGGCTGCAAAACTACGCCGCTGCTATCTTCGGTGGCGCGGTCCTCATCATCATTGTCGTCTTTATCGTGGTCAGGTAGGCAAATAAACGTGGAAACCTGGGGAGTGTTCGGTCCTAACCTCCCTCCAGGTGCTCCCACTGCTATAGGGGGCTATAGGTCGTGCAAGCACAATTTCACGCATTATTAACATTGATAGTATTTATTCCCGCCGCTGGGGCGATTGGCCTCTTTCTTGTGCCGGCCAAGCGCACCACCTGGGCAAAATGGGGCGCAGCCGGCGTCACGGGCTTGGTTTTCGTCCTGACGCTTGCTCTGTTCTTCGGGGAACACTGGAGCGGCACCAGCATAGCCAGCCAGAGTACGCTGCGCTGGGTCGATTTCAGTCCCTGGATCAACCTTCAGCTTGGCTCCTCGTTCCACTTCAGGGTCGATTATTTCCTGGGCGCCGATGGCCTCAGCTTGCCGATGATCATCCTCAACGGCTTGCTGAGCTTCCTGGCGGTCATCGGTTCCTGGCACATTGATAAACGCACCAAAGATTATCTGGCGCTTATCCTTCTGCTGGAAACCGGCGTCATGGGTGTCTTTGCCTCGCTGGATCTCATCCTCTTCTTCCTCTTCTGGGAAGTCGAGTTGATCCCTATGTTCCTGCTCATCGCCGTCTGGGGTGGCCTGCGACGCGAATATGCG
This sequence comes from uncultured Ktedonobacterales bacterium, assembly GCA_964522745.1. Lineage (GTDB taxonomy): Bacteria > Chloroflexota > Ktedonobacteria > Ktedonobacterales > DATBGS01 > DATBHW01. Next base: position 52,333 of record CAZFWN010000016.1, read on the forward strand.
GCCTGGAAGTTCTTGCTCTATACCCTGCTGGGTAGCTCGGTCATGCTGGCAGGCATCCTGCTGCTCTATTTCGGGCACGGCGTCCAGACGGGCCAGTATACTGCCAACATGATTACACTGACTCAGGATGCCGCCACGCAGCTTACTGGGAATGTCTCCCTTGGCTTCATCCAAATTAGCACGCAGTTGCTCGCCTTCCTCCTGATCTTCTTTGGCTTCGCCGTCAAGATTCCGATGTTCCCATTCCATACCTGGCTCCCCGACGCGCATACCGAGGCGCCAACCGCTGTCAGCGTGCTGCTCGCTGGGGTGCTGCTGAAGATGGGCGCCTATGGGCTGATACGCATCTGCCTGGGCTTCTTCCCCGGCGCTGCGCACGACTTCGCCTGGTGGCTTGGCGGCCTGGCTGCCATCAACATCCTCTACGGCGCGGGCTGCTCCATGATTCAGGGCGATATGAAGAAGATGATCGCCTATTCCAGCGTCAGCCACATGGGCTATGTCTTGCTAGGAGTGGCCGCAGCCGCAGGCGTCACTGGCGATCCCAGCCTTCTGGCCTTCAGACAGGCAGCATTGACCGGCGCAGCCCTGCAAATGTTCACACATGGCAGCATCACCGGCCTGCTCTTCTTCTGCGTCGGCGTGGTCTATGAGCGCGCTCATACCCGCGATATCGACATCTTCGGCGGCATCGCCCAACGCATGCCTATGCTGGCAACAACGTTCTCGATTGCCTGCCTGGCCTCGCTGGGCCTGCCAGCCATGAGTGGATTCGTCGCCGAATATCTGGTCTTTACCGGGAGTTTCCCCATCTGGACGACCTGGACCATCTTAGGCGCCTTTGGCGTCGTCCTGACGGCAGGGTATTTACTTTGGATGCTCAAGCGCGCCTTCTATGGCCCGCTCAATATGAAATGGGCCAGCCTGAAAGATGCGTCCGTCCTGGAGATGGTGCCGCTGGTCTCGCTGGTCTTCGTGATATTACTTTTCGGCATCTTCCCTGGGATTCTGGTCAATATCATTCAACCAAGTATCAGCCAGATTATTGCCCACTGAGGGTTGCAGCACAGTAAGGGAGTTGCACCGTGACATTATCAAGTTCTGACATCTGGCTGCTATCGCCGGAACTCAGCCTCACTATTCTGGCGTTGGTGGTCATCTTCCTTGATCTGGTGGTCAAACGCCGGGTAGTGGTTGTACTCACCGCGTTGCTGGGTCTGGCAGTTCCGGCGGGCCTGACCTTTGCCATCGCCACCAACCTTCCGGTACACCACAAAGCTTTTTTTGGTATGCTCAGCGTGGATGAGTATTCCATCTTCTTCAAGCTGCTCTTCCTGCTGATCGGCGGCCTGATGATCCTGGTCTCGTATGACTATGTGAATAAATATGTCCATTCATCAGGCGAATTCTATTCGCTTCTGCTGCTCTCGGTCACCGGCATGATGCTGATGGCAAGCACCACCGAGTTGATCTCCATCTACATCGCTCTGGAACTCACCAGCATTCCGCTTTACATCATGGCCGGCCTACTGCGCTCGGATGATCGCTCTGCCGAAGCCGCCGTCAAGTACGTGCTGCTCGGCGCCATGTCCTCAGCTATCCTGCTCTACGGGTTCACCTTCTTGTATGGTTTAACCGGCACAACTGATCTGGCAGGCATTGCTCAGGCAACGGTGAAGGGAGGCTTTGCCAGCAACAATCTGCTACTGCTGCTGGCCTCCATCTTTGTGCTGGCCGGCTTCGGCTTCAAGGTTTCAGCGGTTCCCTTCCATACCTGGGCGCCCGACATCTACGAGGGCGCCCCCACCCCGGCAACGGCGTTCTTCTCCGTTGGGTCGAAGGCCGCTGGCTTTGCTGCCCTTATTCGCGTCTTCATCGATGCCAACCTGGGGCCGGCCAACAGCCAAACCATCGTCTTGCTGCTTGGCGTCATCGCCGTCCTGACCATGACGCTCGGCAATGTCGTTGCTATTGTGCAATCTAACGTCAAGCGCATGATGGCCTACTCCAGCATCGGCCAGGCCGGCTACATCCTCGTAGGCTTTGCTGCCAGCGTGGGCGTGAAGAACAACAGTGGCGTCTCCAGCGCCCTCTTTTTCCTCTTTGTCTATGTGCTAACCAATCTGGGCGCCTTTGCCGGGATCATTGCCATTGGGCATGCCATCGGCAGCGAGAATATCCGCGACTTCAACGGGCTGCGTTCCAGAAATGCCTGGCTCGCTGTTGGAACCGCCATTTGTCTGCTCTCGCTGGCCGGAGTGCCACCGATGGCTGGATTCTTCGCCAAGTTTGTCCTCTTCGCTGCCGCCTGGCAGCAGGGGTTGACCTGGCTGGTCGTATTCGGCGTGCTGAACAGCCTGGCCTCAATGGGCTACTACGGTTATCTCGTCTACGCCATGTTTGTCAAACCGCCGCTCAAAGAGGGCCATATCAGCAGCACGCCTTCGTTGAATATAGCCCTGGCCGTTTCCAGCGTCGGCATTATCGTTGTGACCATCCTGACCAACGTTCTGCTGACCCAGGCGCAGATCGGTGCGCAGGGACTCAGCGCCTTCCTGGGACACTAGCAACCGCCCATCGAGGGCAAGAGCCGGCGCTCACTGCGCCACCTATTCAGGCTCTTGCCCTTTTTCATGTGCTGGGTCTTGTATATGGCCTCCCAAGGGGGCAGATCGTTGGACAGCATCCCCCAGGGAGCGCCTGCCCGCACCATCCAGCGCAGCCCATGAAATATCGCGCCCAACGCATACTCGCGTTGGGCGCCTCTTCCGTCATCAACGTTACTCTTCCGTCATCAACGTTATTAGTAGGTAATCCATCAGGACGCACCAGGCTGAACAAGGTATTTTAAGGGGAGAGAGCTGCGCAGGCAGCCCTCTCCCCAAAGAGCGGACGACTCGTGTTAGTGGTAGATTTCGATGCCGCTGATGAAGGGGTTGTCAGCGGTGCCATGCGAGAAGGTGATCACAATCTGCCCGCTGCTGTTGGCTGTCACCGTAAATGAACGGCTAAGCGCCGTCTTGTAGCCGGCAGTGGCAAAGACATCGAAGTTGGTCAGCACCTGGCTGCCATTGATTGCCACGTTGAAGGTGCGCGCACCCACTGACTGCCAGGTAAGCTCTGCCCAGTGCAATACAACGGTGTACGTCGCACCAGGGGTCAAGCCAGAGATGGTATAACTGAACGACGTGGCCCAGCGGCAGGTTTGGTAGACTGCCTGTGGCGCTGGATCGCCATCCAGACCAGAGGTGGTATTAATGCCCGTCGAGGTATCGCTGTATTCGTTGCCTCCGCTGAAACCGGTGTCGGCGCTGTAGGTGCCGACGCTAGTGGGGCTACCAGAGTCAATCGCCGTGACCAACTGCGGGGTAGGTGTTGGGGTCGGTGTGGGCGAGCCTTGTGGAGCAAACACTTCGATCCCGCTGATGAATGGGTTATCAGCGGTGCCGTGCGAGAAGGCGATCACAATCTGCCCACTGCTGTTGGCTGTAGTGGTAAATGTGCGGCTGAGCGCCGTCTTGTAGCCGGCAGTGGCAAAGACATCGAAGTTGGTCAGTACCTGACTGCCATTGATTGCCACGTTGAAGGTGCGCTGGCCTACCGCCGTCCAGGTCAGTTCCGCCCAGTGCAACACCACGGTATACGTGGCGCCTGCCGTCAAGCTGGGGATGGTGTAGGTGAAGGAGGTTGCCCAGCGGCAGGACTGATAGACCGCCTGCGGCGCTGGATCGCCATCCAGGCCAGAGGTGGTATTGATGCCCGTTGAGGTATCGGTAAATGTGTTGCTGCCGGAGCTGAAATCCTTATCGGCGCTGTAGCTGCCAACGCTGACCGTGCTGCCAGAGTCAATCGCCGTCACCAGCGTCTGGGTCGGAGTCGAGGTTGACGTTGGCGTCGGGGTCGATGGGTGCGGGGTCGCGGTTGGTGTCGGCGTCGATGAGCCACCGTTCGGATTCCAGATCTCGATGGCGCTGATAAAGGGATTGTCCGCGCCGCCCTGGGTAAAGGCAATCACGATCTGGCCGCTGCTGTTGGCCGCAACCGAGAATTGCTTTTGCAGGGCCGTCTTATACCCCGCGTTAGCGAAGACATCAAAACTGGACAACACCGTCGTCCCATTGATCGCCACATTGAACAAGCGCTGGCCTGCCGCCGTCCAGGTCAGTTCTGCCCAGTCGAGCGCAACGGTGTAGGTTGTACCGGCGGTCAGACCGGGGATGGTGTAGGTAAACGAGGCGTTCCAGCGACAGGTCTGCCAGACCGCCTGCGGGATGGACTCGCCTACTCGGCTGGTAATGATGGCGGTGGAAGTGTCGCTGAACGTGTTGCCCGTATTGAAATCCGTATCAGCCACAAAGTTGCCGGAGGCAGCGCCACCCGCGTTGATCGCCGTGACCAGCGTGCCGCTGGGGGGAGGCAGAGGCGTTGGCGTCGCGGTGGGCGTCACCGGGGTGGTTGACGTCGGCGTGGGCAGAGGCGGTGTTGGCGTGGTTGGCGTCGGCGTCCCAGTCGGGAATCCGCAGGTTTGTGGCGTGGGACTCCAGCCAGAGTTGCCCGAACCCATCGTCACATTCCATGAGCCAGTGCTTTCGCAGCTCTCCATGCCACCTATGATCAGTCCGCTGGCCGTCACATTGCTGGCGGACCCGGTGATAGTATTGACCTTGTTGGAAAACGCGAACTCTGCGCCGCTGATATTGATGCCATTCATGGCAACGGTGCTGATCGGGTTGCCACCATCAAAGGAAATCGCGGCGTACTGGCTGTTATCAATCTCATCCCCTGAGACGGTGAAGGGCGCGCTGATGGAGCCGCTGTCCGCCCAGAACATGAGCGCGCCAAATTGCTGGATGCCCTGATCTCCAAAACCAGAGACATTGTTGATCGTGTCATTGGAGATGGTGGTGGTGCCAGCGAAGGGCGCGGTATTATTGCCAAAATTCTCGTAATCCAGCATGATGCCGCCGCCCCGGTACTCCGCGCCGCTGACAACATCGTTGGTAGCGCTGTTGCCGTTGCCACCATAAATAGCGATGCCGTTTGCCAGGTAGGGCGACTGCACGGTATCGTGATCGAAGCTGTCACTGCTGTCGCCTGTCGCCGGCACATTATCGGTAGCCGACCACAAGGCCAGGCCATCGTCCCCCGTGCCACGTATGATGCTTTGCGTCACGCTGGAATTAGTGATATTGCGGTGGAAGTTGATGCCATCGGCGAGCGTGCTATCAATGCGAACAGTGCTGATATTCAGGCCGCTGGATGGTCCGTCGAACCACATGCCCACTTTGGTATGCTCGATCCAGACATTGGAAATGTTCGAGCTGCTTAGCGTGCCGCCGATGCCGTTGTCCTGAAGGCAGTCCACGCGGTTGGTAATCTGGCCCTCAATGGCAAAGCCCGACAGGGTGACGTTGGCGCTGGTGTTGCTGGTGTCATAGGCATCGAATCCATAGATGCCGACGCCAGTGCCGTTGCTCGTGCTATTGCCATTGCCTCCGCCAGGAGGCGCGCCGGTGAGTACCGTATACCAGGGGCCTGCACCTTGAAGGGTGACATTGTTGACGAGGATGTGGCTGGTGACCAGGTACGTGCCCTGGGGAATCCAGACGCTCTTCCCCTGAGACTGGCCGGCATTGACGGCGTTCTGGATGGCCGTCGTGGAATCCGTTGCACCCGTCGGATCAGCGTTATAGGGGGAACTGGTGACGGAGATGGAGCCTGATGGTT
>CAZFWN010000017.1:0-25376 GCA_964522745.1 uncultured Ktedonobacterales bacterium
GGTCTGTCAATGTTCTATGAGATGAGACGGTCAGCACATTCAAAGGTCAGTGATGTAACAATCCAGCCCTTCCAGTCAAGTAATTAGTAGAGCGCAGAGAATGGTCAGTCGAGATTAGTCGATTGCACACAAGTAGGAGCGGTTGATGCACTCAGAACAAGCGGGCGCTTCACAGACAGCCATTGCCTCAAAGGCTGCCTCAATTGCCGTTTTGAACACAGCTATCGCCGATCAACTCTCTGATCTGCGTCGCGGCGTTGAAGCGCTGGGTAGTGGGTCACATGAGAAGGATCTGATACACTGAAGGAAAAAGCCAGGAGGGCAGAAGGATGGTCACAATCCCCATCTGCTGTCGCCATTGTGGGAGTAATCGAGTGGTCCGGAATGGGCATGCGCCCAACGGGAAACAGAGCTATCGCTGTCGTGCGTGCCAACGGCAAAGCCGTGAGCATGCAACTCCGCTTCCAAATCGCTCTCCATGCATGAAGCCTGCCTTCTCCTCTTCCTCCATCGCTATAATGCCGACTGTGGCCTTAAACCCAGCAAGCGCTTGGTAAAGCTCTTCACGACATTCCAGACCAGAGGTGTCTGTGGACTGACCTGATAGCTTGTTGGGCTTAGCTGATCACCCAAGTCCCAGAAGATAAAGTTTCTCACCCCATTCTGTAGGCCACGTGAGTAGACCCTCGTGTAAAAATCGGCACGCTTCTCCTCACCATTCTCTCCCTGCTGCATGCCAAATTCCTCATCTACTAAGAGTTTGTTATGCTGTCTGGCCCAGGCAGTCACCGTAGGGATATAGGTAATATCATCCTCAGAATAGGTCTTGAAGGCAGCAATCGTATTGTGAGGTAATAGGTAGATCGCCTGCCACCATTGTAATGATGGGGCATCTTCCATATGGTTGAATCCTCCCGCTGCAATGAGGTGGTGTCCCCCATCTGCTTGAAAAAGTTCATCGGTGGATTGGCGGTAGAATCTGACCAATCGCTCTCGCTCAGCAGCGGTTTTTGGCGCTGCCGGCTCCCCAACAATCGAATAGAACGCAATAGCTGATTCACGAGCGTACCGATGTCCCACAAAGTCTAGGACCGGCTTCCAGTTTTGGCTCCACGCAGAATAGTCTGGATCGAAAGGATCGCGCCCCTGGCTAACCAGGAGATGCCTGATCGCAGAGAGATCCAGAACGACAAACATCCCATATTTTTTGGCGGCGACGATAAGGTGGTCAATGTTGCGCCAGACGATTGTGTCATCCCATCGCTGATCTGCATGGCTCTCGTCAAACATATCTGTCGGGCGGACTTCATTTAAGCCGGCACTCGCAGCCAGAGCAAGTATCTGATCAATATACTGAGGAAAATCTGGTCGATGCCAGCCTTGCGCCCCATAAAATAATGCCGGATAAAAGGTAAATCCCGAAAACTTAATTTCCTGCCTGCGATAGCTAAAGCTCATACCAGCCTGGCAGATGAACGAGGTGTTCTGGCTGGTGCCCGTCTGAGAGGGGCAGTTATACCTTGTTGTAGCAAACTGCGGCTGAGCAGCAAGCGCGTTGAAGAGCAGGACTGCGGCTGCAACCAGGGGAATACTCAGAGCGATCCCCAGAAAGAAGTATCTGCGTGAGCGTGTATCGCGTTGTCTCATCGCTGCCTCTCCAACCGAGAGAATAAGGAACCAACCCTATGAGTCCTTAGCACCAGAGCGATACGCTTCGAGAGAGACTTCCCCCGCACAGTATCATCTGCTGCGCGGGGGATGCCAGTTCGCCCTCACTTTGGGAGCTTAGCCAATCTTGACTGTATCAAAAGTAGCTGTACCCAACGAGTTGACATTGTGCGAGGTGACAGCCAATCCCGCAAGAAGGGTGCCACTCATACTCAAGGTGACGCTTGATCCCGCAATCGGGGTCCAATTAGTGCCATCGGTAGATGTATAGGCCGTGAAGGTCGTCCCGGACCGACTGACGCGCAGGTAAGCTGGCACACTGCCGGTAATGTTGGCATTCATCACCGCCATAGCCCCTGTCGCTGAGCGGTATTGCACGGCGATGCCATTGGCTGCTGTGACATAGACAGCATAGTAAGCTGCATCTGCGCTGTTGCTCTGGCGCAGCATCACCCCGGCTTTGGCCCACGGATCGGTATTCGTTTGCGAGAGGACATGGGCGCTCACGCTCCCATCGCCCGGCAGCGCTTGCCAGACAAAGTGGAATTGGTCCGACGTACCCCAGATGTCGCCCCCTGCCCCTTGTACCGTCCAGGTGCCATTGTTGAGCGACTGGCTGCCCGAAAGCGCGGGCGTGCCAATATCGCCGCAGGTCCACCCCGTTGGGCAAGCACCAGGCGGCGGCGAGGCCGAGGAACTGATGTTCACTGTATCATAGGTGACGGTACTCAAGGAAGCGGTGTTGTGTGAGGTCACGGCCAGACCAGCCAGAATCGTGCCGGTCATGGTCAGCGTCACGCTCGATCCGGCGATGGGTGTCCAGGTTGTGCCATTAGTGGACGTGTAGGCAGTGAATGTGTTGCCCGACCGGGCTACTTGGAGATAAGCCGGCGCCGCTCCAGTGAGGGCAGCAGCCTGCTGCGCATTCGCGTTCGCCGTTGCACGATACTGTACAACGATACCATTGCTGGGTGTAACATAGACAGCATAGTACACATCGCTTGCGTTGGTACTCTGGCGCAGCATCACCCCGGCTTTGGCCCAGGGATCGGTGTTGGTTTGCGACACTACATGAGCGTTTACAGTGGCATCACCTGTCAGCGCTTGCCAGACAAAGTGAAACTGATCCGAGGTGTTCCAAATGTCGCCGCCCCCGCCCTGGATTGTCCAGACACCGTTGCTCAGCGTCTGATCCCCTGCCGGGGTAGCGAACCCGATATCGCCGCAGTTCCAATTCGTGGGGCAGAGGTTGGGTGGTGGGGGCGCCGTTGTGCCAACGTTGACCGTATCATACATCACGGTGCTTTGGGCCGTTGCGTTATGGGAGGTGACAGCCAGACCAGCCAGGACCGAGCCGGTCATGGTGATCGTGACGCTAGATTGCCCGATGGGCGTCCAGGTTATTCCGTCGGTGGAGGAATACGTTGTGAAGCTGTTGCCCGACCGGGCAACTTCCAGATAGGCTGGGACAGCGCCACTGATGCCCACCGCTTGCGCACTCGCATAGCCATCGCTGGTGCGATACTGGATGACAATGCCATTGCTGGGTGTAATCAGCGCGGCATAGTACGCCGAGGTCGCATTGGTATTCTGGCGCAGCATCACCCCCGCTTTGGCCCAGGGATCGGTGTTGGTTTGTGAGAGGATATGCGCGCTGATGGTGCCATCGGCAGCCAGTGACTGCCAGACAAAGTGGAATTGATCCGAGGTGGCCCAGATGTCGCCTCCGGCTCCTTTGACGGTCCATGTGCCATTGCTCAGTGACTGATCGCCTACCAGCAGTGGGTTGCCAATATCGCTACAACTCCAGTTCATCGGGCAGGGCGAAGGAGATGGTGGAGGATTGGGGGGACTGCCCGGCGCCCCAATGGCTACTTTCGTGTAAGTAGCGGTGCCTACTGTTCCGTTCACCCCTGAACTCACCGCAAGCCCGACCAGGGCCAGGGCAGGCAGAGCCAACGTCACCGTACTGGACGACACCAGCGTATAGTTGGTGCCATTAGTCGAGGTGCCGACTTGGAATTGATCGCCGATCCGTTGTATCTCTAGATACACTGGAAGCCCGCCTGTTGTGATTTGATTCGCCACCACCGTTGCGCCGCCAAACGACGTGCGATATTGAACCACCAATCCGTTGTTGGGGGTGAGGAAGACGCCATAGTAGGGTGAACCAGGATCGTTGCGCTGGCGGATCATCAGTCCTGTCTGGGAACCGGCGCCTGTGGTGGGCAGGGCCGTCACCTGGGCCGTCACTTGGGTATTCCCGCTGGGACTCTGAGAGAGGAGGCGAAACTGATCGGAAGCGCCACCAACCCCTACGCCACCGGCAGTGACGCTCCAGGTGCCGTTTGAGACCGTTTCTGTGCCAGCCGGGGTGGGGTTTCCAATATCCTGACAGGTCCAACCACTGGGACATTTTGGATCAGCAGGGGGCGTAATAGGGCTGCCCAAGCCAAAAGAATAGACGTTGCCATCAACGCTCCCCGTGAAAATCTGGCCCTGGGAGATGCTGGGGGACGCATAGATGGTGCCGCCTACCTGATAGCTGTAAAGCCGATTGCCGGTTGTTGCGTTGAGTACTTCCAGCGTATTGCCTGCCCCATCGATGACCAGCCCATTGGTGTAGGCTAGTGCTCCAATCACCGGGCCGGTTGTACCATGCGCCCACAAGATATTCCCGCTGGCGGGGTCGAGCGCGCGTACTGATCCCTGATAGCCTTTGCCATTGATGGTTGTGGTCTCCCCTGCCAGGTAGAGCCTACCATCATCAAATGCGCCAGACGAGACACTACTTGTTCCGCATGTTGGGCATTGGCCGCCGACAGCGATGCTTTGCTGCCAGACCGGCCCAGCCGCCAGATTGTTGCGATTAAAGGCGTAGGCTATGCCGTTCTTGTTGATCGAGACGACCAGTTTATTGCCTGCCGCATCAGTGAAGAGGGTGGGAGTAGTGCTAAAATCAGAATCAAGGACCGCCTGCGACTCAGGCAGCTTCCAGAAAGACTTGACGGTCAGAGTGGAGGCATCAATGGCAAGGAGCGCCTGCGCCCATGCCTGGGTAGTAAAGTTTTCGGTTCCGGTAGCTACGTAGATCGTATTGGTCGCCGGGTCAACGCTTGGCGAGGTCCATATGCCACCACCTACCTGACCAGTGGGGACAATATTAAGAGTATTGACGACCTGATGGGTGCTTAAATTCACCTGGATCAACTGGCCCTGCACCAGCGGGCAATCGCCCATGCTCGCCACGCCGATATAAGCAAAGCCATTGTAGAGCAGCGGGCTGGACCAGTTATAGTGCCCGCCAGTCGCGCTGTTATCGCCGGTAAATACTTTCCAAAGAATCGCCCCGGTTGCGGCATCCAGGGCATACCAGAAGGAATCTCCGCCGCCAACGTACACGACGCCGTTTTGCACCGCCGCCCCAGAGGAGACCCCCGCCGATGGCGGGATACAGATGGGGTTCGCGTTCGTCACACCGAGAAACGTTTTCCACTTCTGCGTGCCGCTAGTTGCATCGAGGGCATACTCATTACCATCCCAGGAACCGACATAGACCGTGCCACCAACAATGGCAGGCGAGGAAGCTACAACGCCCCCTGTCTTAAACGACCAAAGCTTGGTCATCTGCGCCACATTGGCAGTCGAAAGAATGGTCTCGCCGCTGGCGGCAGTGCGCTGCGGATCATGTAGATACGTCGGCCAGTCCTGTGCGCCAGCGACCTGTACTGCCGCTGATGCTGCTGCTTGTGCAATCGTTCCCCCTGTCACGAGAAATGAGGTGCTGACAAAAGCCAGTATGATCAGCAGCCGCGACCAGGACTGGTTGACCCACCCTTGTTTGAGAGATTGGGGCGCATCAGTAATAGATGGGCTTAATTGATATCTATTCATACGATTTTCTCCCCCTCCCTGCTATACCTGGTTTTCTTCACTATCGTCACCAATTGTGTTGCCTCCGGTGTGGGCAAGACCACCAGGAAGGGCTGTGCGTCCCCCACGAAAAACCCAAAGGCGCATCCCCAGATACGAGATTAGCATCGTTCCTATGACCGAACTCAGTTTGGAGGCATTGGCCCAGAATACTGGTCTGGAGATCAGGGGATGAAGTAGAGTCCCAAAAATCCAGATGAGGCTATCGCTACAGAGAAAGCCAACCAAAGTCACGATGGCAAAACGCACGAGTTCACGACCTGTGATGCCCTGCCGCGACCGAAAGGTCCAATATTTGTTGAAGACAAAACTATTCACCGCAGCTACGAAGTACGCAAGAGAGTTAAACGCAAGTAGAAGATTTGTGCTATGCGTTGGAAATCTCCAGAGCAGCCCATTCAAGGTGAGTACATCGATCCCTGTATTGAAGACCCCTACGATGCCGAAGCGCGCTATCTGCCAGAGCCAAGCCTGGCGTGCTGCCTGGATGCCGCGCCCCCATGTACTGCCCGGTAGCACATCTCCCGGCTGTATGTCCGAGACCTTTGCCAAGGATGACCTCCTTCCAGGAGAGTTATACCGCGACGCCGGCAGCATACGGGCGACGGTGTATCAGTGTAAGCACCTCGCCAGTCTCCCACCCACTGCTTGTAGCAGTGTCTTGATAACCATGGTCGCTTACCATCGTGGCAAGGGACTGCCCCTCGGCAGTAGAACCACTTGTGCCACAGTGATGGACAGCCAGCAAGTCCGCCGGGAGCGAGCGCGTTGGCAGATGCCCGATGCTCCGAAGCTGAAACAAGGTCAGCCCATCCGCCTCGTGAACCACAGGTGTAAAGTAGGCCAGGAACGTCGAGCCTGACAGATCCAGGTGCTTTGCCACTAGATCATCTGGATTGCTTGGATTGGCAATAAGCCAGTTCACTACTGCCTCCGGATGATGGAGCGACTCGTCCCAGAGTCCCCCGGAGCCTTCATAGACGATGTTCTTAAAATCAATGTTCGCCTTTGGTCCCAAAGCATCAAGCTTGGAGGCGTAGAGGTCTTCCATAATCATGCCGCCAGCATAGTGTTGAGCGAGATACAGAATGACCTGATGCGTAGGAGTGCAGGCAAGGCCAAACTCCCCATCCTGGAGTGTGATGATGCCTCCCGTCGCAGTCAAACCTGTCTGCACCAGCAGCAGGAGCAGCAGCAGCCCTTGCCCAAGAGAGCGAATGATGCGTTTCTTGAGGAGCTGACGACCCACCAGGGTTGCCAGGAAGAGAGCGGCAGGAGCAACGACGACGGCTCCATAGCGCGCGTTGAAAAGGTGATAGGGAGCGTTGATCGGAACGGCCCCTGGCACAAAGAGCGCTGCCTGCCCTTGATAGAGCGAGATGACATAAAAAGCCAAAGGCGTCAGAAACAGCAAGGAGGCTAGCGCGCTCACCGGGGTGCGATGACGTACCAGAAACACGATCAGAGCAGCAATGCCTAAGACAAAGAGCAACGGACCCAGCGTCTCGCTAGAGGCAATGGCATAGTAACGCAGCGACTGCCAGAGATTATGATCGGTGTAAAGTAATTTTGCGGCGATCAAACTTTTTTGCTGGGCCTGTGCCGAAAATGGGCCACGCTGAAAATAGAGCGGATCACCGAAAATAATGGCACACCAGCACAGCCACAAGCCGATCCCCAATCCACCTAAAGTGCCAAAGACCAGGAGATTCCCCTGGATTCTGCCCCAGGAGTGGCCCTTGAGCCGCCCGATCAGCGCAATCAAGGCAAGCGCTGCCAAAAACAGCGGCCAGCCATCATAGCGTGACACCGTTGCCAGGAACATGGTGGCTGCTGCCCAGATCAACTGCTTGGGTTGATCCTCTTGCGCCCAGACCAGGAAGTAGTACGCCCCTGCTGTGAGCGCCGCAATAAGGACCAGTTCGCTGAGTGGGGTCGCTTGCAAGTAGAGAATATTGGGGTTGAGGACGAAGACCAGCGTTCCCAGAAAGCTGGCCCGGCTATCGTGGGTCAATCGGCGCGCGGCCAGATACAGATAGCCGGCTGCAATAACGTAAGCGCCCATCGATGGGATGCTTCCGGCCAGGCCAGTACTCCAGAGCGTATCATTCCAGATGAATGGGATCATGAGCAGATGCGGGAGTGGGAGCCAGACACCCCCCAGTTGCGCCAGCCCTGGCGCAGCATTATCGAAGAGACGACGCGCAATTAAGAGATGGGCGTAGGCGTCGCCATACAGCAGCACTTGATGGTGCTGGAAGAAGTACCACCAGGAGGAGACGCTGGCAAGACAGGCGATAGCAATCGTTACGATCAGCCAGCGATCTTTGAGCCAGGAGCGCCAGGTAAAGCCGCTGGAATCAGGCAACGGACCAATTTGGCTCTGTTTAAGGCTGGGAGCCGTTGTCGTTTTCAGCGCCTTCAGAGCGTCTGTAATAGAGGTAACATCAGACGACCACTGAGACCGGCCAGCAGCGCCTACAGCTTCGATGCTTCCCTGGTCACGCGCCTTAAAGAGGCGTGGGCGGAGAGCCAGAAGAGGCACAATGCTCATCAGCACCCAGGAGAGGGTCATAAACAGCGCCCACCTGACCAGCCCGGGCCGCCCCCACTTCACTGGCTTTTGCTTCAGCACACAGCAGGAGGCAATACCTCCCAGCCCCCCGGTGAGCAGCGTGATAATCAGCCAGGGAGAGGTGGCTCCGCGGCGCTGGGGTGAGGGTCTGGTAGTCAGCAACGTAAGCATTTGCGAACTTCCAGGTGGCTCAGGAGATGGGAGAGGAGGCGATAGCTTATCTACACGTGTGCTAGCGGCCTTGCCAGCGGGTGAGTCAGGCCGCTGCAGATGGAAGCCATGCTGGGTCTTTTCCCAGTAATGAGGCTTGACGAGCAATTGGTAGAAGGCGATATAGGCCGCCACACTCATCATCGCCCAGTAGAACGGAATCAGCAGCGCCCACTTAATCAGGTCATACAGACCCCGTTTCAGACACCCGATGAGGTGTGTATAGACGTAGAAAAAGTTTCCGAAGACGAGACAGATAGTGCCCATGTAGAGAACCGGCATTGGGAACCAGGCGTGATAGGTATTGCCTACAAACGGGCGAAGGGTGATATAAATTGCCAGCAACAGCCACATAAAAGGGTTCACGAGCAGGACTGCCGTCTTGCTCCCTAGCAATACTTGCAGCCAGAGAAACTCGCGTAGACGCCGCTGACGCAGATAGCGCCAGGGCTGGCGCATATGGATCAGATAGGTCAGCATGTAGCCTTTGATCCAGCGAGAGCGCTGCCTTAACCAATTCTTAGGGTGCGGGTTCGCCTCCTCGTAAGTCGTTGAATCCAGAACCGCCGTCTTGAGTCGATAGCGAGTCAGGCGCAGCCCCAGATCGCAATCCTCAGTCACGTTGAAGGCATCCCAGGCCCCCAGCGCGCGCAAGATTTCGGTACGGAAATGGTTGGATGTTCCGCCAAGAGGAAGCGGGAGCCGCCCCCGTTGGAGCGCTGGCAGCATCAGATCAAACCAGGAGGAATATTCTGCGGTGAACCAGCGGGTCAGCAAGTTCTGTCTGGGATTGTAGAAATTTAGCTTGGCCTGGACACAGGCCAGGTCGGGTCCGTGATGGGCAAAGGTAAGGATCGCTTTTTTAAGCTGCAACGGATCAGGAACATCCTCCGCATCATAGATCACCACATACGCCCCAGTTGTATGGACCAAGCCGAAATTGCAGGCGCGAGGCTTGGTCTGGGGAGTGCCCGCAGGGACAGTCAGGGTAGTGAAATGAGCAGGCAAGTTCATTTCCTGGATCGCCTGGCGCATCTGGGCATCGTTCTCCTCGGTGAGCAGGAGGACTTGCAGCTTCTCAGTTGGATAATCGAGCGCCTGGATTGAGCGCAGGAATTGGGGCAGGACCGCCACCTCTTTGTACAAAGGACACAAGATGGTATAGTGCGGCCAGTTTGCATCAGCCAGCGCCTGCACCATCTCATCATCAATTTGCTCTTCAGACGGCTGGCTAAGTGTTCGGGCCACCAGCCAAAAGCTGAGGAGTAAATCGCTCAAATAGAACACGGTCACGACAGCCATCACTGTCACAATCATCTTTGTCCCAAGGGCGATCAGCCCCGACACTCCAGCGAGCAGCAGAACTATTATGGTGGTAATTTGTCCAGAGGTGATGGTCTGGAGCGCAGAGTGCTGCGCGCGAAAAGGTGCGAAGGTTTTGATGTGTCTCCCCTTCACTATTACAGCGCGCAGGGCATCATCAAGATAACTCGCCATGCGTTCTTGAGAACTGGCGGTGCTGTTATGCTGGGCATCTGCGCTCAGCCAGGCAAGATAGTGAGCCGCAGGGTCTTGATTTGTGTTGCTAGCAGAGCGCTTGATAGTGGCTCCTTTTTTAAGAGAAGATAACATAGGCTGTTGAGAGACAGGTTTTTGCTGCATGTTTATTCCTAGTTATTGCCAAACTTGCTACTAAATTTTTGGGCCGTCAGGTGCATCTTTAGCCGAAGCGCTGTCATTAACAACTCCATCCCGACAGACAGAGGGGCTACTTTACTTTTGCCCCCCTGGCGCTCGTAAAAAGCAATGGGGACATTAGCAACGTCAGCGCCCTGGGAGATCGCTTGCGTGACGAGATGAAGATCAAAACTCCATCGCCCTGGGTCTTTTATGCCCGCATAGACCCGGCGATGGAAGACCTTCAACCCCGATTGCATATCGGTATCGATGCCAAAAAGCAGGTTGACGATAATATCGGTGAAGACGTGACTCAGCATCCCACGCAGGTGATTAATGTGGCTGTAACTCCTGCGCCTATCAGCCACTACGATATCAGCATGGGCTAATTGATGGACCATCTCAGGCAAAACTTCTGGCGGGTATTGAAGATCACCATCAATCATTGCCAGGACATCAAATTGCGCAGCAGCGAACCCCTCGATGAGTGATAACGCCTTGCCCGGTTGGCCTTGCTTCCTGAGTACACGCGCTGGAAGATGGTTTCTCTTCGAGAGCGTCTCGACGGTAGCAGAGGTATTATCGGTAGAGCGATCATCAACCACAATAGCCTCATAGGGAAGGTGCGCCTGAGTCAAGGTGCGATCTAAACGCAGCAGAAGGGGGGCGATACTCGCGCTCTCATTCAGCGTAGGAATAACAATGCTGATACTTTGCAAGTCAGATGGGGAGAGGCATAGCATCTGACTAACGGTGCTTTCCCCTTTGGCAGCCCCTGCAGAGAGGTCCGTGCCATCAGTCAAAAGAACGTCCATTATTCTTCTCTATTCTAGCTGAAACTATACAAAGAGATTGTTTTCAGGGAAATCAGAGAAATAGACGCAGGGTAAAGATCTGATCCCTCACTGCTTGAAGGTATTTGCCGATATGGTCACTACGCTCAACATCAAAACCTCTTGTAGGTTACCGCCAGGCAAAATATACCTTGCTGCAACCGCTCCTGGCATCGGAGAAACTTCCTGAATTTGCTGGTCAGCAAGAAGGTGGGAAAGAAGGAAGAAATACCTATTCTGATGCTCAGGTGAAAGATGCAGAAGGGCTTCTCTAGGAGTGTTGGCTCCATCCAGCCAGCCCAGCGGTTTGGCGGCTGAAAGCCAACACTCCCAGGGGCCATCGCTCGACATGAGCAGGACATGTAAGCGAAGGTATGGCTTCGGAGGGGCGATACAGCAGGAAGAGGCTCAAACCAGATCGTGACGTATGGCAAAGGCCACAGCTGCTGCTCGATTTTCACTTGCCGTCTTGTGAAAGATGGTGGTCAGGTGATTGGCAACCGTCTTTTCACTAAGGCTCAGCCTCTGAGCAATCTGGTAATTGCTTTTCCCCTCAGCAACAAGCCGCAACACCGCGACTTCCCGACGGGTGAGACCAGCAGGCAGAGGCGCGGTTTTCATCTCATCTCGCCGATGTGGGGGAAGGCCGAGCCGGTTGCGGACTACATCCGCTGCCTGATACAATGCAAGCCTCTCAAAGAGGGCAAGCGCTTCCGCCAGATATCCACGTGCCTGGGTAGTGTTCTCCTCTTTGCCCCATGCCAGTTCCAGGTCAGCCCGTCCCTGGAAGGTTCGAGCTAGTTCAGGCAAGAGTCCTTCACGTAGGGCTGTAGTTTCTGCACTGGCGAGGTACATCTCTGCTGCTTGCCAATCGCCAGAGAGGGTTGCAATGGCCCCCAGCACCCGATCAACCAGGAGCCAGCAGTATTGCCCCTCGAAGGGGAGCAAATGCTGATACAGCGTTATCGCTTGCTTTCGCTCGCCTAAGGCCACTGCCAGGAGTGCCTGGGCCAATAAAAGCGGGAGTGTTGACAGCGTTCCTGAGGGCAGTCTGGTGAGGAGTGCCTCCAGTTTTGCCGTAAAGAGCTTCGCTTCGTCCTGTTTTCCTGTATTGATGAAGATCAGGCTAAGAAGAGGAGCACAAAAAATGGAGGTCTCCACATTGCTGTGAGAGCCAGCCAGCAGCGCCTGAAACTCTTGGCCCGCGACGCTGTAATCCTCTCGTTGGCAGGCCAGGAATCCTCGAATACAGTGCAGAAGACTTGACATCTCCGGGTGGGCTGTGGAGGCGGTAGAGGAGAGCGCTTGCTGAAAAGCCTGTTCAGCCTCCGTCCAGGCTCCCTGCGAGACATGGAGCGAACTCAGCCAGGCATAGGCCGCCGAAAGCTGATTGGACTGCTGGGAATGCTTGTTACACCTGGCCCAGTGGAGGGTCACCTCATAGGAGCGCTTGATTTCAGCCCCCAGAAAGTAGACCACCGCCAGGTAGAGCCAGCACTCAGTTGTTTCTGCTGAATGCTCACTGGTCTCGATCAACGTCAGCACTCGCTCCAGCGAGCGCAGGCGAGATGTGACAACCCCGCTACACCAGGGAGCGCTTTCGCTCATCACTGGATAGGTAACGGTTTTGGCGTGATCCTCTGCCAGACAATGGGCCAGCGCCAGCAGGCGCTCTGCACAGGTATTGCCTTCTGGCATGTATCTAAGTTGATAGGCAAGGGGCGTTGTTGCGTCTATCAGCGCCTGTATACTCCCCGGAGAAGGGCGTTCCTCCAGGAACGTCAGAGCATGTTCCATTGCGCCCTGTGCGGCGAGCAGCGCTTCCTGCCACCACTCTACCAATCCCAGCTCTTGTGCTGAGCACGCCGCAGCTTCCAGATTGCTTACCAGCGCAAGCCAGGTATCTGCTGAGTCATAGGGAGGCTGGGTTTCCTCCCGCATACCTGCTGGGAACGGGAGGTTGCCTATGCCTGACACAAGATCACCCGGCGGTGCCTTCCTGGCAGGAACCAAAGCAGGAGACCCCCAGAAGAGGGCTGCGATCTCTTGAAAGACATACTCTTGCAACGCCTGGGCAGCAGCGCTTTGAGCATACATGATGCCGCGCGCGCGATCACCACTACGAGCGAAGTGGGAAGCCAGTTCGGCAAGCTGTTTGCTGCTTGCCGGCTGATCCTGCTTGGAGCGTGCCTCTAGCGTTTCAGCAATCAGTCTATGTAAACGCTTGCGCCGTGAGGTAATCTCTTCATGATAGAGGTATTCCTGGATGTTTCGATGGCTGAACCTGAAGGTGCCTGCCCCATCGGATTGCACCAGGCGAGTCTGTACTGCACCAAGGAGATGCTCCTCAACCACTTCAACCTCTTGGCCCTCGACAGCAGCGAGCAGGGATACATCAAAGCTTCTACCGATGATTGCGGCCACCTGCAGGTGCTTGATAGTCTCCATGGAAAGCTGGGCCAGTTGGTGGTGTCGCGTATTGATTATACTTGAAGGCAGCAAGCCATCGAGAGAGGCAGCGAGAGTCCACTGCCCGCTCTCTTGAGTAATGGCTCCCATCGCCATCCAACATTGCAACAGTTCCTCAGCGAAGAAGGGATTGCCCTCGCTTTGAGCATACAGGAGCAGGGTCACTGCTGGGGTGAGGGGTTGTCCCAGATAGTTCAGGGCCAGCGACTCGACATCAGACAGTGAGAGCGGTTGCAGCTTGAGCGTTCGCAGTATCCGCTGGCGCGTCAGTTCCGTGATAGTGTGGACGAGCGCCGGATTCCGCTGCTGCTCGCCCTCCCGATAGGCGCCTATGATAAGGAGGCGCGCGCTTGGGTGGTGACAGGCAATATGACAGAGCAAAGCGAGGCTTTCAGCATCTGCCAGATGGAGGTCGTCAAGGACCAGGACAACCGGGTGAGCCATACTCATCGCTTCCAGAAAGGCGCCAATCGCCTCGTAAAGCCGCAAGCGTCGTTGATCATGATACTGCGAGTAGGAAGTTGGCAGTTCGCCCAGGCGTGTGCTGAGTTCGGGCAAAATGGTGGCAAGAGCTTCAGGCGCCAGAGCGGTTTGCTCACGTAATTGGTCTACGGGCGCATTGCGAATATACTGCCCCAACGCCTCCAAGAAAGGCAGATAGGGAGGCATCCCCTCAGTTGCTGAGGCATGGCCTTGAAGGATTGTCGCCCCCTCTTGCGTAGCGCGGGCGGCGATGTGCTTTAAAAGATAGGTTTTGCCAATTCCCGGCTCGCCAATTAGCAGGATCATGCCCGTCTGCCCGGCCTTGGCTCGGTGATAGACATCCCACATGAGTTCCAGATGGTCTTGTTTTCTAGTGAAGGGTTCAGCAGAGGTGGTGACATGGGAGGGCATTCGTAGCCTGGTATAGAATGCTGCCATAGAGATACTCCATTATTGATTGGCTATTTACTATTTGCTCAAATGCTTTTTGGGTAGAAAAAGCAGAGTGCGTCCGGGAGAAACCGCGCTGGCAAAAGGTGGCTCACTAGTGGGTCAGTTGCCATGTGCGATGGCATTGCTGACCCGTTTGTAATAGCGCACCGAACGAACCCGGCGTAGGAGGACGTACTGAGTGGTAGCTCCTGATCCTCCCTGCCGATGGCGACGGGCATAGGCACGGTCGCGGCGGGCATGTCGCTTCCCTCCCCAGATGAACGGGGTGGGGCGACGATTCCATCCCTCGCAGGTGTCCCGAAGCCAGTCTTTGAGGATCTCGACATCATAGATATGGTGTCCCTCCACTGCTCGTCGGATAAGAATCCGCTGCACCGATTCAGCCATATTGAGCCACGAACCTGCACAGGGGGTGTACAAGAGCCCAATCCCACGCTCATGGCACCACCTCACCAACTCGCGACTGTAATGGCCTGCCAGATTATCCAAAATGAGCAGCATGCGCAAAGGAGGGCACATCTGATCCAGTTGCTCGGCGGCTGGAAAAGGATCCCACGCTTGCCAGCGGCGCCCTGCTGGAACCACTGCTGGAGCCGCCGGCGGACTTCTTGGAGAATCCGGGCCTGCGTCGCTGGCCCATACATTCGGTGAGGTCCCGGCCTGGACAAATCATCCAAGGCCCCCAAGCCCAGACGATTAAACCGCCTGGTCACCTTCGTCATCGGGGCATGACTTTTCCAGCCGACCAGGCGGCGGCCTCACTCAAGTTGTTCCCCTGGGCGACAGCCAGCAAAGCCACCGCTCGTTGGTGGTGGATACGGCTTTCGCGTGAGGCTCGGCTCCGCGCTGCAATTCCTTTCGCTCCTCGTCGGTCAACGGTCTTAAGGGCTCCACGGCTGAACGGGACATCGCCGCTCCCCTGCCCGATGTTTTGGTTCAGCTTCTCACATTCCTATCGCATATGGCAACTGACCCACTAGGGAACACCGATTGCCCAGAGAAAAACGCCGTCAGTATTGCAAAAAATATGCCAGGCTGGAGAGGTTGAAGAATTGACACTCCCCATTGCTTGAGGCGGTAGAGAAGGACAGCACAGTCGGCATTATAGCGATGGAGGAAGAGGAGAAGGCAGGCTTCATGCATGGAGAGCGATTTGGAAGCGGAGTTGCATGCTCACGGCTTTGCCGTTGGCACGCACGACAGCGATAGCTCTGTTTCCCGTTGGGCGCATGCCCATTCCGGACCACTCGATTACTCCCACAATGGCGACAGCAGATGGGGATTGTGACCATCCTTCTGCCCTCCTGGCTTTTTCCTTCAGTGTATCAGATCCTTCTCATGTGACCCACTACCTGGAATTGCTTGGCTACCGAGACCCCCAGACCGGGGAGGTCCGTATTCCGCGCCGACCTCTGGAGCCAGGAGCCAGGGTCTATGGTGTAGATTTTGCTTTTCTGCGCGAGTTCTATGAATACTCGCCTGAGACGAATATCTGGTTAGGCAATCTGGTGGGCTATGAGCGCGGCGACAATGTGGTGCCCGTCTATATTGACGTGAACCGCATTGTCACCGAACATCTGGCCGTCCTGGCGATGACTGGCGCGGGCAAAAGCTATACCATTGGCAGGATGATCGAGCGCATGCTTGTTGATGCAAACGCCAGCATTGTCATCTTCGATCCGCATGGCGAGTATGGCCGGGCCTTTCGCGGGGGAATGGTCAATTTTGCTTCAGAGGAGACCTACGCGACGCTGCCCGAACAGGAGGCGCGAGACCTCCTCGCGCTGCGCAGCAGGCTTCAGGAATTGCAGGAAAGCGGTGGCGGCATCCACGTGTACGCGCCGCGCACGCGAGAATTCTCTGCTCGCTATAACAACCAGCATCATCTGCTGGCGCTGGGGCTGGACGAGATGAGCGCCGATGAGTTGGCAACGGTCTTCCCTGACAGCACCGAACCGCAGCAGCGCCTCCTCCAGGTTGCGCTGAAATATTGGGAGAAGCACTTTCTCGCGCCACGCGATCCGCGTGATCTGCTTGATCTGTGTGGGCGAGAGTTGGAACGTCTCTCGACCTGGGGGGAACTTTCTCAAGGTGAGCAGAAGAGTATCAACGTGCGCAGTGCCTCTATTGTCGCCCTGCGCTTACGCAATTTGCTCAGCGACGCCAACGCCTTTTATGAGCAGGGCTTGCGGCCATTCGACGTGCGCCAGATGGTGGGACGTGCTCAACGTCTGACCCCTGCTGACGCGGTTGGGCGGATCGCCATTATCGATTTGCAAGGCTTATCGCGGACCTCGATGCAAGTGGTGGTTGCGCTGATCTGTAGTGAAATCCTGCGGGCGGCTCAGGATAGCCAGGATCGCATTCGGCCTGTCTTTGTGGTCATCGAGGAGGGCCATACCTTTGCTCCAGCGCGTGAGGCAAGTATCGCCTTACCGATCATTAAAAAAATCTTTGCCGAGGGCCGCAAGTTTGGCGTCGGCGCAGCCATTATTAGCCAGCGTCCCAGCAAGCTCGATAGTGATGTAACCAGCCAGGCGAATACTATCATCACCATGCGCATCAAAAATCCCGACGATCAGGCGTTCATTCGCGGCACCTCTGATTTCTTCTCGGAACTTGATATTAAGGAACTTCCCTCGCTCTCTACCGGCGAGGCGCTAGTGAGCGGGCGAGCTATTCTGGCCCCTTTGCTGGTGAAAGTAGGCCAAAAGGTGCTGATTCATGGAGGCGAATCGCCTGATGTTGTGCGCCAGTGGAAAGGCCAGGGATCGTGAACGATCCATTACCAGGCGCTCATCCTGGCTATCAAATTGCTGTCCAACTGGTATTACGGTTGCGCAATCAAGCGATTCTGCCCGCTCTCTACCCGCCGTTGTTTGGTGAAGGGATTGAGGAAGGCTCTCTGCACGCCTACATGCTTTCTGCCCTGGTCTTGCTCGGCCAGCAACTCGGCTTTGCGCCGGTGAGCGATATGCCTGTCTTTGATCGCCTGGATAAGCTGCTGACTGGGGATGGCGCAAAGCGCCCGGATGCTGTCTGGTTTTCAAGCGATCCCTGGCAGATACGCTGTCTCATCGAGTTCGAGCGCTTTGCCCCTCATGCCTTGCGCATAAAAGCACAGAATCTTCTGGTGATGGGCAAACAACTTCAGCAAAGCCTCCATCTGGTGGCACTCATCTACTGGACCTACGCCCCGCTTGAAGAAAAAGAACTCCGTGAAGCGCGCCACGTCTTCGAGCAAGGTTTCCTTCACCCAACAGGCGTGTATTTCCCACGCCTCGCTTGTCCCGTTCTGATGCTTGAAACGGTGGTGTTTGCCCGCAATGAGCGCACCATGATAGAGCGTTTTAGCCCTCGGCTCCTGGTCCTTGATGGCGAAAACAAGCCCTATCTGGTGGACAATCTCACCAGATAGGGTTGATATTCAGGCACAATGTGACAATGCCCAAGGTGGGCGAAGTTTTCTGACTCTCCCCAAGCAGGGCAAGCCCAGCAAACGCCTCCCCCTTTTGCAAGTGCTGCCTCCCCCTACCAAAGTAGCAGCAGAAATCCCTCCTTGGCGCGATGTGTTCAACCCTGGCTGGATTCTATACTTTCGCTAGCAACGAATAGGAAGGCCGCTTTCAGCCAGTCCCAGGAAGGACAGACAATGTACCCTGTCTCGACATCATAGGAGGTTTTGTCATGTTTCGTTTCTTGCCTCGCAACTTCATTTTTGTCGTATTCTTGACCCTGGCTGCTCTTTCCACGACGCTCCTGGGAGGGGCGGTTGCCAGTGCGCACACACCCGGCGATACCAGCACTGACCAGGCGGTTCTGCGAGATAGCCCAGCCGTTGTCCGCATCATCTCGGCGCTGCAAGGCGGCCTAGTCTGCCATGCGTGCCTTTCCGATGGCTCGGACATCGTCTCTCCACAAAATGGCGCCTTTCAATGGGCTTCTTCAGGATCAGGCGCCTTTATCAGTCCAGATGGCTACATCCTGACCGCAGACCATGTGGTCGATCATGGCACGAACAATCAGGCCGATGTGGATATTGTTCTTCAAGCCGCCGCCCAGGATATCGGCCAGCGCTATGGTCTGGATCCTAACTCCGTCCTCTCCTTCCTGGAGAACCACCCCAATCAAGTTCAGGTGATTATCCAGGTCGTCAGCCAGACCGTTTTCCTTTCAACAGCCTACACCGGCCAACTCCAGAACACGGCCCAGGTAATCAGCTATCCGATTACACGCATCGTGGTCAATTCGCCTATCGACAAACAGGATACCGCCATCATCAAGGTTGGTGCCCAGGACATGCCCAACCTGACGCTGGCCGATGCCTCTCAGGTGAGTGTAGGTGAGACGATCACGGCGGTTGCCTATCCTGGCGATGCCGATCAGGTGACCGGCAATGGTGGGAGTGGCACCGGAGATTTTACTCCCTTACTCAATCCCTCCCAGAGCGACGCTGGTACGATCAGCAGCCTGCTTACCTCTACGGTGGAGACGGGCCGGCTGACCGCGCAAAAAACGGTAGGCGGCACGCTCTACTATGAGACCGATGCGATTGCCAATCATGGCTCTAGTGGTGGACCCGTCATTGATGACCAGGGGCGGATCATTGGCTTTGTGGATCAAGGCTCGGATACGGGACGGGTGGTGAGCCTGGTTTCCAGCAGTGTCGCCGAGGAATATGTCCGGCAAGCGGGAGTCAACAACAGCGGGCAAGGAGCCTTTGAGACGCTGTGGACGAAAGCGGTCAATGAGTACGATGCGAGCGGCACCTGCCACTTCACCAATGCGGCAAGCGACCTGAACAAACTGCATCAGAACTACCCATCGTTTGGCGGTATCCAACCTTTGCTCAGGAATGCCCAGGCCAAAGCTACCCCCAGCGATTGCCCGCCGCCTACAAACTACGCGCTGATCTTTGGAGCAGCCGGTGGGGGGCTGGTCGTGGTTCTCCTGCTGACACTGGTGGTAGTGCTGCTGCTCAAGCGCCGCGCGTCAGCCCAGCCGGCTGTTGTGCCTGCCGCCGCAATGCCCTGGTACAACGGGAGCCAGGCGGCAACAGTCCTGCCGGGCATGCCTGCTCAGGCCAGCACTCCTCAACCCGGTCTGGCCTATCCATCCGCGCCTCAGCCCTACCAGGCGACTCAAGCTACTGGGGTGTATGGCAATGGATATGGCTATCCGGTGGAAAGCACTCAGATGGCACCACTGGCCCATGCTCAGCAGCCGGGGATTGGGTATCCATCCGGGCCTTCGACGTACCAGCAGGTCCAGGCGCCAGCCGCCTCCCAGTGTGCCAACGGACATCCAGTCCAAGAGCCAGGCGCTCAGTTCTGCCCGACCTGTGGCGCGCCGGTCTATCACGCGGCCTATCACTCGTAAGTATTCACCGGAGGAACATCCATGTAGTGGACCGGCCAGGATGCCAGCCAGCACGGCAACCATCGGCTCGCCTGCCCAATACTGGCTCTGGTCGGTCTCACCTGCGGAAAGGAGCAGCATCAATGAAAGAACGTATTTCGTCGCGCGAGGAAGCGAGTGCCTGGAAACTCGGCGTCTTCTATGTCAATCCCCAGAACCCGGCACTCTGGGTGCCCAAACGCTTCAGCCCTGGCAGAACGGTCAATCTGGGCCATCCCAGGGGTCGGCTGATCCTGGCCGGTGTGGGGGTTCTGCTGGTCATCGTTATCCTGATTCCCATCGTAGTAACCCTTTCTATCATCTATTAGCCCTCGACTTGAGAGAAGCAGAGGAGTGGCTCAGATGGCTCAGATGATTATTCGGCACAACTCCAGCCCCGCTGAAACGCAGAGACTGCCGATGCTTGCGGGTTCGGGAACGCGCCAGCCAGAGGCTAAGGCCATCGCCATTGCCTCAAACGACCCATTCGTCGCGTATATCCTCAGTGCCCCCTGGGCCGTCGAGATCAACACGCTGCATCTGGATTCGCCTGCACTACGCGCGCTCAAGGCAGCGGGGGTGACGCTGGCGATCCCGCTGGTGAGTCAGGGAGAACTGGTTGGTTTGCTCAATCTGGGTTCGCGCTTGAGCGAGCAGGACTACTCGGCATATGATCGGGGTCTGCTCCATGCTCTGGCGACGCACGCGGCGCCCGCTGTCCGAGTGGCTCAGTTGGTGCGCGAGCAGCAGGAGGCGTTCCGCACGCATGAGCGGATCGAGCAGGAACTGCGAGTGGCGCGGATCATTCAACAGACCCTCTTGCCGAAGCAATTGCCCGCGCTCCCCGGCTGGCAGGTGGGCGCCTATTATCAGCCCGCCCGCGCGGTGGGCGGTGATTTCTACGACTTCATCCCTTTTGAGGATGGACGGCTGGGGCTGGTCATTGGTGATGTCACCGATAAGGGCGTGCCCGCCGCCCTGGTCATGGCAACGACTCGTAGCATCCTGCGCTCCGCCGCGCAGGCGCAGGTCTCGCCGGGCCAGGCGCTGGCGCAGGCCAATGATCTCCTCTGCCCGGATATTCCACCCAAGATGTTTGTCACCTGTTTCTATGCCATTCTGGACCCAGCCACCGGGCGATTGCACTACGCCAATGCCGGGCATGACCTGCCTTATCGCCACCAGAAGGGCGGCACCGCAGAACTGCGCGCCACAGGCATGCCGCTGGGGCTGCTGCCGGGGATGAGCTATGAGGAGCAGGAAACCACGCTGGCACCAGGCGAGCGGGTGCTGTTTTACAGCGATGGGCTGGTAGAAGCGCATAACCCAGAGCGGGAGATGTTTGGCTTTCCTCGGCTCATGAGCCTCCTCGCGGACTGGGACGGCGCTGCCGGGGTGATTGAGTTCCTGCTGCACCAACTGGAGGGCTTTACTGGCCCAGCGTGGGAGCAGGAGGACGATGTAACGATGGTTACACTGCAACGGCTGGAGAGCAATCAGACCCAGGTGTGTACTCTTCCAGGAGAGAGGGGCGCTCAGCAGGTGGATAGTGACTGGACCTGGCCGGTGCTGACAAAGCGCTCTGTGCCCTGCAAATTAAGCAACGAATGCCTGCTGGGGCGCAGCTGAGCATGAACAACAGGATCATAGAAAGCTTGCAGAAAAAAGGAGAACCTCCATGCACGTAGCAAAAATGCAAGTTGGTGTTCGTCAGGTCAGTGCCGTGACGAGCATTATCGACATCCAGGGCGAGGTGACGGCCTCTGCCGAGAACGCGCTGATGGCCGCCTACACCGAGGCCAGCAGCCCCACCACCCGCGTCTTGCTCTTAAATTTCAGCGGGTTGGAGTACATGAACAGCAGTGGCATTGGCCTGCTTGTCACCCTGCTCATTCGCGTCAACCGCCAGAAGCAGCGGCTCTGTGCTTTTGGCCTGAGCGAGCATTACCGCTACATTTTTGAACTGACCCGATTGAACGATGCCATCAGGATTTTTGGCAGCGAGGCCGAGGCGCTGGACGCGATGCACCTGCTCTGAGCCTCTCCAGGGCGGCTCAAAAGAAAAAGGAGATGACCCATGATGTCTTCATCCATAGCCCCTGAAGAGGGAAACATGGCCCCTGAGGAGGAAACACCCCGCGACGCCGATCATTGGGCGCGCAAGGTCTCGTCGTTGAAACTGGGGCCGGTGCCCAGCAGCGCGATCAACCTGAACGTGCAAGGGAAGCACCCGGTTGGCCCCTTGCAAGGCTTTGGTCCGATGTGGCAGAAAACCTACCGCGTTCGCCTGAACGGAGCGAAGGTCTTGCCAACTGGAGTCATTACGGTTTGGAAGGAACACTTCCCGGAGTTCTGGCCCAGGGGCAATCGCTTCTACGGACCGCTCGCCGGCATTGCCCCTGGAGTGGTGGGGTTAATTAACGCGGCGCCTGTTGGGATGCCGATCTCGACTGGCGTGATGGTCCTCTATGCCGATGAGGAATCCTTCACCTTTATGACCCCGGAAGGCCATGTGTTTGCCAGTTGGATTACCTTCAGCGCCTCTGAAGAGGACAATGGAACGGTGGCCCAGATTCAGACACTCATGCGCACTAACGACCCGATCTATGAA
Organism: uncultured Ktedonobacterales bacterium; assembly: GCA_964522745.1. GTDB lineage: Bacteria > Chloroflexota > Ktedonobacteria > Ktedonobacterales > DATBGS01 > DATBHW01. The sequence continues at coordinate 22,310 of CAZFWN010000017.1, forward strand.
CTGTTCTTCCGCCTGGGTTTTTCAAGGTATGAAGATTCCCTCTGGCGACATACCCTGAAGTCCCTGGCTACCTACTTCGACGTCGATGCGCCACAGGTGGAAACCCAGTCGGTTTGTGTAGATCGCAGGATGCAGTGGTCCCAGGCCAAAAATATCTGGTTCAATGCCGGTGCCCGCACCATGCTCTATGTCATGGCGACGCCCATGCGTGTCCCGATGCGCTGGTGGCGCAAGCGCCAGCGGCGCGCGTCCCAGAAAGGCGCTGGAGCTTGATGCTTCGCGCGCTCCTGCCTGCTCTTACACGAGAGCAGGCAGGAGCGCAGACGTTTGGATGAGCCGTTCCAGGCGAGCTATTGGACCAGGATACGCATCACCTCATCGACACACGGATAGGTTCCGGCATGGCCCGCGTTCGGAATTATTGCTGCTAGACGACCCTGAACCGCTCACAAATGAGCGGCATTTCTTCTGTGGCTTGCCTGCCAAGCTGCAAACACTCCTGGGCATAATAGTTCCAAAGATGTTCCTTCCACCATTCCAGGGTTCTCTCTCCTTCTCCAGGGGCTTCTTTTGTTGCTCCGTCGTCCACAGCAAGGACGAGGTAGCTGTTTTCACCCCGCTGACCACCAGGGGGCAGCCAGCTCTCTTGCCATCCGTTCCGTATTGCCAAAGGCAAACGCCTCATAATAGCCAGTCGCCTTGAGATGTGGGTGTACCTGCAAAAAGTCCTGCCAGAAGTGTTCAAGCGTTGTGTCGGTGTACATTGGTTCCTCCGCTCAGCTTGCAACGGGAGTCGCGGGCGCCTTCGCTGCTTGCGGAACCTGTTCTGGATGGTAGGACAGACGCCCTCTGGTGCCGATGATGATGAGCAGCGCGGGTAAGGTGAAGGCCAGCAGGCCCAGGCCCGCTTTAGAAAGAACCAGCGGCGACACAAACAGTCAGGCGCCCGCAAAGGCGATGCTGAAATAGGCGAGCAACGGATGCTGGGTGATGCTCTGGCGGAGCCGCGAGGTGGTCTCAGGATGCTATAGCGCAGTGATGGTAGACATCGGGCGGTTCCTTTCTTGTCAAGTGCGTTGTATGCTCAATGTGCGATACTATGAGACTGTAACCACCAGAGGCTTGTGCTGCTTCGCTCTCACAAGCAGCGCGAGAGCAACAGCCAGGATGACCACGATGGTCACGAGAGAGGCTTGCGCTCCAGAGGCGCCTCCGGTCAAGAGTGCGGGTCCGCTGAGATCAGCGCGCACCCATCCCTGGAGCGCAACACCAGATGTTCCAGCCACACCAGCTCCAAAGATGCCATCTTTTGTGACCTCCCACGCCATAGAGAAACCGATGGGCAGCCATAACGTTCGGGTTAGGAGGTAGGTCATGGTGAAGAGCAGGCCCGCCAGCAAAATGCTGATGATGTCCATCACGGTAATGTGAGGAATGCCGATGAGATGCACCAGCCCGAAGAGCATGATTGTAATCAGCAGGGCTTTCCACCGCCCGATGGCTTGCTCCATGATTCTGAAGAGGATACCAAGCAAGAGCAGTTGTTGGATGAACGCAGAAGGCACGTCAGCTACCGGGGCAACGATGAACACTCGCCACGCATTCAACCCCGTCACCCGATACGTACCTAGCAGCCACAGGATGGCTATCACGATGGTGAACAGGCCCACGCCAAAGAGCATCCCGATCCCAAGTTCTCCAGTAGCCTGCTTTCTTACCAGTTCCATAACAGGACGCTGTTCAATCAGATGCACATAGGCTCCGTAGGCCAGGGAGGTTGCAAGCACAACCAGGAGGATTTCTAGCAGGTCGAACGCGATAGGCAGCGGGCTGCTCAGCGCAAACACCTGCTTGAGCAGGCTGATGATGAATTGCGCCGCAGCTACCCCAATGCCCACGAACACAATGCCCAAGACGATGCGTATCAGGGGAAACTGGAGCGTCTTCCAGAACAGGGATGGTGGCCGAACCGCCGGTGCCGTGTTGTTTGCCATATGCCAGACCCCTTCTCTCAAGGAGCCTGGCCCGCATGGGCCAGGCCCGGTGATTGACGTGTTATTTCGGCTGCGCTGCCAACTGAGGCGCCGCACTTGTGGTAGCCTCGCTTGCCGGTTGGCGCGCAGGTGGCATCCGCATACCTACAAAGCTATAGGCGATCCCGCTCAGCAAGAAGGCCAGGAAATCGGTGGCCCAGTCCGGGCCGATGGGCAGCGGCGTGGCAAAAAGGATCGGGATGGTGGTGAGGCCAATGAGGATCAACGCCCAACCGAGCGGACGTGAGAGCGCGTGTGCGCGCAAGGCCGCCCACCCCAGGAAGCCCGTCCCGATACTCGCCGCAAACGCGGCAAAACCGCCGAAAGTGCTGTTAAGAGACGCACTGCTTCCAAAGATGCCACTGAGGACAATCAGATCGCTCAGACCCAGCACGAGCGCCAGAGACGGTAAACACCACGCCCGTGATGCCTAACCCTCTAGCACGGCCTTCCAGCCGGGCAAACATGCCCAGCAGGCCCACGCCCAGGATCAGCGCCGAGATGGGCAAGAACCAGATGCCAACACGCACGAGCAGCGGCGAGTGCGCATCGGGAGTAGGCGCGAGTTTGCCGGTCATCACCCCAACGATGACGATACTCACGTACAGTGTGATCCACAGCAATCCGCCTGCTGTGAACGCCGGACCCGCCAGGCGCCTGAGTCGTTGTGCCAACATAAGTGAACCCTTTCTTGCAGGCGATGCCTGCATCTTTCTAATTGAGGCAGGATCGCTGCCTGTTTCGAATCTACCTTCCGAGCAGAGCATCGTTGCTGGCTACAGGGCCAGCCTGCCACTGCTCACCAGCCGCTTGAGAAACTCCAGATGGCGCGCAACACTGGCGCGATCACTGCCACCGTTCTGATACCAGTGCCGCAGCCGCAGCAGGGCAGCCTGCTCTTCAGGAGTCCATGCCCACCCGGCGGGCAGCTTTTGCTCGCTGGCGGCCTCAGATGAAAAGGACAACAATTCAGAGGTGGCTTCACTTGCGGTTTCGATCCCACTTTGCAGGTTCATGGGTGTCTCCTTTCGCGC